>NZ_AHCD03000044.1:694298-1041447 GCF_000238295.3 Pseudoalteromonas rubra
GTATTCTGGTCACTCACTCTACCGGTGATCTGGTTGCGCGCTATTTGTTGGATAATCAGGCAAACTGGCTTGAGAACGCTGGCTTAGCACCGCTTAATATTGTTGCGACCTTTGATATTGCGGGTGCTGGTGGTGGTAGCGAATTGGCCGATTTGGCAGTGAGTGTTGCTCAGGGCACATCAGGTTTGAACCCTCTGCTTGAAGCCGCCATCAGAGCCTGGCTAGGGGGGTCTGTTGAGGGTCGCCTGGGTGTGTTGAATGACCTGAAAGTAAATAACGCCAGACAAATCGCAGCTCTGCCAGAAGCCAGAACACCAAGGTTGCGCTTTGTTGCTGATGGAACTTTGTTCCTGGGGGTGACTAAACTCTTCCTCAAAGGCACAGATGACAGTGTTGTCGCAACTCACTCAGCATGTGGAGCCAGCCGTGCAGACGATTTTGGTAGCTGTAGTACAAGCGTTGCAACTAGCGGAAAGCTGGCGTCGCAAAGCGACGCTGTTAGCGGGTTTATGCCATATCATTACCCTATGCTGATGAGCGACAACTATGATCACTTTTCTGTCATTAACGATCGGGCTGAAGGCAAAGTGACTGCCGCTCAAGCGAGCCGTCAGTTAGCGGATGGTCGCACCATCAACTTCAACACCTACGAAGAAGAAACAGGTGCCTGGTTCTGGAAAAGTACTTATCGCTATGTTGAAAACTCAGGCAATAACAGTCTGTCTCGCCTAATGCTTAATGCGATGCAATAAGAGAGGTCAGGATGAAGTCCCGAATGTTCATTATTCTGACGTTTGTGGCAATCGGGCTTGGTTATTGGTGGCTCAGCGGTGACGCTGAGCCCGTTCACCATGGCGCAGTTGCTCGAACACTGGATGCTGAGGTGCCTAACCCTCAGTCAGAACAAGCCACAAAAAGTGCACCTCAGGCAAAGCCAGTGCAACAGTCAGAGCGTCATATTCCGATAGAAATGACTGATGCCGCGGGCAAAGTTGCTCAGCTATATGAGCAGCAATTGCGTTATGCCCCATACTCCCAGCCTTTGACACTGGCAGACACAGACAGGCTGACACCCAATCATTTTTATCCGGTGACCATTCCGACACAGGATATTGAAGAGGTATTGACACTCAAAGTGAGTCAGTATCGTTTTGTGTATCCAGAACCCATAGAGTTAATGCTGACTGGCAGTGATATTTATGGTGCCACTGTGATGGTAAGCGAGGTGGACAGTAATAAGGTGCTGATAACCCAAAGCCTGCATGAGCAAGAAGGCAGTTATATTGCCAGTATATCTGGTAAAAAAGATTTTCCCAGAGCATTGCAACTGACCGTACGAGCACATGTCAGAGGTGATGAAATCCCCGTGGTTGCACAGGTGCAATATATGAAGCCCAGTGCTGAGCTACTTAACCTGGAGCAGGCTCGGGTACGCGGCAGTGATCTACTGATTGATGCCAGGCTCAATGTGCAGGAAGCAGGGATCTATCGAGTCAGAGCAAATCTGTTTTTAGGCGATCAACCTTTGTCTCATGTGGTTGCCAGAAAGCGCCTGAGTGAAGGTGTGCAGACACTGCCCATGAAGATCCACCAAAGTGTGTTGCCAAATCATACTTCGGGCCTGAAATTAAAGACTTTCGTGATAGAGCGGATGTCTGGCTCGCCGCAGGAAAAAGCACGTTTTGGCCGAAGTAAAGTCAGTGAGTTTGCACTGGACGAGGTCGATCTCTCGGACCTTCAAAGACAAGCGTACACGCCCAGTGCACAAGAGCAGCAGAAATTGGCTTTTTTAAAGCAGCTGGGCAAGCAATAGCCATTATACCAATTTCACTTAATACCTGGTCTATTTGAAGGAGCAAATAGGACGCTAACGGCGTTAAAAATTTCTTATTTAGAACAACTAAATAGCAAAATTTTTGCCTTGTTATCGACCCTATTTTCTCGCCTCAAAATAGATCACTTAATTAAGCAAATTGGTATTATTTTGCTCAATAGACGACGTTTGTTCGTTTTATACTATGCAGATCAGAAAACCTCACCCCGCTTTTCTTGATTCTCGCGTTGTTGTTCGTTACGGTGGTTGTTCCTGTTGTGGGGCATAACGCCCATTTGGTTTCACTCAAACACAATCACACACTCAAATATTTTGGGTTATGTTATAACAACGTAAGGTTAAGTATGATCACAATTAAAAAGCTGAAATCTGCTGATATTGAAGCGGTTAAATCCATTCAGCTGGCCCCTGAGCAGGTTCGTTTTGCTGGTACGGCGCAAGAATTTCTCGAAGAAAACTGTGCGACCACACATCTCCATGTTATTTATCATCAGGGCACTTTGGTTGGTTACTTTAAACTGGATCTGGCGTATGCAGAAAAGTTTGCTTACTGTCCGGATGGCGCGCTTGGTATACGTGCGTTTGTGATTGGTCAGCAGTATCAGGGGAAAGGGCTTGGCAGTGCGGCAATGGTGGCCGTATTAGGTTATCTGGCGGAACATTATGCACAATTCCATTGGCTATATCTGGGTGTTAATTGTCAAAATCCGGGGGCATATGCTTGCTATAAGAAAGCCGGGCTAACTGAATGTGAAGACAAATATTTGGGGGGTCCTGCTGGCCCTCAATACATAATGTACAGTGAAATTAAGCAAAACTAACCGCTCGTGAGAAAGTCGGGGACGGGAAATTGCTAATGCAAATCTTTGCTTTTTAATCACGGCATCAGTGTTAATGGCTCATGATGAACGAGCTAATCTGATTGAGAATATCCAAGGCCGTGACCTGATAAGTGGTCCCGGTTGCATTTGTCTTATCCTGGCAGTCATGGGGGTTTTTGATTTAAGTGTCTATACTTACCCTCATAATTGAGAGCGAACAAGCTCACCAGGGATATTATTTGTATGGGTATCAAGTATGTGGTGGCAGTATTTAGTGCGCTGGCAATGGTATTTTTAACGCTTGCGTTGCAGTTTTATTTTTTCAAAGACAACCGCCATCACCAGCCTGCTATTAATAACAGTGCAGAGTTAGTCACTTACTCAAGCCAATGGGTAGATGCTGCCATTCAACCCTTACCGCGACTGGAACACTATGATGTTGGCTGGGTGCAGCTTGGCAAAGCCTTGTTTAAAAGCCCATTACTCTCGGCGGACAACACAACGTCCTGTGCTTCTTGCCATGACCTTTACAATGGTGGTGACGACGGTTTTCCCGTTTCTGTTGGCATAAATCAGCAGCTGGGGAGTCGTAATGCCCCGAGTGTGATTAATGCGGTCTTTAATTTCAGGCAATTCTGGGATGGGCGTAGTCCCGATCTGACCAGTCAGTTGCCGTTACCCATTCATAACCCGTTAGAGATGGCCAGTAACTGGCCGCAGGTGATTGGTAAACTCAATCAACAGCCGCACTTTGTTAACAGCTTCGAAGCCCTGTCCGAAGACGGGGTCACCCCTGAGAATATTACCAAGGCCATCGTCGCCTTTCAGATGTCACTGGTATCCGAAAACACGCCCATTGACGCTTACCTGTTAGGTAATGAACAGGCGTTAACGGCGCAACAGCAGCGCGGATATCGAAAGTTTGTTGAACTGGGCTGTGTGACCTGTCATCAGGGGCGTAATATCGGAGGCAATATCTATCAGAAAATGGGTCGCCTGGATCGCATGCCCAAAGCGTTACTCAATGACGCCGGGCGGTATCAGTTAACCCGCAACGAGCAAGATAAGTTTGTCTTTAAGGTGCCCAGTTTGCGGAACGTCGCACATACCGGGCCGTATTTTCACAATGGCTCTGTGGTCCAATTGTCGGATGCGATCCGGATAATGGCAAGCGGACAGCTGGGGTTAGAGCTCAGTGATGAGGACGTCTCTGATCTGGAAGCGCTGCTACATGCCTTTTCAGGCGAACTGCCGAGGTCATTAAAAGAATGAAATACCTTATTGAAGGAGCAATACTTGGATTGATTTGGTGGATTGGCGCGCAAGCCATCACGCAATATCATCAGTTACAAGATACTCAGGCTGCGATGGCGCTGAAAGCGCGACTTAACAGGGCGACAACAGAATTATCGCTCGAAACCTTATCTGCAATGGATAGCAATATTTATCACTTTGACAGGCATGCTCAAAAGCAGCTGGAATTCGAAAGTGCATACAATGAACTGCTCGCCCGGGACTTGTTAAGCGACGAAATGAGCCTCGCTGTCACGCACTTTCATGACGCCGTTGACACATATATGCAGCTGGCTTCTATGCTCAAAACGTCCTACCGTTACATTGCAAAGCAGGAGCTGGAAAAAGATGCTTACTCAGCGCAAGCTCAGTTAGCCGTCAGTAAAAGCGCTGCCCTGGTGTCTAATTTGCAGGTAACCAATTCACATACTGTGGTTGAAATGGTACGTGAGCAGTTAGTGCACTCTATGACGTCACTCGAACAGTTTGAACTGGAAAGCCGCAGTTTCAGGGTAATGCGTTTGCACATAGGTTTTATACTCGAGAATGCATTACCTGCGTCAAACCTACTGGTACCAATACAAAACAGCACGCTATCAACGGCCATTTTGCAAGAAACGCAGCAACTTAGCGAACAGGTCGACACTGTTTACTGGCAGATGACAAGGTCGATCCTCTTCCTGCTTGTCTTGGTCTCTCTTCTTATTATTGTCGTATTGCTGCGGTTGATGCGCGATCTGAAGCGAGCCAATGCGCAGGCAAACCAGGCAGCCGAAACCAAGTCTTTGTTTTTATCCAATATGTCTCATGAGATAAGAACGCCCATGAATGGGATCATGGGTCTGACGGATATCCTGTTGGCCACTGAACTGACCTCAGTACAGAGAAATTACCTCGAGAAAGTGCGCTTTTCGGCGAATGCATTGACGACCATCATTAACGATATTCTCGACTTTTCAAAAATTGAATCTAAGAAGCTTAATATCGAACAAACGCCATTTCAGTTTGAGGAATTGCTCGATAACTTGAGATCTTTGATCACGCCCATAGCCAACACCAAAGGGGTCAAGCTGATTTTCGATATTGACCCTTTGCTCAGTGATTGGTATGTCGGCGATCCCGTCCGGATCAATCAAATTATGCTTAACTTCACGTCGAATGCTGCGAAGTTCACGGAATCTGGTTCGATTACGCTCGCTGTGCATCGGGAAGCTAAAACCGCGTCGAGTGACTGGGTGGAGATTTCAGTGACCGATACCGGGATAGGGATAGAGCAGGATAAAGTGGATCAGCTGTTCGAGCGCTTCACACAGGCTGAAGCATCCACAACGCGTCGCTACGGTGGCACCGGACTGGGACTGACAATCTGTAAATTACTGACAGAGCTTATGGAGGGTAATATCGCGGTGGTCAGTGAAGTCGGGCAGGGTTCTACGTTTAGCGTTCGTTTACCTCTGAACACGGTCAGTAAGGCATCATTATCCGAGCAGGAAGTCTCGACTGCCAGTATTGCAGGTACAATATTAATTGTAGAAGATGATCCAATTTACATGGAAGTCAGTGATAACATTGCCTCGTCAGTGGGATTGACTGTATCGCGTGCGCAAAACGGACAGCAAGCCGAGGCAATGTTATCCGCGAATACGTTTGACATGCTACTGCTTGATTGGATATTGCCCGACTGTGAAGCCAATGAGTTGTTAGAGAGACTAGAAACCTTAGCGGTGTTACCTGCAAAAGTTGTCATTTACACAGCGCATACAGAGCAAAGTATTACGCCAAAATTGAACTACCCGATACTTTATAAGCCACTACTAAAAAAAGACCTGATCAGCATTTTTGTTAAAGATACGCCCAGCCAAATTGCTGCAAAGAATAACCCAGAAAATTTAGACCAGGCAGAAGACGTTGTCAGCACAGCTGGTGGGTTTAGGGTGCTACTCGTTGAAGACAATGAGATTAATCGCATTGTGGCGACTAAGCTATTAGATCGTTTTGACTTAGAGGTTGAGATTGCAGAAAACGGGCAACAAGCGATTGATGCAATCAAGGCGTGTGATGGTGCATTTGACCTTGTCTTAATGGATATTCAGATGCCAGTGATGGATGGTATGGAAGCCACCCGAACCCTCCGCGAAACGTATGATAAAGAGCGACTGACGATCATCGCGTTAACTGCCAACGTGATGCAAAGCGAGGTAGATAAATACCTGAGCATAGGTATGAATGCGCACCTCGGAAAGCCGTTTAAAACTGATGAGCTGGATAAAATACTGAATGAGTATTTGTTTGTCGTGGAGTAGGGTCTGCCCGACAAAGTTTATGCTCACGACAGGACTCATACAAGGTGAAACGGACTTAATTTGGTTAGTGCATAAAAAAGTGAGAGTGGACAAGTTACAAAGGAAAGCTCGTTCAGGACCTTTGGCGCATCTGTTATTTTCTATTTTTTGGTTAAATAAAAAGGGTAGCTACAATGAAAAGCGTATTTTTTATTTTGCTTTTGGTGTTTAACAGCAATGTGTTGTCAGCGGACAGGCTTGTTTCAAATGCCAATGTGACGTCATTAAAAGTGTATGAAACAAACGATGACTCAGTGAATGTCTGGATGGTTATAAATGGGAGTGGCCGAATTGGTCCCAACCCCGACAACCCGGCGGTAACTTGTGAGCTGTGGACCAAGAGTTCGTCCGTTCACGGAGCGGCATTGGCTGCATTAATGAGCAAAAAAAAGGTCAATATCTGGTACGTTGACCGAGGTGATAAATCACACTGGTGTAAAGTCAAATTGTTAGAAGTTCTCGATAACTGATGTAGGACCAGTTTCCCAATCACAGATGCTTTCGTTGAGTCTCATTTTTGCTAAAGCCCTGCAAGCTAAGTGTTGCAGGGCTGTTGGCTTCAATATACGTTAAGTAAGGTCATTAAAGACTTTTGATTGGCTGGTGAGTACCCAAGCCAGAACCGTATACGATCGCATTCAATAATAACCGGTTGGTGGCGAGTGTAGAGCCTCTAAATGCAGGCTGGCCTGAGAACAATATAACCTGTCCTCTACCCAGGCGCTCTCGTGTTAAGTAAGCTGAATTCGCGATTCGTTTGCTTGCTTCTGGCCATAACAGGCCACTCATACGCAGCGTCAGAGTTTGTTTGTCAGGTAACGTTGACCAGTTTATTGTGCGGTTAAGCGGTTTATCTGCTGCACTTTCCACGCGTTTTTTCCATTTTTTGTCTTCCATTTCCTGGTATGCACCAAACCTAACCGGCGCCTGCACGCCTTCTTTGGCCATCAAAACCGGGTTTTGGGCAGTCAGAACCGGGATCACTTTAGGGGCACCAAAAGTCAACCAATGCTTTTGGTCGGTACGGGCAGCAACCAGAGCGCCTGCTGGCTTAAATTGTGCGAGCCAGTCATCTTGTTTTTTCAGTTGCTTCTCGCTTAGTGTTTTTGTTTCGCTGTTCCAGGGGTAGTTGACTGACTCAGCAGCATTGTGTTGCCAGGCCTGGCTCACCTCAGGATAACCGTTTTTTTGTGCTAACCACTCTTTTTGTAAAGCAACATCATATGTGGCTATGTCTTTGAAGGTATCCTGAATTTGCCTTACCCGGCTGAATTGAGCACCTTTATCTACAAACGGGGCTACAGAGCCATCTATGGCAATGAGTGTGCCACCGTTTTTTGTCCATGTTTTTATTGCTGATAGTTCATTTTGACCCAATCGGTTGTACCAGGTTGATGGCACGATGAACGTGTTGTAGCGTCGCAGGTCTGTGATACTAAAGCGATTTGAGTCTATATGAGAATGACGGATCCCCAGATTGCTGTCGATGCTATGCCAAATTGCACCAAAATCTAATGAGCTGATGCCGGGGCCGCCAAGAATGGCGATTTTTGGTTGATTCAGTACCTTAAAGTGCTCACCACCAAAATCAGGCAAGTCGCCTTTACCCATACCACCTGTTACCGCATGTGCAGTGACAGACATTTCCTGTGCTGTTTTCTCAATTACTGCATCTAAATCGCCGGCAAAGAATTCATTGTCGTAGCGTGAGACTATAATGGTGCCTCGACTCATATTTACCCCATCCAGGGCCGTTTCTTTGTCAAGGATACGTGTTGTCACCCCTCGTTCCATTAAGCGAGCGGCAAATCCTACCGAAGCATCATTAGTGCCATTGACCACATAGCCAATGGAATTCGCTTTTTTAATTATTGCCGGACGTTTTTCAGGTGCAGAGTAAGGGCGAATGTTATCATTGATATCGCTTGGAATGGCCAGGGCTTCAACACCGTGCATCATGGTGATATTCCATGCGGTGGCGTCATACATTAAGCTGGAACCATCACGCAGTACGCGTTGACGCTCTTCAATGAGTACACTGTCGTCTATCTTGGTATCAAATTCCAGCATAGTGGAGACAAGCCGCCCCTGAGCTTGGCGATTGCGAATGATTAACGTACCTGTGGGGAGCATTTGTGAGACGGAATTTCCAAGTTGATTAGTGGCATTTTTAACCGCAATAGGTTGCGTAGTTTGATGCATCTCAAAGCCTTGCAACTGCATTAAATCAACAAATTTGGCCATCCGCTGATGGTTCTCAGACGGTAAAATGGCAAAAGTTCTATCAGCATATGGGCTGTTTTTTGAAATGAGCTTACGTTTGTCGCTCACAAAGTCACGATAGATATCTTTTGAGTGCTTAATGAGTGTTTTTACATTAACCAGGCTACTGACAAGCTGTTTATCAACTCCTTCAGCATAACTTACAATACGGCCATTCGGCTGCATGACACCATCTTCTTTGATGCGCGCTTGTTCGTACAGAATGTGAATAGTGCCTCGGAATGCGGCATAACTTGAATAACCCGGGTAAAGGTTTTCTAACCATTCACCTGTGTAGTATGGCCAGTTTTGATCATCAAAAGCTTGAGCCTGATCTTGCGCAAAAATCCCCCCCCATTTCCTGCCTGATGCGGACAAGTTTTTGTTTACAGGCTCTCGCGCCAAACCAAATAAATAAGAGTCCATTGGGCCCATTTCGTGCGCATCAATCATTAATTGCGGATTCCATTCATTGATTGATTTAACAATACCGCGCGTTTCAGGGTGAACGCCCAAAATAAAGTCACGGTTTAAGTCAAACAAGTAATGGTTACTGCGGCCAGCTCTCCAAGCGTCGGTGTGTAACGTCGATTGGGTGTCTACATTGGGGGCAACCCCTCGACGCTGCTGAAGCTCCTGTGTAAAGCGCGCACGACCGTCAGGGTTCATAAGAGGGTCGACAATGATAACGCTTTTTTCAAGCATATCTTGAATGTCTTTTTCTTGTGATGCTATTAATTGGTAGATTGCCGCCAGTCCCGCATCACTGCCCGACCCTTCATTGCCATGAATAGTATAGGCAAGCCAGGCGACGGCTGGCAGTCTGTTTATAATGCGCTTTTCTTCACTCATTGAGAGGTTTTTTGGGTTTGCTAACTTGCCGATATCTGACTTGATCCGGTCGGTGTTTTTTAGGTTTTCTGGAGATGAAATAACCACATAGTGTAAGGGTCTGCCTGCGTGAGAGCGCGCATATTCTACAATTTGCATTTTATCACTGACTTGCTGCCACTGTTTTAGTGCGTCGGTGATTTGTGCTGGTGTTGCCGCTTTTTGGCCGACAGGAAAGCCCAGAATACTCTCTGGGGTGGGAATACTGGCGTCTAGTTGGCCATTAATTAGCGCTTTTTGGTAATCAAGGCCTTGTAATTCAGTGGGTGTCAGTTTTATTTGCGCGGTTGCTTGACTACTGATGGTCAGCGTACCTGCAAGTGCAATGGACAATACTTGAGAGTGAAATCGCATTGACATGAGGGTTCCTTATTGTTTTTGTTGGTATGTTATATTGTAACATTTTGTGGTTGGGAATAATTGTTTAGTGAGCTTGGTTTTATTGCGTGTTAACGCTTTTTCTAAGTTAAAAGTAGGGGAACTATAAAGTCAGGGGCTGGCAGCTGTCGCTTTCTAGCGCAGAGTATAATACTCAGGCTAGAAAGTGTTTTTTAACCAATTGTTTTATTGTTGATGTGCTTTGAGGACCTCTAATGAGATGAACTCCAACGCATTTTCGTGCGTTGCTTCGAGATTGACAGGAGGAGCAACCCCGGCTTCATAGGCTTCTTTCCACCTTAGCGCGCATAAACACCACCCATCGCCTGGTTTTAAGCCCGGGAAATGATATTCCGGATGTGGCGTGGTTAAATCGTTGCCTCTGGATTGGGTAAAGGCCAAAAAAGCCTCTGTGACTGTGGCGCAAATTACGTGAGTACCAACATCCATATGATTGGTATTGCAAAATCCATCCCTTAAAAAACCGGTCAACGGATCTGTGCAGCAAGACTGCAGCGCTCCACCTAATACATTTTTAGCCATGTTTAACTTCCATTCTTTATACAGTTAGGGTTTTGTACGTATGTGCTTGCTGCGGGGTTTACTGTACTCCCATAATTTAGACAAAGCTCAGAAAACGTCAGAGAGTCGCCCGACGATAAACTTGTCCGGGTTTTGTAGAATCAAAATATTCAGCCATAGATAGGTCATTTTGTGCATGTTCAGGTTATAGGATTCAGCGGTCGTGAGCGAGTCAGGCCCCCTGTAATAACAAAAATACGCCAAACAGTGCGATGACACCGCCGCAAAGCATTGCTTTGGTGACCGTTTCTCTTCGGATCAAGCCCAGAGTCATTACCATGAGTGGCGCTGTGGCAAAAATGGTTTGTGCAATTGCCGGGTCTGTGTGGTTAACAGATAGGAGTTGTAACCACAAACCAATGAAAGTGCCAAAAAAGACAGCAACAAATAACCAGCGTTTACCCGACAATTGTCTCAATGTCAGTGCCTGGTTTAGGCTTTGTGACTTTAAACAGGCGACCAGACAAGCAACAAACAAGGTGCCAGATGAAAGACGGATGAATGCAGCCCATAAGCTACTGATGGTTTCACTATTTAACGCGCCTTTAGAGAGCACCATGCCGGCGGCCTGGCAGGTTGCGGCAGTGAGCGCAAACGCGATGCCAAGCAGATAGTGTTTTTTATCTGTTATAGGCTGAGTTTTGGTAGGTTTAATCGCAACAATGACACCACAGGTTGTTATCAGAATACCAAGCCAGGCAAGCGGACTAAGATAGACTCCCAGGATCAGGATATTCAGTATGCCGGCAATGGCTGGTGCCAGGCTTTCCACGACTAAAGTGCGTGCGGGCCCAATATTTCTGAGCGCGGCAAAATAGGCGCTGTCTCCAATGGCAATACCTAAAACGCCACTGGCAATCAGCCAGGCCCAGCTGGAAGGTAATACAGGATATGCGGTGTCTTGCACAATTAGCATGCAAAATACCATCAAGGCAGCGGCGATCACGCCTTTGCTGACATTGAGTTCAAATGGACTAAGGTGGTGGCTAAAGCGCTTATATAGCAAGGTTGAAAACGCCCAAACAAATGCAGCGCTGATGGCTGCTATTTCACCTATTCCAATCATCTTCTTGTTCTTCTTGTGAATTTTAAGCGGCTAGTATACCGAAACCGTATGAAAGGGGAATCATGGTGTGTGAACTCTGTTTGAACTTGTAGCCCTGCGGAATGGCAAATATCAGTTGAAAAAACAGAGGGCTCAAGCGCACATTGTCAGAAAATGAGCCCTGGTTTAATTACTGGACTTTAAGCCGGTCTGACTTTCGCAAATGGGGCCGTGATCCCTGAGTACTCTCCACCACCCAGACGTGCCAGTGGGGCGGCTTTATCGGCCAGTACTTTAATGCGTTGTTTGTGGTCCAGCTCAGTTACTTTGTCGCTCAGGTACAAACTGATGATCTTCACAAACACCAGGTTTTGCGGTGTGTCGCCTATTTCCTGAACTTCATATAACTCACAGCCATAAGCGATATCGCAATGGGCGATCCGCGGCATGTTAAAGCCTGCGAATTCAGCAAGCTTTATGTCGTTGGCGGTTACTTCGGATTCGCCATGCGGCAGCGTTGCAGCCGTTTGCGTTACCAGTTCAGCATCATGCTCAGAGGCAATGTGAATCACACATCTGCGTGTTGATTTGATGTTTTTTACTGTGTCTTTTATTTCTCCTGTCGGCTTTTTGCCGGCTGAGAACATCAGTAAAGGCGGCGCACTGGATACCGCTGAAAAGTAAGAAAAGGGGGCCAGATTGTAGTTCTGGTCGTCGGACTCCGTTAACACCCAGGCGATGGGCCTTGGGATCACGGTTTGAGTCATAAGGTGATATATCTGAGTTGGCGAAAAATCGGCAAAGTTCAGTTCCATAAGGCAAAATACGCAAAGTTTAGGTGATGATATGTTGCCATACTAACCACAAGGTGGAAAGATGCGCTACACTCACGCCATCCTCGTTATATGTTGTTTTGGATATGTATATAAACCGCCAATCACTCAATACCAGTCTGCCGCTGGTGTATCACCCCAATTATTCATTTAGTTTTGACCCAAATCACCGTTTTGTGATGAGTAAGTTCGCTAATCTCTATCAGCAGGTGAGGGCAATGGGCTTGATTGGCGACAACGTATATCAGCCTGAGCTGGGATCTCCGGAGCCACTGGAAACGGTGCACTGCGATACTTATTTGTGGGACCTGTGGCGTAATCAACTTGATGCAAAATCGATGCGTCGTATTGGTTTGCCTTGGTCAGAGCAGCTAATGGCGCGGACCTTTACCGCACCGCTGGGCACACTCAAGACCGCAGAGTTAGCGTTGCAAACCGGTGTAGCCTGTCACCTGGCTGGTGGCACGCACCATGCTCACTACGACTTTGGCTCAGGCTATTGTATGGTCAATGATTTAGTCTTTACTTCTACAACCCTGATAGCGCAAGGAAAAGTAAACAATGTGCTGATCTTTGATCTGGATGTCCACCAGGGCGATGGCACTGCAGCCATGCTCAAACATAATCCTTATGTATTTACTTGTTCTATCCACTGCGAGAAAAACTTTCCATTTCGAAAACACAGTAGCGATCTGGATATTGGCCTCACAAACAACCTGAAGGACGCGGACTACTTGCAGATCGTAGAAGACACCCTGACAGGCCTGCTCGAAGACGTTAATCCGGATCTGGTATTGTACGACGCCGGTGTGGATATCTGGGAGCACGACGGCCTGGGTAAGTTAGACATCAGTTGGCGAGGCCTGGAGCAACGCGATGCTCTGGTACTCAAGACCTGCCAGCAAGCAGGTGTACCCGTTGCAACCGTGATCGGCGGCGGTTACGACAAAGACCACCTGCGCCTGGCCAAGCGCCATGCCATTGTGGTTGAGCAAGCGGCACTACTTTAAAAGGAATTCTGTTAGTTTCATTTAAATAAAAAGTAAACGGGCTGTTTAGGGCCAAATGCAGGTAACTTAACGCCTTGATTAAAGTAGACTTATAAATAGATTCATAAAGTGCCTACTTTTTGTTTCTTATGTTAAAAATTGGTTGCTTGCGCGCGTTGTTGGGTGGTATTTTTCGCTCACAGTATAAGGAGAGGGTACAAGTGTGTGAATAACATAACAAGAAGGAACAAAACGGAAAGATTCAGACGCTATATTCAAAGCTCGGTCAGGCGGATGCGCCTGGAGCGTAAATGGTCTCAGGCCACCCTGGCTAAAAAGCTTGGCGTTGATCAGGCCACCATCAGCAATTATGAGTCCGGTAAAACCGATATGAGCAGTGTACAGCTGTTTGAGGTATTTTTATTATTTGGTAAAGATCTAACCAATGCGTTGGATTTTGCTGAGCCGAATTCAGATGAAGTTCAAGAGAACGATCAGGAGAAGGAGTAACTTATATGTTTGATATTTATACAATCGTTGATCATGCTCAGCCGCTTGTTATTGTGCTGGGGTTGTTATTAAGCTGGAAGGTGCCTACTGCAAGATGGTTTTTTCTATCTTATTTGGCGGTCATCGTTGTAAACATAGCGGTTTTCTCTATTACTATTGAATGGAGAGTCCATTATTACCTTTTTCAGGCATTTGTTAACATTGTATTTATATTACCAATCGTTTATCGTAGAGACTTGGCTTTATTTCTGTATCGAAAAACCGATGTAAGATTTTTTCTTCAAGTATATGAAAAACAAAGTCTGTCTTCTCAAGAGTGTATGATTTTACTGGTGTTCGCACTGGCTGTTGTAGTTAACTTGGTAACTTGGCTTGAAGTCTTAGCATATAAACACTATTGGATAGATAACGCTTACATCAAACTGTACGTAAGAGATAATGTTGTTTTATTTATTCAGCTGTTATTGCTTGGGTGCCTGTTATCTTATGCAAAAAAGGCTGAAGCAAGGGAACTTAACTATGAAAAAACTAGATAAACAGCAAATGAGTTTGGTCATGGGAGGAGACTCCCGTTCTCCAGATTTACCAGCAAGACAAAGAGCCGAGATAATGGAAAATGAGGCGAAAAAAGGAACTACCCAATGGCTAGTTCAAAAGGAAAAATGAGGGATTGAATTATGAAAATATTAATTAAGCAGCTTACAAAGCATATCTACGGCGGTTCACATGTACGCTCTCCTGATTTACCACAGCAGGCTAGAGTGATGCAACTACCAGCTGATGCTGAGGTTTTGGAAAAGAAACCAGGTTGATCCAACGTTTAATAAATGGGTTTAACAAGTTCCAGTCTTTTTAAAACGAAAACTATCTGAACTTGTCACCATCTAACACCAACACCCTTGTCATCCCGGGCGCTTGCGACCCGGGATCTGCTTCACACCACTCGGCTCTCTACCCGGGAGGATTTAATAAAGTGCGAGAAGTGCTCGGTGTACTCATATCTATCGGCTAGCGTCAATACCCGCTCTGCCCATGACGCTATCTCACTTCACCCTGAGCGCTGGCTATCCACCAGTTGTGCCAGTTCACTGCGGCTGTTTATCCCTATCTTGTCGTAAATTCGGTATAAATGATTAGACACGGTTGAAGGAGCCACATTCAGCTGCTTGGCAACCTCCTTAAAAGTCAGACCCTTACATACCCATTCAACAATTTGGCTTTCGCGCTGGCTCAGGGTGTCGAGCGGACCGGGCAGTCTGAGCGTGACCATAAACAGCTCACCAAGCGCACGAAACGAAACCGCCAGATTATTAACCTCCACGGTGGTTTGGTCTTTGCCTATCGCAAAGGGCAGGGTGACACCAGTACGATTGGGAAAATACTCATTCATTAACGCGACAAAGCGCGGCTGCGCTTGGTGGAAACACCCGTTACTGTCGCAAATAGCAGACGTAGCCTGATCCTGGGTTTGTTGCAGCGCACTGCCAACTCGCAAGTGCAGAAAAAAGGCGTGAGAGACGGCGTTGACCAGGTGAAATACCAGTCGCTCCTGTAACTGGCGTTCCTGCTCGGTAAAAACATGTTGGCGGTCTAAGCGATATAAACTGATCAATGAATACAGGCCATTGCCCTGATCAAAATGACCCGCAGCCAAAATGCGTTCAATGCCATAGGGTTTAAACAGTTTTTGATATAATTCGGACTGATAAAAGGCATCATCGGCGAAGACATCCTGCATATTGACCGGTTTGCCGAGGTTATTGATCACCGCCTCTTTTATCGGATTAATGGCTAGTGTTTGTTGCAAATGGTGGGCATATTGTTCGTCTAAACCAAGATGACAAACATAATGAAAGTGAATATCTGCGCTGTTGCCGCTGCCCCAAAATGCCGCATCAAAGTCAATGATCCGGGATAGCTGCCCTAAAGCCCATACACGATACTCATTGGGTGGTATGCGTGCGGCTTCACGGTAAAGTGTGCTGATGAAAGCTTCTGTGCTTTTTTCTGCGTTGGTTTTTTGTGTTGTCATAGTGGTTTTTAGTCATTTAGATTAAGCACTGAGGTGTGATTGTTTTGCGTCAGGTTTTTCCAAATAGAGTAAACATTCAAGTTTTTAGTTTGATGATAGGGGGAACAAGAAATTTTGTATATCCGATGTTGTCATGAATTAACGATGTAAAACTGGGTGAGTTCAGGTTGGGTATACTGGCGATGGAGCGAAGATGCTGGGAAAGTCAGATCAGACGGGTGTTTTGATGAAGGTTATTGAATTTGACAAAAGCGTTGGTTTGCAAAGGGCCATGTAAAACATGGCCGGGCAATAAACAAAATTAGTTCACTGTAAATGAGCGACTCTGCCCTGAGTAACTGCGTATCTTGCCGCCCCAACCGCTTTTCCAGTGACCTGTGTGCTTGATACGGTAGGTGCCTCTGGGCATATCCGGGTTGATAGTCCATTCCAACTGAGCAAATGAGCAGGCCATACAGTCAGCGGCGGTATCGCGGATCCAGGTGAACTTAGTGCTCAGGTCATTATCAGTTAAGACAGTTGACCAGCCACCGTTTTCATATCGCTGTACCTCCATAAAACTCGACATCGTTTTAAAGTTATTCTGAGGATGGCCAGAGCGAAACTTCACCTTAACCGTATTACCACGCACGTAGCTGCTGTTGGCATCGCTCCAGGTTTGCCCGAAGGACTCCCACAACCGCTTGTCATCATAAACTACACCAATGGCATAAACTTTTTGTTTATTTGACCAGTCCAGCGGGCTTGGGCCTGTGTCCAGGTTATCGTCGTGTACCAAAGCATTGGCAAGCCCGCTAAAAATTTGCCGATAGGCTGCCAGGCTGTACTGACCAAACAGGGTATGTGCGCCTTCGTAATACTGGATCTGATATTCCTCTTTGGTTGTGATATACCCGCCATAAGCATTCGCCAGCCCGGCAAAGACCACAGTGGTGATGCCACGAGGGGCAAGTGCTGTCTGTAAATCGTTCCGCAGGCGGCGTGCTGCCATGGTGGTCATTTCTCCCGGAATACCCACAAGGGCTATATTACCAATCTGAAAGAGCTGGAAGGGTAGGGTATCTGTATACAGGTGTGCGCCGGAGCCCAATTTTGTGGGTAAAAAGGTGGGTTTAGGATACTGACATGCCTCATGGGTTTTGCTGCCCAGCACGTTTTTATCAAAGCCGAGCAGGCCAGCAAAATCATTAATGAACTTAAACGCACCGCCAACAGCACCTATTACTGTACTACGATCCCAGCTTGATCCTTCATTGTCTTGTGTCATGCCTTCAAATACACCCGACTGGCCAGACGGGCCGTCATAGGTTGCTCCGGCTGTCATTGAAAATCCAATGGCACCCTCACATAGTCGTTGATCGCCATTTCCCGTGTATTGACCCAAAACGTTTAACCCTGGCAGTTTTACGTACTGAAAACGTACCTCCAATGCGCCACTGAGTGCGTCTGTTGCATTGTTATAAAGGCTCAGCGCTTTGCTGTATTGCTTGTTTGCTGATAGCGCGACGTTTGCTTCATTGTTACCTTTGCCTGCACAGCCATCTTCCGGTCCACATACATTGGGCGAAACATCCCCTTCTTCGCTGTTTGCGAAGGCAGCGACAAACTGACCCGAAAGTGGCCAGTTCGCCCCTTTGTGCTTTTCAAACAGCTGGGCAGCAACCCCTTTGTTGTCTCCGGTAATAAGGCGCTGACTCTGGTTGCTCGACACATTGTGTACGCCAAACCAGTTGATCATGCCAATCTCCTGGCCATTGCTCTTCACCAGCTTTAGCAAGGTCATGGTTTCATTTATCTGAGTGTCATAGTCATCGGCATCCGGGTTTTGGTTGTATGCAGTCAAATTACGGTTAACCGCCGCACCAGACAATTGCCCCTGATTGATGTGGATACTGCCCAAGCCTCGGCTCAGATAGGCGTTACGAATAGACTGGTATATCCCGTTGACTATGGTGTTGTAATTGTCTTCGTCATAACCCAGCGCACTCATATTAAGCATGATGTTGTGATCATAACCACCCGGTCCCACATGAACATGAGTTGCGCTAAGCATCACATTGTTTTGGTTAAAAAGTGGTGCAATCAGCGGGTCACTGGCAATTTTCTTGAGTACGCCCTGATGGACTCCTTGCGTAATGCTTTGCAGGTCTGCACTGACAAAGGTGACAAGTTGATTGGAGTTTGGTTTACCAATTACAAATGCACGAGACCAGAGGCGTGTGTGTATCCCTTTGGTGGTCTGCCCAACATCGCCATACCCTACCATGCCCCGATCGGCGGCCGGGCCGGTAATATCATAGATCCCGGAGCCAATGATCCAGTCACTATTTGCTTTTATGCCCAGGCTAACAAGTAATAGCGCTAAGCCACTGAATTTAATCAGCCAGGTTTTATATCTTGCGTGTAAAGTAGTCATACTAATCCCCCAGCCATACCAGGCAGCACGGCTGTTTTCGTTCATTGTTTAGGATAAGTACCCATATAAAATGGGTGCATTTGATACTCGCGAGATCGAGGGGCTATTAAATCTTGGTTAGCAATGTAACGAAATAGTAATATTAGCCTAACAAGTTGATTTGCTGCCTGAACGCGCAGCGACAAGTTTTTCGCAGGACAGGGCACGATTTGGTTGCGCATAAGGTTTTATCTGTCAGCGATGGAAAACCGGCGGATTTGAATGTGCTGTTGTTACATTAGGTGTATTATACCAATTTCACTTAATACCTGGTCTATTTGAAGGAGCAAATAGGACGCTAACAGCGTTAAAAATTTCTTATTTAGAACAACTAAATAGCAAAATTTTTGCCTTGTTATCGACCCTATTTTCTCGCCTCAAAATAGACCACTTAATTAAGCAAATTGGTATTAGTGTGTATCAAAGACCGCTGGTGGAGCGGCTATTACCACGAAAATCATGTAGGCAGCCAGAGCCCGGAGAGTGATAGACATAAAATAGCGAGCACTTCTTAGGTGCTTAATATATGCAAGGCAAAGCAGCAGAGCCGCATGGCGCGACTTGCTGACTTTACTTAGTGATCTGGTTTTATCTTTGTACCAAACTAAACCAGTTTCCGGAGTTGTCCAGACCCATGGCTTCCACGCCATATAATTGCTCTGTTGGCGGCTGAATGAATTCCACGCCTTTGGCGACAAGCTCTTCGTATGTTTGCTGGCAATTTTCCGTTTCGAAAACGCCCGCGCCGAATGCGCCTTCTGCAATTAAACTACGTATTTTTTCGGCAGCCTCTTTGTTAAACATGGGCCCTTCTTTTGGCTCTGCTAATACCAGTTGGAGCTGTGAATTCGATTTCGGATAGACAGTTAACCACCGGAAACCGCCTTCTACTTTCATATCATCACCGATTTCGAAACCAAGCTTATTTTTATAAAAATCAAGCGCCTCGTCCTGATTTAGTACATATATTGTGGCATGCGCTATGGATGTGATCATCTTCATATTCCTTGTTGTGAGTTCACCTTTATTGTATAGATAAAATCCAGTAAAGGTTTCTCCAATATTGCGCTATTTGCCTAAAAAGTGACGAGCATAACAGGCCGGTATGGCCTGAGCGGGAAAGCAAAATGGCTCAGCCGACAAGGCCCAGAGTTTGCGTCGATATAAAGTCGGTGCCATGCCTGTTTGCTTTAAAAATAAAGAAGAAAAGCTACCAAGACTTGAATAACCCACATGCTCACAAACCTCTGAGACACTGTGGTTTTCGGTAATCAGCAGTTTCTTTGCGTGTGCTACTCTGAGCCGGATCAAAAATTCATTGGGCGTTTCGCCATAAGTGTCCTTGAAAACCCGTAAAAAATGGTAGGGAGAGATATGCGCGTGCTGTGCCATATCTGAAAGGCTCAGTGCATTGTAGAAGTTGTCGGCAATGTGATCCCTGCCAGCTTTCACTTTTTTTAATTTGTTGTTTGTGGCCATAACATTTAACGCTTATTCCCTGTAAAAATGACGGGCGTACTGGCATTACTTCAGGCCTGTTAACGCTTTCAACAGCCCTATATACGCATCATTCATTGCGATAACGAAGCAAATAAATTACCACTGCTAAACCCCTTACTCAAGCACAACCAGATTAGAAAGGCGACCTATAGAATAAACGAAAATTATGTCACTCATTCTGAAGAAAAGCCGACTTATATAGCTTAACAAATTTCAACGCTCCTTAATTGCAGGCTAATTCATTACTCAATGGCGACTACCAACCTTCATTCAAAGCATTGAGGTTGGTAGCCGACGCGGATTAAAGTGTTAGTTACTTACAACGTTAGATGCAGGTGATGCGTTGTAGCAAATGCCACTTTGCGTACACGCTTTGACGCGATATTGCCTGTTGCCTGACCCTAAGTTTGACCAGGAGATACTGGACGTGTTTGGTGCGTTGTAGAACCGGTAGTCAGTCCAGTTATTGTTGTTGTACTTGATTGAAAGTACATACTGATAGGCACCGGGTACATCGTTCCAATCCACAATGATTGTATTGCCACTTAATCTGGCGTAAGGCGCGTTGGGCGTACCCAAACCTGAGCTCACTGTAACTGTGTTTGAGATCTGCGAAGGTTGAGAGCAGCCATAGCTATTACAAGCGACGACGCGATAACGACGATTACCATCATTTAAGTTTTGCCAACTCATGTAGGACGCTGAAGCCGGACTTGGAATATATTGATAATCTGTCCAGCTATTGTTGTTATATTGAATGGCCACTTTGTAAGTTGCACCGCTGACAGGTTCCCAGTTCACATTCACGCTGTTACCGGAGGCCGAGGCATTGATCCAGCCTGGCGCATCAGGCACGCCGGGCACTTCATATTCATAATCAACGCCGATGGTGTATTCGAAATACATATAGTCTTCGCACTCAGCCGGGTTTCTATTAGCACATCGTAAATTCACACTGTTGCTCAGCTGTGCCTTCAGGGTGAATGACAGATTATCTAAGCGAGTACCATTAAAAGGCAGGTTAACTGTCGAAGATCCTAATGAGTTTGCACCGTATGCCGACATAATGGCTTTTACCTGACCCGTTAGCGGATTAGGTAAATAGGGAGAAGATGCGCTAACTGTGAGAATATAATCGCCCAGCAGCAGGCCCCGGGTCAGTACTTGTCTATCCGCATAGGCAGTAAAACTCGCGCGAATATTGGTGATGGTCGCATTGTTTGGGACTTCACAGCTCTCAGCGCCAAAGACAGAATACTTGGCGGTTGTCACGTAGTCATTGTTGTCCCAACTCATAGGCGGCGCGCCAGGTTGGGTTCTGGATATTTCACAATATCCACTTTGCGTCGCTGCGGTGGCAGAGAAAGCGGGGAGAAGTCCGAGTGTCAGCGTGGCGCTCACACATAACGCTGAAGCACAGCTTGGTAATAACTTAGAGATCATACTTACTTTCCTTTTATAGTCTGTCCTAAAAAATGTGAGGCTGGCACATCTTGCCAGCCATGAGAAAGGTGCACTTTTAATTACAAAGGCCATTTGATGTTATATTAAAATATTCATCAGGGAATTGATTTAGTCGGCATTCCGGATGCAAATTTTCGACGTTGATAAGCCTTGAATGTTTAGTACAAACAGACAAAAAGCACGCAGTTATTACTTTCTTGCAAGTCTGTATCAATATTGAGACAGTTGACCTATTCAACAAACAGACAAGGAATGATGACATTGGAATTTTGTTTTCTTGCCGAACGACCGGAGTTGACGGCGCTGGTTGCTCACTGGTATTTCAACGAGTGGGGGGCGTTGGCACCTGGCGCTACAGTCAACTCGTTTGAAGATAAGCTCGCAGGGTATCTGCAAAAAGATGCTATCCCACTGGCGTTGCTGGCAATGCAGGCAAACAAACCTGTTGGCGTTGCTCACCTGCGCTTTCACGAAATGACCATTTACCCGGATAAAACGCATTGGCTGGGAGGTGTGTATGTCGCACCTCACGCAAGAGGTGAGCAGGTCGCTTCTGTATTGGTACAAAGAATCGAGCAGTTGGCTCAGTCTTTTGGTGTTCGGGAACTACACTTACAAACCGAACAACAAGACGGTGGGCTTTACCAGCGTTTAGGCTGGCAGGCACAGGAGCGAGTGAATTATCGTGGCGTGGATGTGGTTGTAATGAGCAAGTCGCTATCCTGATTTGAGCCCGCTGGTGTATGCGGTTTCTTTGCTTAACATGACACTCGTTTTCGATGTGAAAACTCTGAGTGCCATGATGCATTTAACCCTGATATTACCCTCAGCGTTAATCGATTAGCTTATCCAGCTTGATAAAAAAGTCATTAAAGGTTGTCGACATGTCTTCTGAATGTGCTTGTATCTGTTGTAAATCGTCCTTTGCTCCGTCGAGGGTTTCGCGAATTGTCCGCTCCTGCGCATCGCTGAACCCAAAGGTTAGCATTGACTCCTCGATATCAAAGATAAGTCGTTCAATCAGCTCCTGACACGATTCATTATAGTGCTTAAAAATGTGCTCGATACTTTCTAAATCTTTGCTGGCAATCTGGCTAAGCTCCTTAAGGCCCTGGTTTTTTGCCTGAATAGCCTGAACATTGCTCTCCAGACTTTTTAGTCTGGCATTCGCCCCTCTGACGACCAGAGCCAGAATGTCATTGAAGCGCCCATATTTCTCTTCGTCGTCTGTGGGCATATTTTTAACCAGCAAGGAGCAATAGGCGCTGTTAAAGAAGCTTCGCTTTTCAATATTGATAACGGTTTTGCTCTCGCGGCCTTTTTTTAATAATTCGCGCTCAAGCGGGTTAATTACGCCAAAGTTGCTAAAATCTCGAAACTCTCCCAGTAACCCGAGCTGCACGGACGCTTTCAGGTTAAGGTTTTGACACAGCGACAGGATGGCCGTAGAGAGTTCTGAGAGCGTGTTGCACCGATATGTATTTTCAATAAACTCTAGGCACAGTCCCAGCTCGCTGCAACTGGTAATGGCGGTCATTGTGACTTCTTCAGCGGCTTCGCAGTTTACTTTCAAAGTGTCTATTTCATTGCTGTACTTCACCAGGCGCTCGATTCTGAAAGCCAGCTCGTCTGCATCAAATGGCTTGGTGATGTAATCATCACCACCCGCCTTAAAGCCTTCCAGTTTGTCGTCAATACAGTCTTTGGATGACACAAATAAAACCGGGGTATCGTTATGACTTGAAGCCTTGCGAATTGCCTGACAAACCTCGTAGCCGTTCATTCCCGGCATAACGACATCCAGTAAAACAGCATCGTACTTTCGTTCACTGAACAGTGTCAGTGCATCTTCCCCATTAAATGCCGAAAAGTAGCTATGTGTTTCGCCCAGCATGGTCATTGCGATGTCATGGTTTACCTCATCATCGTCCACCAATAAAATTGAGTAAGGCATAAGTCCCCCGTTCGATCTTAGTCCCGGTATTGTTGAGAAATCTTAAAAAATGCGCTTTCTTGTGCCAGAAATTCATCTAATAGTTCGGGGTCAAAATGACTACCACGGCCTTCTTTCATAATCGCAATTGCGTCGCTGTGTTCCATGGCATCTTTATAAACTCGTCGACTGATGAGCGCATCATAAACATCGGCAATGGCCATCAGTCTGGCACTGAGTGGGATATCTTCTCCCTTGAGCCCTTCGGGGTAACCTGAGCCATCCCATTTTTCATGGTGATAATGAGAAATCTCTTTTGCTGTTTGTAAAAAGCTGTCTGTCTGGCCCAGCGCTGACTCGGCCGTTTCGATAGCATTACGGCCAAACACGGTATGGCTTTTCATAATCTCAAACTCTTCTGCTGTAAGCCGGGCTGGTTTGAGTAGTACATTGTCCGGTATGCCTACTTTGCCAATATCATGCAATGGCGCAGATTTGTAATAAATATTGATGACTTCGGGGGTCAGTATCTGCTTATACTTTTCTTTGCCACTGAGTATGGTGGCGAGCAACTTGACATAAAGCTGTGTACGACGAATATGATTACCGGTTTCCTGATCCCGGGTTTCTGCAAGGCTTGCCATTGCCTGAATGGTGACGTCCTGCAGCTGCGACATTTGCTCGGTCCGTTTCTGGACCTCTTCTTCTAAGTAATTGTTTTTGTCTTTAAGAATATCTTTCGATTCTTTGTTTAGCAGATGCGTATTTAGGCGAGCCAACAGGATGGGGGGGCTAATTGGCTTGTTGATATAATCACATGCACCCAGCATAAAGCCCTTTTCTTCATCTGAGACGCTGGTTTTTGCGGTCAGGAAGATGACCGGAATTTCACAGTGAGACTCATGTGACTTCAGATATTTGATGACATCGTAGCCATTCATTTGTGGCATCACAACGTCCAGCAAAATAATATCTATCTGGTTGTTCTCAACAAGATTAATAGCGGCTTCACCACTTTTTACTGCCAATACACGATATTTGTCTTTGATAATTTCCGCCATGAAAGCCAGGTTCTCTTTCACATCATCTACTACCAGCACGGTCTTTAGTTCTTCCATAGCCTCTGTTACCACTATGTTGCACGATTGCACGATTGCACGACGTACTCAGAAATATAGGTCTATTATTAGTGAAACGCCAAATAGGGATTGAGTGTAATGAAAAGCTTAAGAGCTAGCTTCTTTATCACTTTTTTAATGATGCTGGTTGTGAGTTGTGGGATCGGCTTAATGTCGCATTTTGTCAGGACAGAGGTCAATGCTCTATCACAGAAGCAAGCACAGTTATTTCAGCTTACCGAACTTGCCCATGAATTGAAACTCAGCTCGGATAACTTAACCAATTTTGCCCGTGCCTATGCGGTAACCGGCGATGAAAAATGGCAGCAGTTGTTTCAGTTTGTTTTGCTTGTACGGGATGGCAAAGTGCAAGCGCAAAGCGCCAATACTTTCGATTATTGGGATAATCTCGCGTCACCTCATGCCAGCTTGCCAAAGTTAGAGCGGATAGAAGACGGGCATAATATTATCGAGCGCTTCCAACAACTTGGGGCACAAGATTTTGAGCTGTTGCAAATGCAAAATGCCCTGTCCACGTCGAATGGATTAGTGGGGTTAGAAAGGCAGGCGTTCAATGCCATTCAGGGGATCTATCGGGATGAGTATGGGAATTGGGTGGAAGGAGGGGAACCCGATTTAACAAGCGCGCAGAAGATTTTATTCAGCGATACGTTTTTAGCCGAAAAATCAAAAATTATGACCGCAATTGGCGAGGCGCACAGGGCCATTGCAACACGCCTTAATAATGAATTGCAAAGCCATCAAGACAGTCTCAGCGCTGCTTATATGTTCAGAAACATATTTAATCTGATTTTACTCATCAATATCGCATTGTCATTTTATCTGCTGTGGAAATTGTATATTAACCCCGTAGCCTCTATCCAAAAGCAGGTAGTCAGCAATGTGGAGCAAGGTAATTATAATTTTACGCTTGATGAATCCGTAAAAGGGGAGCTGTCGGAACTCTCTATGTCTATGAACAAGCTGCTTAATGACCTATCTGAGCAACTTGAGTTTAACACTATTATGAAGGACTTTGGCCTTGCATTGCGAGGCAAGAAAAGTCCGCATGATCTGGGTGAAGAGCTGTTACAGTTTCTAGAGCAGCGGTTATCCGTTCCTTTACTTGGCTTATATGTATTTGAAGATCAGAAAGCACTTAACCGAGTTGCCGGAACAGGTTATAGCAGTAGCTGCGCCACAACATACAGCAATTATGACTCCATTCACTTTCATGTTCTTAGCACTCAAAAGCCCTACTCTATGAAGTTTGAAAAAGAGCAATATGCTATCGAGTTGAACGGACAAAAGCTCTCTATTAGTGAGCTGTATTACTTTCCGCTGGTAGTGAGTAACGACAGTATCGGGTTATTGGAATTAGGCAGCCTGGTTGAACTGACAGAGCAGGACTACAAGTGGGTTAAATCGGTTATTAATGACCTGGCGGTGAGCTTGCAATTGACCCAGAATATTGACCTACAGTCTAAAGCAGAAAAGCGCATTGTCGAGCAGCTGGAGTTGAATAAGAAAATTCTCGACGCCATCCCAAGCCCAATGTACTACAAAAATAGCGAAGGCCAATATTTAGGCGTAAATAGCGTTTTTAATCAATATTTTGGAACTTTCGATGCCGATGTGTTGGACGCCACGGCTGAGGATATTTTCGATTATGAGATTGCTCAGGTTTTTGAGCAATCCCATCAGGATTTAATCGACAGAGAGTCAAACCACCATTATGAAATAACAATCGAGAATGCAGAAGGCGACCCCAGAAATTTCATTGTGTATGAGGCGTTATTTACCAATGCTGAAAATCGGCTTGCAGGCGTGGTCGGTTTGCTGCTTGACGTGACAGAACGCAAACAAATGGAGCAAGAATTAAGGCAGGCTAAGGATAAAGCCGATGAAATGAGTACCGCAAAAGGGGAGTTTTTGGCAAATATGAGCCACGAGATCCGAACCCCGATGAATGCCATTATCGGAATGAGCCATTTGGCGCTTAGAACCGATCTTACCCCGCAACAGATGGGCTATATCAATAAAATAGATCAAGCCGCGAAAAGTTTGCTGGGGATCATTAACGATATATTAGATTTTTCCAAAATTGAGTCAGGTAAACTTGAAATTGAGCACATCGACTTTTCTTTACAAGAGGTTCTGGACAATGTGGTCAACATCAATGTGATTCGGGTGCAAGAGAAAGGCCTGGAAATGTTGCTAGATATCGCCCCTGATGTACCAATTAGCCTGGTTGGCGATCCCCTGCGCCTGGGGCAGATCCTGATTAATTTGTGTGGTAACGCCATTAAATTCACTGAGCAGGGTGAAATTACTATTTCGGTGACCGCCGCTGAGCAAATTGAAGACCAGGTAACCTTAAAGTTCTCAGTGAAAGATACGGGCATTGGCATGTCTCGCGAGCAGCAAAATAAGTTGTTTCAGGCCTTTTCACAGGCAGATGGTTCAATCACACGCAAGTATGGTGGTACCGGACTTGGTCTGAGTATCTGCAAAAAGCTTGTGGAGCTCATGGGGGGCTCTATTGGTGTTCACAGTGAGCAGGGGAAAGGCTCTGAGTTCTTTTTCACCATAAAGAGTGGCTTACAATCGGCTAAACTCACCAATGTAATTTGTCCTGACAGTCAGCTTGCGGGTAAGCAAGCGCTGGTTGTCGATGATAATGAAAGTGCACGGGCCATTTTAACTAATTTGCTTAAAGCAATGAAGTTTCAGGTGACGTGCTCTGCCAGTGGTTCCGGTGCCGTCGAGCTTGCGCAAGCCGGGGGTTATGACATTATTTTTATGGACTGGAAAATGCCGCATATGAGCGGTATTGATGCGATTAAACATATTCGGGCTTTAGAGCTGGAAACAGAACCTAAGTATGTGCTTGTTACAGCATATGGAACGGATATTGGTATGAACTCAGAGGTGCATGAACTTATTGACTCGGTCATTTTGAAGCCTGTGAATGCGTCTGTGCTACTGAATTCGATAATGGAGTCTTTTCAGCTGTCGGAGCAGCAAGGGGGCAATGAGTCGTATAAAAAGGTCGACAACACCGCGCTTTTATTTGAGCAGCAGCATGTACTTTTGGTTGAAGACAACAGCACAAATCAGGAAATCGCCAAAGAAATGCTGTCGTCGTTAAACCTTCAGGTGAGCATCGCTGAGAATGGTCAGGTTGCGGTTGAAATGATTAAGGCACAAGCGTTTGACATCGTACTGATGGATATACAAATGCCTGTTATGGACGGGTATTCTGCAACAAAGTACATCAGAAAGCTCAGTCAGTTTAACGCATTACCAATTATCGCAATGACAGCAAACGTTATGAAGGAAGATCTTCAAAAGTGTCAATCTGCCGGAATGAATGGCCATATTGGTAAACCAATCAACTTCAATCAAATGGCAGAAACAATACGCTGTCACTTATATAAGCAATCTGAGCCTACTGAACCTGTTGCGCTGCAAACTGAAGTGCAGTTTGATAAAGGCAAGGAAGCGAAAAACGATGAGCAAATAGAGATAGCTGGTGTAGATGTTGAACGCGCTATAAAGCGGCTGGGCGGCAATGACAAGGCGTTTTGGAGCATTATTAAGAAATTTGCCAGAAACCAAATTGAGGAAACTATTAATTTGAATCAGGCGCTGGTCATAGGTGATCTCGAACATGCTGAGCGTATTGCCCACTCTCTGAAGGGCGCAAGTGCCAATTTATGCATGGATGACTTATCAAAACGCGCCGCAGAGATTGAAAAAGCGATTGGCAGCGGTGAGCAAGTCGAGTTGGACCAGGTAGAGCATCTGACTGAATTCCTGAGGGGGCTACACAAGCAGCTGAGTGAACTAAATCAGGAAGATACGCCTTTAACTAAGCGAACAAATGTGGTTAGTTTAAAGGTAACGAAAGAGGACTTTACTCAGCTTGAAGCACTGCTGCTTAGTTGTGATATGCAATCAGTTGAACAGGTGCGTGAGCTTGCTGCTAGCCATAAGTTGGACGAGGCGACCAGCAAGCGGTTGATTGATCTGATTGAAGACTTTGAATTTGAAGAGGCTATCAAGGTGGTTGCCCATTTGTTAGAAAAATCAGCGTAGTGAACCCACAGTGCCCATCAAGGGATACAAACAAAAGCGTATCAAGCTCAATAGATTAACAGCCAGACATAGGTTTGGCTGACTTAAGCGACATTCAATATCTGTGTGACTTTATAACACGTCGGGTTTTTATTCCGTTTTATCGCGTATTGGATGACATCTGTATTCAGCTGAATAACTATGTGGCCTTTATTAAAATGATAACAATAGGAGGCTGCCCATGCCTTTTGGACTGAAACGTACTTTGCAATGTTCTTTACTGGCGTTTGCAACACTACCCGTATTGGCGCAGGCAAATGCCGGGCTACAGGCTGAAGATATTTTTGAGCTTGAATATGCAAGCGATCCGCAAATATCGCCCAACGGCGAGCAAGTGGTGTACGTACGTAACAGCAACGACGTGATGAAAGATGCCAAAAGACAAAACTTGTGGCTGGTCGATGCAAAAACGGGCGTACAGTCTCCTTTGTTCTCAGATGAAAACCGCTACTATCAGCCGCGCTGGTCACCCGATGGCAGCAAGATCGCCTTTTTGAGTGATGTCTCTGGCAGCACTCAGGTGCACGTGCATTACATTGCGCAAAATCGCACAGCTTTGCTGACTCAGTTACAGGCTGGGATCGGTGATCTGACCTGGTCGCCTGATGGTAAATGGCTGGCATTTAGCCAAAAGGTAGAAGAAAAGCCCGCGGTTATCGCCAAAATGCCGGCAAAGCCAAAAGGCGCCAAGTGGTCCGAGTCGGCCATTGTGATTGATAAAGCCTATTATCAGGCGGATGGACGCGGCTTGGTTAAGCCAGGGTATCGGCAGATATTTGTGTTGCCAAGCGAAGGTGGCACGCCTCGTCAGCTAACTTCAGGTAACTATCACCACAGTGGTAAGCTGGCCTGGCGCAGCGATTCAAAGGGCATCGTGTTCTCGGCTAACCGCATTGCAGACTGGGAATATAAGCGCCTGGAGGGTGACCTGTTTGAAGTCGATTTCGCGGGTAAGATCACGCAATTGACCAATGCGCCGGGTCGCGAGCACTCTCCGAGCTTTTCAGAAAATGGCAAGCAGCTGGCGTTTTTAAGCTCATCGGGTGAGTTGAACCCGTATCGCAATCACAAACTAAATATTATGAACTGGCAAAGCAAGCAATCTCGCATGATTGCGAAGGACTTTGACCGTTCAATCCAAAGCCCAAGCTGGATAGGCAGCACTAAGCTGGCAATGGCTTACGACGACCATGGCATGCGCAAGCTGGCCACCATTACTACCAAAGGCAAAATTAAAGATCTGACCAATACGCTGTCAGGCACCACGCTGGGCCGTCCTTACCTGAGCGGTCAGTTTAGCGCCAACTTTGATGGTGAGATTGCCTTTACCAAAGGCTCAAGCTCGCGTCCGGCTGATGTCGCTGTCACAACCAGTAAAGGGAAAGTGAAGTCGCTGACTGCGCTGAACGAGGACTTACTGGCGCACAAAACACTGGGCAAAGTACACGAAATCACTTACAAATCATCGTTTGATGGTGAGCAGATCCAGGGCTGGTATATCACGCCACCAGATTTTGATCCGAATAAGAAGTATCCATTGTTGATGGAGATCCACGGTGGTCCACACCTGGCTTATGGTCCACACTTCTCGGCTGAGTTACAACGCTATGCAGCACAAGGATATGTTGTGTTTTACGATAACCATCGTGGTAGTAGCTCGTACGGTGAGCGTTTTGCGATGTTGTTGAAATACAAGTACAGCTCAAAAGAAGACTTTGCCGATCATAACTCGGGCGTAGACGCCATGATTGCCAAAGGCTTTATTGATCAGGATAACCTATTTATCGCGGGTGGCTCAGCGGGCGGTATCGCGACTGCCTATGCCATTGGCCTGACAGACCGCTTTAATGCTGCTGTTGTTGTTAAGCCGGTGATCAACTGGTTAAGTAAAGTACTGACCGCCGACAGTGGCCTGGTGCAGATCCCCACTCAGTTCCCGGGGATGCCATGGGAGCATGTTGACCATTACTGGGAACGCTCACCATTATCTCTGGTTGGTAATGTTACCACACCGACTATGTTAATGACCGGAGAGGAAGACCTTCGTACGCCAATGGCTGAAACAGAGCAGTTCTATCAGGCACTAAAACACCGTAAGATAGACTCTGTACTGGTGAAAATTCCGGGCGCACCCCATGGTATTGCCGGACGTCCTTCGCGGATGATCAGTAAAATCGAACACACGCTCGCGTGGTTCGAAAAATATAAAAAATAACAGGAAAAGCCGCGTAATGCGGCTTTTTTAATGCCTGTTAGCAAAAGACAAAATAACCCTGCTGGGGCGCTTTTATTTTGCCCAAGCGTCCTTCGATGCGCTGAAAAAGCCTGAACAGCGAGAAAAAGTGAACGTTTTACTGATTTAGGTATCTTAACTGCCTGATAACTAATAATTAGAAGGAATTACAAATGAGGCTTATTCAGTATTTTGGCCTACCTCTGGCGATGCTATCTTGTATCAGCAGTGCCAATGAGGCGCTTAACAAGCAGGAAGTTGTCAGCACTTTAGTGAATGAAATTGAAAACAGTTATGTTGAAACTGACAAAATCCCCGGTCTGGCAAAGAGTTTGCGTCAACTCAAAGATAACCAAGCTTTTCAAGGAGCTGTTACTAAGGATGAATTTGCCGCTTTGTTGTCCGCAGAGTTGAAAAAAACCGACCCGCATTTTGGCGTGCAGTGGCGCGATCCGAGCGGTGTTGTGGCAAAGAAAAAATATGAATCCTGGTTCACTAAACTGGCGCGTAACAACTCTGGTTTTAACAAGGTCGAGATCTTGCCCGGCAACGTCGGTTATATTGACTTCTGGGGCTTTGATAATGTTACGGATGAATCAAAACGCATCGTGGCAGGGGTGATGACGTTTGTGGCCAATGCGGATGCATTGCTCATTGATCTGAGAAAAAATGGCGGTGGCAGCGGGGAAATGGTGCAGCTGATCAGCAGCTATTTTTTAAAGCCCGATACGCATTTAAATAGCATCTACTGGCGCACCACCAACACCACGCGCGAATTTTATACTATAAAAGAGGTCGCTGCGAAGGCGAATTTGACCATTCCCTTGTATGTGCTCACGAGCAAAGGAACCTTCTCGGCAGCCGAAGAGTTTGTCTACAACCTGAAGCACTTGAACAGAGCCACCTTGGTGGGTGAAGTTACCAAAGGCGGCGCAAATCCCTGGCAATACTACGAGCTGGGTAACGGTTTCCGGGCCAGCATTCCTATTGCCAAGGCTATCAATCCTGTAACCAAAAGCAACTGGGAAGGCGTCGGCGTAAAGCCGGACATTGTCACGACCAGTGAGACGGCTTTCAATACGGCTTATAAACGCGCGCTTAAAGACATCGCTAAGGTCGTTGATAACGAATATCAGCTGGCAGAGATAAAGGATAAAATCGATACTCTGTAACTATTTCTTCCCGCAAGTGCCTCCCTGGTCGGCATGCACGGCAAACAGGGAGCACATGCGAAAATCTTGCTATCAAAAGATGCAGTTTTGACGAAAGCGCCTATTTTTCCAGTTCAATGTCCACAATATCGTCAAAGTATCTTACTGGCGCTGAAGTTTGTCGATATTTGTTAAAACGTCCAGCATAAGCAAAGGAACCAGGTTTGGAACCGGGTACAAAAATGTGACATTGGACGTTTTAAGGCTGCATAATACGGCAGTTTATAACGATATAGTTCAGGAGTTTTATGAAGTTTTTAAAAGGATTTGGTCTGGTAACTGCCTGCTGGCTGAGTACCGCTGTGGCCGACGTTCAACCTGCCAGTGTTTACGATAAAGCCCGTGACAGAGCCATTCCGATTGAGATCACTTATCCCGAATCTCAGGCACAGTGCAGTGAAAAAGCTCCTTGCCCGGTGGCGTTCCTAGGCGCTGGCTACGGTATATCGCATACTAATTACACCTTTTTATCCAGCGTGTTGAATGAACACGGGTATCTGGTGGTCGCAATCGGGCATGAATTGCCGGGTGATCCGCCGCTTTCTGTCTCTGGTAATTTGTTTGAAACGCGCAGCGAGAACTGGCTGCGTGGTGCAAAAACACTGGCGTTTTTACAGGGAGAATTGCAACGCATTATAATCGGTTATGATTTTAACAATTTAACTTTGGTTGGCCACTCAAATGGGGGCGATATTTCTGCCTGGTTGGGCAATAAAGACAAGCCCTATGTTAGACAGATCATTACCTTAGACCACCGCCGTGTGCCATTACCAAAAACTAAGGATATCAAGGTGCTGTCGATACGTGCCAGCGACTTTCCGGCAGACTCGGGCGTGCTGCCCAGCGAAGCGGAGCAAGTCGAGTTTGGCAGCTGCGTGGTGACCATTCCCAAAGCGCGCCATGATGATATCGCCGACTTTGGCCCTGTCTGGTTAAAAGACAAGATAGCACTGCTTGTTCGTCTGCATCTGGGCGGAAAATCTTGCAAACTGTTGCAACAAGCGTAGTGGGCTGATAGAAAGTAGATTGGCAGTGTGCGAGCCACACTGTCATATTCACCAACTAATCATAATAATAAGAGCACCCTCATATGAAATACTTACTGACCGCGCTGTTTACCCTGGTTCTTATCGGTGGTTGCACGTCAACTCAGCAGGCAGATCCTCAGATTAAAAACGGCTATGTTCAGATGCAATTCGATATTAACGAGCAAGGCAGGCCCGAGAATATTCGCATCATTGAATCGAGCCATAATGGCTTATTTGATCAAGAAGCCATACGCTCACTAAAAAAGTGGAAATATAACCCTAAGATAGAGAATGGCACACCCGTCAGGCAGACCAACCAAAAGGTACAGCTGGATTTTGATATTAAAAACTAAGAAGGCAGTTCGTGAACGAATTTATTTCGTTTTGTTCTGCTTATAGGCAATTTGACGCGCGGTTCTTCGTTTAGTGCCTATTCTCGATTTGACTTTCATCGGGCACAACAAAGCAGCAACTGCGGCCAGCAGTGGAATTAATACAGCGCCCAACAAAATCACGTCAACAGACCGTATGGTAAGAGCGAAGACTGATACAAGCAGTATACTCACGCTCATTGCGCCTGTTATCGTCCATAAAGCGCCTTTGTGAAGATAAAGCAGGGCGCCACACAATTTACAACGGACTTTTGTATCAAAGATAAGAAGCGATTTCTGCAGTGGAGAAATCCCATTTTGGGCACATTCAGGGCACTTCATTCACAAATTCCATTGAGCTAGATGAGTATCATACTACTTTGATTTAACAACAATGGGTATGGGCGCTGGCTTACCCTTGCTCAATTTCCTCCAAAAACCGACTGAGTATCGCTTTACTCTCAGCCAGTCGCGCGGCTTTTTCATCAACGGCTTTGATTTCGCTATGTAACAGGTTTCTGAGCTCGTCACAGGGTTCAAAAATGGGCCTGTCGCCGCGAATACAGGGCAGGAACTGCAAAATGGTATTGAGTGTCATGCCTGCCGCGCTCAGTAACTGAATACGGGTTAGTGTCTGGATATCGTTCGATGTGTAGTGGCGATAGCCTGAAGGGGAGCGGCTGGGGTGAAGCAAGCCTTGCTCTTCGTAATACCGCAGCATGCGAATGCTGATCCCTGTTTGTTTCGATAATTCGCCGATTTTCATGATGTGCTCTTGACTCTCACAGTGCTGTCAGGGTTTATAGTACTGGCTTCCAAAAAAGGTTTCAAACCGGGAGTTAATTGTATGAAAGAACACACCTTTACGCCGCAAACTGTGGTTAACGGTACGCTATTTCAGGATCCTCAAATGAGCCAGCTGGCCTTCTCTGGTTTTGCACATTTTACCGCTATGCAGGTGCGTGATGGCATGGTAAAGGGCATGGATCTGCATCTGAACAGGTTACGTCATGCGTCAGTCGAATTGTTTGGTCAGGCATTGTCTGATGAAGAAATTCTGACGTCTGTTCGTACGGCGATCGCTGCGGCGGGCAAAGGCTTGTCTTTGACGGTGACTCTGTATTCTGCCCATGGAGAGTTCACCCTGGATAGTATGGATACCCACCCGAATATTATGGTTCGTACTGGTGCTCCTGCGAATGGACCGAGCGGACCGCTGAAACTGCTGGCTATCGAATATTGCCGACCTTTGCCTGAAATTAAACATGTTGGGGAGATAAGCAAAACTTACTACCTCCACAAGGCTGCACAGCAGGGCTATGATGATGCTGTATTCATAGATGATACAGGTTGTCTGAGTGAAGGGACCATCTGGAATCTTGCCTTTTGGGATGGTGAAACGGTGATTTGGCCACAGGCGCCAAAACTACAAGGCACTATGATGAGCATGGTTCAGCGGCAACTACGCTTACTTAGTATCGAGCAGCGCACTGAGCCTGTGACATTGGCGAGTTTGCCATCGCTTCGCGGGGCTGTGGTGATGAATTCCTGGACACCAGGTGTCGAAGTGGCGGAAATTTCGGGCCATAGGCTGAGAGAGTCTGAGTCTTTGCGCACATTGCTTCATCATGCTTATGCGGCAGAGCCCGTTCGGGGAATTTAGCGCGCTAAGCCCCGTTGCGTCAGCAGTTTGGGGCTTGATGATGTATGGCCTTGATGTGCCTATTCGTCGCACAGTTCATTAAGTTGCTGTTCAACGCGCGTCAGCAAAGGTCCAAACCTTTTCTCGGCGGCGCGTTTATTCCAAAAGTAGATCCCCACCATACCGAGCAGCACGATCAGGTAATACAATTGCATGTGCGTATCGAGTTGAATCACCCCATTATCATCCATGTTGGCGCCCAGCGTGATCAGCATAACACTGACAAAAATGGGCGCTATGTACCACCAGACTATACTCTCCAAAAGTTGCTTTTGCTGAGCAAGTCTTTGCTGCTCCTGATGTAAATATGCCCGGATGCTGTCATCTTTGCAGGGGGAAAGGCGCCGCGCTTTAAGCAATTTATAGGGGATATACAGGCTCGTCAGGGTGGCCAGAACACAGCCTAAAGACTGCACCCAGTTAAAGCTAATTGTGAGGCCATACAGCCAGACGGGAATAAGTAACAAAGAAATAGAGATTTCCATAAAATCGCGCACTTTAATATCTCGCTGATATTTTTTAGTTTTGACTTTAAGCTCATCGACTTGCAACGCCAGTTTTGCTTCAGAGCTGCTCGTTTCGATTTGCTGTGCAAAGTTGTGTTTTAGATCATCCAGCTTCATGACTCGTCTCCTACAAAGTTCTGTTCAAACTCACGCTTAATGCGCTTTATCCGTGAGCGGACTGCGTTGTCGCTTATCCCTAATACCTGTGCAATGTCTTCCGATTTCAGGCCATCCAAATACATCATCAGGACACCAGCATCGATATCACTGAGCTTGTCCATAAACTGATTGAGAATATCGGCCTGACAGCCTGCTTGTTCAGCTTGAGGTTGCTGTTTGCTATGCCTGGAAACGGATTGTTTAATGTCATAGTGTTTAATTCGGGTTTTGACAAAGGAGTTGGCTGTATTCAGCGCGACTTTATAAACCCAGGTACCGATTGATGACTGCCCCGAAAAGCTTTCATAGCTGCGCCACAATTGCAGCAGGATCTCCTGATACATGTCATCGCGGTCACTCGCTCCGCCGTAGCGGTCGGCGATATATCGGATCCGCCCGTCGTTGTCAGCGAGCATCTGTTTGAATGCGTGTTGTGTGTTCACTATGTCCCTGCTTGTTGTTATTGATGATACTTAGTTAGTCGGCCACAGAAGTGGAATGTGTCACAGCTTGGCAAAAAAGATAAGTGTATCGGGGTAAAAGCAGGAAATACGCAGGATTGCGGCGGGAGCATGATGATATGCCAAAGCCCCGCGGGAGGGCTTTGGCAGCAATGGAGCACGCAGTTACAGTTTGCCCTCAGCCAGACCAATGATAAAGCCATAGCTCAGCGCGGTATCATGAATGCGTTTAAAGCGACCTGAAGCGCCACCGTGACCGGCAGACATATCGGTTTTTAACAACAGCGTGTTATCGTCGGTTTTATACTCGCGCAGTTTCGCAACCCATTTGGCAGGTTCAAAGTACTGTACCTGAGAGTCATGCAAGCCAGTGGTGACTAGCATGTTCGGGTAGTTTTGTGCGCTTACCTGATCATAAGGTGAGTAAGAGCGCATGTAGTCAAAATAGACTTTGTCATTTGGGTTACCCCATTCGTCGTACTCATTGGTTGTCAGCGGTAATGACTCATCCAGCATGGTGTTGATAACATCGACAAAGGGCACTGCCGAGTGCACACCGTGATACAGTTCAGGCTCCTGGTTGATGACCGCGCCCATCAACAGGCCGCCAGCACTGCCACCGCGGGCGTAAAGGCGTTTTGGATCGCCATACCCTGATTGAGTCAGTGCCTTGGTGACATCAATGAAGTCATTAAAGGTGTTCATTTTATTGAGCTTTTTACCATCTTCATACCAGGGTCTGCCGAGCGCTTGAGAGCCACGAATATGGGCAATGGCATAAACAAAGCCACGATCCAGTAAGCTCAAAGTGCTGACTCTGAAGTAAGGGTCACGGGTCGAACCGTAAGATCCATAACCATACTGTAAGAGTGGGTTAGTGCCATCTTTTTTAAACGTTGCTTTTTTGTAGACCAGGGTCACAGGTACTTTGGTGCCATCTCTGGCCTCGATAAACAGACGTTCAGAGGCATAATCATTGGCATTGAAGTCGCCCAGTACTTTAGTTTGCTTGCGCTGGGTTTTTTCCAGAGTAGTCAGGTCAATGTCGTAAATGGTCTTGGGTGTGGTCAGGCTCTGATAGCTGACCCGAACAAACTGACTATCCAGTGTTCGGTTGCCTGTCATTGACACCATGTAGGCAGGATCTTTAAACGTGAGCGCTTTGTGCTGTTTAGTTTTAAGATCCAGCACATTCAGAGTGCCTATCCCCTCAACGCGAGACTGATAAACCAGATGCTGATTAAACAGCTCTACTTCCTCGAGCTTCGCATCGGGGTTGTGCGCAATGATGGTTTTCCATTTACGCTTGTCAGCCACATCGTTTTTGTGGGCTTTCATTAGCTTGAAGTTAACGGCATTGTCATTGGTATATATAAAGTAGAAGTCACCCTGTTTGAGCAAGCTGTATTCATGGCCCTTGGTACGCGGTAAAAGACGTTGTGGCTGAGCGTTAGGGTTGTTGGCATCAATGACTGACACCCCTTTGGCTTCTGTACTGTCGTGGACAATGTAGATTTCACTGCCTTCTTTGCTTTTTTCCAGGTAGGTATAATAGGTGTTGTCGTTTTCTTCGTAGACCAGTTTATCTTGTGATTGTTCCTGGCTCAGCACGTGACGATAGACCTGATACCCTAGCAAAGTGACGGGGTCTTTTTTAATGTAGTAAAGGCTTCGGTTGTCGTTTCCCCACTCAATGCTATCCGCAGCACCCTCGAGTTTGTCGGTATAAACTTCACCAGTTTCAAGGTTTTTAATACTGATGGTATAAATGCGACGGCTGAGTGTATCTTCCGCAAATGCCATGAGCTTGCCATCCGGGCTGATGCTGATTGCACCCAGCGCATAATAAGATTGGCCTTCGGCTTGTTTGTTGGCGTTAAAAATCTCTATAGCATTATTGCCGTCAGCATGTTTACTGCGATAGAAGTTACGGTATTCCTGGTCGCCTTTTACTTCGCTGAAATAGTAGTAGTCGCCACGTTTATAAGGGACGCTACGATCGTCTTTGGCGATCTTATTTTTAATTTCTTCAAACAGGGTCTCACGCAATGTCTCTATAGGCGCCAGCTTCACGTCTGCGTAGCGGTTTTCCTGCTCAAGGTGAGAGAGCACTTTTTCTGAACTTCTTGAATCATCACGCAGCCAGTGATAGTTGTCCACCAGTTCATAACCATGGATTTGGGTGACATGGGGCACTTTTTGCGCCACAGGGGGCTGAATTTGCTGCTGCGTTGTTTGGGTGTCTGTGTTGTTATTTGATGTGATCTGGCTGCAGGCGCTGGCCAGTAAAACGGCACCCGCAATGGCGCTGAATTTAATAGTTGTCATGTTTGTCCTTGTTGATTGCAGAGGGAGTGACCTTGCATGGCGCTGAATGAAGTTGGGATTCATTGCCTGAATCAATTGTTGTCGAATTGTAGTCTGAACTTTAATAAATGGTCAAAGAGGCTGAGATAAACCGAATAGTTTTGCGATTAGCGACATAAAACAATGGAAAATAAGATGAACTTATACGGAGGCGACTGATGTCCAACTAACGGGAGATCTCTGTTTAAGCTCCTCAGTGGGCAAAGCGCGGGTGGCAGCCCATATCACCCGTGGCAGGGCAGTAGGGTCAATGAGTAAAATGCTCCGCAAGGAAGTCGATTAGGGCTCTAAACCTTACCGGCGTAAACTCGGTATTTTTATACAGGGCGTACATCGGCAGAGTATGCCCTTGCCAGTTCTCAAATAAAGTGACAAGCGATTTGTCTCTTAGTTGTTGGGCGACCATCCAGTCTGGCATTGCCGCGATACCGAGCCCGTACATAGCCAACCTTACAATCATCTCGGGACTATCTGAGCGAATATACTCGTTGAGTTTGTAGTGTGTTTTATCAAACAGCCAGACATTTGATGGTTTGTTCAGCGAATAGGTGAGGCATTGATGCGCTTTTAGCTCGTCAGGAGAGTGCGGCATACCATGGCGTTTCAGATAGTCAGGTGATGCAAAGTAGCAAACTGAGTGATCCAACAACTTCTTTGCTTTTAACCCTGAATCCTTCAGGACAGAAGCTCTGATGGCGATGTCTACGTCTTCGTTGATCAGATCTACCTGCTGATCGCTGACACTGATGTCTAACGTAACTTTTGGGTAACGACGCATAAATTCAGCAAGTGGCTCAGCCAGGCGCTGTGTTGCGAAGGCACTGGGCGCTGAAAGTTTTATATGGCCATTTACCTGTGCCTGTTCATCACGGATCTGGTGTTCTACTTCGGCCATAGTATCTAGTAGTGACTGGCTGTAGGTGAGGTAAGCTTTGCCTGCTGAGGTCAGGGCTATGGCGCGGGATGTCCTGTGAAATAAGGTGAATCCAAGATGTTTTTCAAGCCAGGCCACTTTTTTGCTCACAGCGCTTTGCGTCATATTGAGTGCGTTTGCGGCATGGGTAAAGCTGCCCCGATGTGCCACTTCGGTAAATAGTTTGATGCATACAAGTTTGTCCATATTCATTCCAATTTGGAATAGTAACTAGCGTAATAATACGGTTCTTAATGTTGTATTGGAATGTTTAAATGCGTCCACTTTAACTTGTCAGGAACATTTTTATGTTAATACTCGCAGGCTTGCTGGCCACTTTCTTCACTCTCGCTGGTTCTCAAAAGATATTCTCCTGGAGCACACGAGTGTACACTATACAAAGTGCGTTTTTCAGGCGATATGGGCTTGGCAGGAAGCACATGTATGCTATTGGACTCATTGAGTTGCTTGCTGCTGGATTGATGGTGTTTTCTATTCTGACCGAGCACGTTCAAAGTATGCTGCTTGGTTCAGTATTGATACTTATAACCTCAGTAGGGGCGTGCTACTTTCACTTTAGATATGACACCTTTAAGGATGCTATTCCCGCAATATTAACGGGAACTGGCTCAGGAGTTTTGCTGGCTTTAGGGGGGCTGTGATGTGAGAAAGGGCTCGTTCTAAAGCCCTCTGGCAGAGTGCGCTCAGGCCCTGGCCAGTTTTTTCAAAGCGGAGCGGGCTTTTTTCTTGAGCTTTTCACTTAGCGTTTCAGTTATGACTTCGTTGAGTAGTTGCTGCGCGAGCGTGGTTTTCTTTCGTACTATGGCTATCGAAGCTAACCTGAATTTGACCTGGTTTTTATCGGGCAGGTCGTAGTGATGGGCTGCCTCACTCAGATACTGCTGAAGCGCGCTCTGTCCCTCGTCGTAATTGCGTTTCAGTTGCTGACTTAAGGCACCAATTAGCACCATGGACTGATAGCGAGCTTTTTCTTGTTTGAGGTTTTTTGCCTGCATGTTAGTTGCATTTCTGAACTGGCTTAACGCCATTTCAGGCTCTTCCTGATCAAGATAGATTTGGCCTAAAGTATAAAAAAAGCGGGGGTCGGCGGAAAAGTTTTGCTGCCCAATTTTTATCAGACGAGCGAACTCTTCTTGCTCATCCGACTTAGCGGTCAGGTGTAAGCGAGTCAGAAATGCATCGAAGGGCGAGATTTTTTCCAGCTCCTGAATGTGCGTTAACGCGGCCTGTTTATCTCCACCAAACATGCTGGGTGCATTGATGTAAAACTTGATCAGCGTACTGCGGTATTCAATATTGTCTGGTGCTAGTTCGACAGCTTTGATGAATGAGGCTTTGAGCTTTTTGATATAACCAGAGACGCTGAAGATACTGGCCTGTTCGGCAATTTTGGCGACGGTTTCGGCATGTGCAAAATAGAGCTCCGGATTGTTTGGGTGCTGCTCTATGGCTGCTTCTATGTGTTGCAGTGCCGTCTCGTCCTGATCGCTTCTGAGCGCTATGCGGGCCAGAAGCAGTGGCTTTTGATAATCAGAGGTTTGCTGTTGCGACAAAATGGATTGCGCCATACGCAGATTACCCTTGTCGAATTCTGCCCGGCCTAATTCAACGCTGGCTGTGGTTATGTTGCAATAAACAAGCAGAGTAAGGGGAATAAGTAGTGTGCTTTTCATGAGTCTGTTTCCTTCTTAATGTTCCAAATACAAACGTATTCCGTTGTATCCTTGAGTGTTCATGGTTTTGAGCCTTGTGATTCTTAGATTTAGCTTTGAGCTGTGTTTAACACCCCTGTTTCAGGTGCTCGCCACCGAATGACAGTCCAGGCTATGCTCAAAAGCAGGGTGAGTTGTATGCATGCCAAAAACAGGTAGAAAGGATCCGTTTCAACACCTCCTAGCACAAACAGGAAAGTTAACGGGACAGCCACCAGGTTACAGAGGCGGTTTAACCGATAGCTGAGACATTGGGACAGGAGAATCATAACGATGGGGATCTCGATGAGTATGGCTGAGACCAAAAGTAATTCTTGCGAGAGTTTGACTGAGCCTGAGTAGCCACTCATCAGGGTATCTATCACGCCCGGAGTGATAAAGGCTGAAACAAAAGCCAGAATATCGGCATAAATCATATTCAGCATAACTAACAGCCACAGTGTCGCGATTTTGATGCGAGTGCTTTTATCCTGTGATGCGCCAGTGGTTAAAATTGCGTTTGTCATAAGTGATTCCTTAAGTCATATTGGATGTCCCTGCAAGGTGTGCCAAAAGGCATATGCCCTGTTTTATCCAGGTTATCGTCAGACTAGTCATTTTGTAGGGATAAGTCGTCCTGGCGTAAAGGCGCGGACAGTCTTAGTAGAAAGAGAAATTTAAAAGCTGATAAAACAAAGTATTATGGATAAATTGATTTTGATGTCAGGGGAGTTACGTGACTGAATCTATCGTTATGGTGCTGATCGCGATGCTCATTGGGCAAATTGTGTTGAGTGTCCCTGTGTTGCTACTCCCGCGAGCGACACGTGTTTATCGTATACCTTTGGTGCTTTTTCTTTGTGCCAGTGGGGTGCTTGCGCTCAATGCAATCGTGCCGGTTCTGTTACCCAGTTGGTATCAGATATATACCGTTTTGGGTTTTCCCATGCTCTTCGTGTTGTGTCCGGCGCTTCGCTTGTACATTGAAGGGATTACCACACAAAAAAGATGGATACTTAACAGAGCCAAGTTAAGTAAGTTTGTTTTGTTATGGCCAGCCGTGCTGATCTCCGGCGCGGTTGCGTTATTACCGGCACAGCACCACAGGGCATTGTTCGTGACAGATGACATGCCAGCGGGTCTGTATGTTGTGGTTTTGGCCTGTGCGATGCTGGTTTTGATGTGTTTTTGGCTGGTTGAATGCGGGTTTACGCTATTGGCGATTATCAGGCGTCTGGCCAGATTCAATATGCAGCTGAAAGAAAGTTATTCTAATCTGGACAGCCCTCAGATCTCTGTTATCAAAAAGCTTATTTATATCGCCGTCTGCATTTGGGTTTTTGTTTTGGTGTCAGCTTTTGTATCTAGTCTGTTCGATCATGCAATACTGTCGCGCAGCGCCGAAGTGTTTGTTGCATTGGTGCTTATCTGGAGCGTAACCTTTTTTGCAATGCAGCAAACAACGCCATTGCTTCAACCACAGCCCGCTAGCAAGGTTGAACGTACCGATGCTCCGACTCTGTCGCCCGGTGAAGATACAGGAAGCAAGTATCATAAATCAGCACTGGATGAGTGTCAGTCTGCCCGGATAGTTGAAAAAATTACGCAGGCTATGCAAAACAGTAAACTCTATCTGGATGCCGATTTGACTCTGCAAAAGTTGTCACAGGTCAGTGGGGTATCACCTAATTATTTGTCTCAGGTTTTAAATGAAACGCTGAAGATGAACTTCTTTGATTTTGTTAATCACTGGCGCATAAAGGCTGCGAAATCCCGTCTGTTGAACAGCGATGAATCGGTGTTGAATATTGCGCTTGAGGTGGGGTTCAATGCACGTTCTTCTTTTTATAAGGCATTTAAGAAAGAAACAGGTATGACACCGGGTCAGTTCAGGCGTGAATATGCAAACCTACCAACATGCTAGTAGTGTAATGATGCTGGCAGCCGAATTAGTCAGAGACTAGTAAAACTTACACATCCCCAATCCCAGCTTTTCGCCGTCTCGCAGTGAATAACCGTAGCGCTGGTAGAAGGTTTCTTTACCAGCCGCAGCCAGCAAAGCGGCGGTCGCGCCGCTTTGGCAATATGCCGCCAGATACTGCTCTATGTTGTCCATAATAAGGTGGCCAAGACCCTGGCCCTGGTGGCTCGGGTGCACTATGACATCCTGAATGTAAAAGTACATGTGCCCGTCGCCCACAATTCGGCCACAGGCAACTAATTTATCTGCCTGACGACACTGCACCCAGTAAAGTGATGCCTTAATGCTGGCCGCAACGATATCGGGTGCAGGGTTTTGCCAGCCTGCACTTTTGCGCAGCGCACTAAACTCCAAGGGATCAGGAGGGGTATGCAGGATCTTTAGTTCAGTCATCGACGTCAAACCTGTCAACCAGTTGATCCAGATTATTGGCCAGTTCAACCAATTGTGTTGCACCTGTATGTAGCGCATCGGCAGAGTCGCCCACTTGTTGTACTGACTGACTGACACCGTGAATACGAGATTGGGTGTCCTCGGCGGCCTGCCCTTGCGCATTGGCTTGCTGGGAAATATCAGCAATGATCGCCTTAACGCGGGAAACTGAGCTGGCTATGTCGTCGAATGCCTGATGGGCCAGCTCCGACTGGTCGATGGCATGTTTTGATTCACCCACACTGGCTGTCATGCGTTCAGACACACTGCGAGTTTGCTCAATCAGCTTAGTTAAGACCTGTTCAATATCCTGAGTGGCATCGTGAGAGCGCTGTGCCAGCGTCCTTACTTCGTCGGCCACAACCGCAAACCCCCGGCCTTGCTCACCGGCACGGGCTGCTTCAATGGCGGCATTCAGTGCCAGCAAATTTGTTTGTTCGGCGATGGTGCGGATCACCTCCAGAATATTGGTGATGTTGTTACTTTCATTTTCAAGCTTACTCATGGCCGTCGCTGAGTCGCCCAGAGAGTCGTTAAGCTTGGCGACCTGAGCCACGGTACTTTGGATCATCTGATTACCGGTTTGGGTATGTTGCTCCGTCGTCGAGATTTCGTTGAGTGCATCACCACAGTTGTCACTGACTGTCATGGCCATACTTGCCATGGATTGCGTGGTATCCGTCGCGGTTTGTGATGTTTTTTCCTGATGTCGGCACTGATTACGAATATCATTGATCCGCGACTGAGAGCTCTGAGCTTCACTATTCAGGGTGCGTGCGTTGCCCTGAATATCTTTTACCAACGCATTAATGGAGTTGAGGAATTGGTTAAACCAGGTTGCCAGTTCGCTTATTTCATCATTGCCAATGACCTGGAGCCGTTTTGACAAATTACCCTCACCTTGAGCAATTTCCTTTAAACCGTCCGATACCATTTCAATGGGGTAAACGATTTTGTTAGCCAGCACGATAGCAATGACCACAAACAGCGCCAGCATGATGACCGCGATGATACTGATGCTATAGGTCATATTATAAGACGAGGTGAGGATCTCATCTTCTTCAATGATGGCGATAAAGGTCCAGCCTAGCTCTTCAGAGCGGTAAAACTTGGCATAAAAGGCTTTGTCCTGATACTCCAGTGTAATGAAAGGCGCATTTCCCGCGTTTCGTATAGCCTGATACCGGGCATCATTTAAATCACGAATGTTCTTAAAGTTACTGTCAGCATTTTTCGGGTCTGCCAGTACCGTCCCCTGATTGTCGAGCAGCAATAAGTAGCCGGTTTGGCCGAGTTTGATGTTGCTCACAATGTCGGTGAGTGTCGATAAGGTGACATCCAGAGATTGTACGCCCAGCATCTCGTTGTTTTTCATGATCCCGGTGGCAACGGAAACCATCGCCTGTCCCGTAACCCCCTGATAGGGTTCTGTGATAATGACCTGAGAGGGGGTAGAGCTCACCTGCTGATACCAAGGGCGCTTGCGTGGGTCGTAGTTACCAAGTGGCTCTGCGGGATACTGAATAAAGCCGCCCTCACGGGTGCCGAGATAGACAAACAATAGCTCGGGGTGAGTTTTACCAAAGGTGGTGTACAGATCGAAGATGGCCGCCTCAGCCTCGCCGGAAGCGTCTGGCATCATCATCTTTTCGGCGCCCAGGTAGGTTGTGGTGTCCTTGCTCACCGACTGCACCGTTTTGCTCTGCGCTAAGAATCGGGCATTACTTTTCATCTGGTCAAAAAAGATGATAAATGCATTCTCAATTTGTCTGATCTCGTTAACCGACGTCTCTAAAAATCGGTCTAGTGACTCCTGTTTGGTGCGCGAGATACTCATGATGGATATTGCAAGAATAGGAATGATAACGGTCATGACAAAGCTTAAGATCAGCTTTTTACGCATTCTCATGGGCAACCACCTCGTTTTTTATTCTAATAATAGTGTAGTTGTGAACGGAGCATGTTGCTCTGATGTGATGTCAATTTATGACATTAATTCGAAGATACTATTGCAAACTTTGCATGATAGAGCAAGGGGACAAGACTGAAGGGAGTGCTGCTTTATAAACAAGGCAGAGTTCTGAACTCAGAACTCTGTTTTGGTTTAACGGCAATAGTGGTACAAGGAAAACATATCACAAATTTTGCCTGATAATGAGGCGGCTACATCACCACCCGCGATTTGCGGCGTCGCCTGCTGAGGAAGTGAATGCGACTCCGAAAGGCGTTTCAAATTGGTTTTCTTTACCTTTATTTTCATGTTGTTATCCAGTTTTTGTTGTATTAGAGATCATAGCTTTTCAATCCCTGTATGATATTGATAAATAACCAGGCTCACTCAAACGAACCAAAAGTAAGCGGTGGCCCTGTGATTGAAGGGCTAAGCACTCCTTGCCTGCCTTCATATTCATTTAAGCGCATGCACAATAATTGGTCAAATGTTTTTACTAATTTATTTTATATCGTGTTTTTTCATCAGTTTATAGAAGTCTGAGCGATTTCTTTGAGCCAGTTTAGCGGCCTGAGGGACATTGTTCTCACACAGGGCGAGCACTTTTATCAGATAATCGCGCTCAAACTGACGTTTAGCTTCATTCAGCCCTACATAGGCTTGCTTGTCGTCTTGTTCTGGCAGTGCGCTGATAATGCTGTCTGCGGTGACTAATTTGCCGGGTGTCATCGCCACACAGTATTCAACTACGTTATGTAGCTGACGAATATTGCCTGGCCAGGCATAACTTAACAGCGCCGTAGTGGCATCTAAAGAGAAGCGTTTTTGCCCAGTGGCGAGTTGCTTGAGAAACAAATTTGCCAGTAGTGGAATATCTTCAACGCGTTCACGCAGCGCTGGCAATTGAACGGCGACGACGTTGAGCCGATAGTACAGGTCTTCTCTGAACTTTCCTTCGCTGACAGCCTGCGCCAGGTTTTTATGGCTGGCGGAGAGAATACGTACATCAACCGCTTGTTCGTGCTGGCCGCCGATCGGCCGGACCGTTTTTTCCTGCAATACCCGTAATAGCTTTACCTGTAAGTCGAGCGGCATATCGCCTATTTCGTCCAGTAATAAAGTGCCTTTATCTGCACTTTGGATCAGCCCCTGTTTATCCGAAATTGCGCCGGTAAATGCGCCTTTTTTATGGCCAAACAGCTCTGATTCAAGCAAGTGTGCGGGCAGGGCACCACAGTTGATGGCGATAAAAGGGCCCTGGGCATGACTGCTCGCCTGGTGAATGGCGCGCGCGGTGACTTCTTTACCCGTGCCGCTTTCACCCTGGATCAATATATTAGCCTGGCTGGGCGCGATGGCTTTAATCTGCTGTACCAGCTGGCGCATGCTCTGGCTTTGGTGATACAAGCCATGAAAGTTATCAGGGTCTGTGAGCTGTGCAGCCCTTTTCGCAGGTAATGCTTTGTCGATCGCTGCCAGTAGTTCTTCGCTGTTTATTGGTTTGGTAATAAACGCGGTGATCCCTTGTTCAATGGCATCCACAGCATCGGGGATAGAGCCATGTGCAGTCATCATGATCACAGGCAGGCCCGGGTATTGGGTTTGTAATTTCTGGTTCAGAGCGAGGCCGTCCATGTGATCCATACGTAAGTCGGTGATCACCACATCTACAGGCACACTTGCCAGTTGTCGTAAGGCCGTATGACCACTACTGGCCAGGGTGACATTAAAGCCATGGCTTTCGAGGCGTATTGCCAGCAGCTCGCTCAAGGCCGGGTCATCGTCGACCAGCAAAACAGAGGACGTGTGGGTGTCTGAGGTAGGCGGTATTGTATAAGACATTATGGCTGCTCCGGTGTTTGAATGGGTGCATTCAGGGGCATGTCCTGAAGCCTTTGTTGTTCGATGTCGGCTAGCGCCTGTTTGAGCGTGAGTAGTGCCTGATTGGTTTGGGTCAGCTGCGTTTGGATCTGGCTCAATTTGGCATTGCTGCGATGCAAGCGGATCTTTTGTCCCCGCAGCACTTGTGTCTGTTGTTTCAGGGTATCGAACCACAGATGGTAGTGTTGGGGCCAGTGCTGACTTTGTTTGATCTCTGCAATTGCTTGCAACTGTCTGGTTGTTGACACGGTATTGCAATAGCTGTGCATGAAGGTCTCAATAGCGACCTGACCGATATAAGGTTCAGGCTTTTGTTGCTCAACAGCTTGATTGTTTTGACACAGTGTCAGGTAGCGTTGCAATAGTAGAGCCAAAGAGGCGTATTTCGGCTCAAGCGTTTTACGTGGCCCGACAAATTGTGTGTTTTGCTGTGTCGGGCTCAGTTGGCAACCGCTCAGGCTGATAACGAGTGTGGTGATTAAAAGGAAGAGTTTCATCTGCTTTCTCCGTGTTTTGGCAGTGTCAGAGTAAATTCGCATCCTGGCCGGGTATTTTGCCACTGTAACTGGCCACCGCACTGGCTCATACATTCATGTGCAATGGCCAGGCCCAGTCCACTGCCTGCTATTTTTTGGCTGCGCTGGCCTCTGACAAAGGGTTTGAATAAGTGGTTGGCCTCCTGGGGATCGAGCCCGGGCCCATCGTCCCGGATACTGATCTGCCAGTGGCTTGAGGTAGCCAAAAAGTCGATGCGGATCTGGCTGTGTGTATATTGAATTGCATTACTGAGCAGGTGTGTCAGAGCCAGTTTGACTGGTAGCTCAGGTAAGTCCGCGAGTTGCTGTTCAAAGTGCCAGTGAATACGGATATCTCGCCTCTGTAGACGTTGTGCAAAGTGGTCCTCCAGTTGCGCTTTGATTGCCCGGGCACTACAGCGTGCCTGTTGGCTGTGTGGGTGACTGGCAGCGCTAAACGTAAGCAGATCGTCAATGAGCTGAGTGAGCTTGGCGACAGAGACGTGGAGAATATCGGTTACGCGTCGTTGTTTGTCATTGAGCTGCCCAAGGTGATCGCTATTCAGCAACTCTGTGCCCTCTTTAATGGAGGCGAGTGGGGTTTTCAGTTCGTGCGATACGTGGCGTAAAAAGGTTTCCTTTTGATGTTTGCTGGCAGCCAGCTCCTGGCGCAATTGCTCAAGACGCTCACCCAGCTGGCTGAACTCGCGGCTGCCTGCTAGCTGGATTGGCGTAGTAAAGCGGTCTTCACCAATGACTTCTATGGCTCGCTCCAGCTGAAATAGCTGACCGGAGATCCGCTTGATCAGCCAGATACTCATGCCGACTAGGATAGGTAACAGAATGCTCAGTCCAATTAAAAAGCGCTGCCGGATGAGACTTTGCTGCAAGAGCGCATCCGTTAGCTGTTTGTCCAGAGTCTGTTGCAGCGGTTGTGACTGACGAGCCAGAGCATCGGTCAGTGCCGACAGGGTGCTACTGTCTGGCGCCTGGGTGTGTTGGAGCAGGTGTTGCCAATTAGCGACTGTTGCGTCTTTCTTAAGTCGCGCAAGTAGTGATACGAGCCCATTTTTTTGCACCTGCCAGCTTTTATTGATGCTTAGTTTTAGTTGTTCGCTTTGTAGTAACTGATTGTTTTGCTGTGCTTTATGAAGCGCCTGAAAGGCGTTTTTTAACTCACTGAATTCTGATTTAACCTTTTGATTATTGGTGTAAATATCCTGGATTCTATGCTGCTGATAAGCAACTGACTGAATAAACCACAAGGTCAACAACAACAGAGGAACCAGGGCCAGTAATAGCGCCATCAATGCTTGCTTCCACAATGCCTGAGAAAAAAAAGGTTTGAATGGCGTGTGTGAGCGTATTTCTGAGCTGGCATGGAGCATATAGAACCTGATAGTTTGCGCGTTCTGGTTTGTCTGTTGCAAACTAGCGACAGCGATAAGTAACTGATTTTAAATAGTAAGCTAAAAACGCGAATTGAATTTTGTCGCCATTTAGCAACAAATCGCCTTAATGTCCCCTGAACTTTCTTACCCAATAAAAACTAACTTATTGAAAATTAATATCAAATTAAACCTGGCATCAAAGTTGGAATAGTCTTGTCAAACGCAGCCTGCAAGCTAAGAACAGTTTCGCGGCGGCACAAATTCAAAAACAGAAGGAAAATATGATGAAAACAGCGATGACAATGATGACAGCTATGGCTCTGACGGTACTGGCGACACAGGCAATTGCAGGCGAGGATTTTGAAAAGTATGACACGGATGGTGACGGCACCATTAGTTTGAATGAAGCGACGGTAAACTCCTTGCTCATGGGCCAGTTCAAAGTGCTGGACAGTAATGGTGATGGCTTGTTGAGCAGAAAAGAGTTCTCTGAGTTTAGCGGCTAAGTCGCGTTTTAGCCGGAGGATCTGATATGCAAATTACAAACGTTTTTGCGTTGACCCTGGGGATGTTCACCTGTGCGTTAGTGTTTGCTTCTGAGGTCGATTTTGCACTTTTGGATGCTAACAGCGATGGCCTGATCAGTTGCTCAGAAGCTGCCAAGGTCTCTCTGGTCGCTGACGCATTTGAGCGCCTGGACATAAACCGGGATGGCGCGCTTAGCGCTAAAGAATTTAATTATTTTAACAAGCATTTATGAGGAACTTAATATGTACAAGTTTATGTTAAGCACCATTTTGATGGCAGCCAGTATTGGCGCGTATGCTGCGGACAGTTCATTTTCAACTTTTGATACCGATGGCGATGGGTTTATCTCTAAGTCGGAAGCCGCGGGCTCGGATACATTGACGGTTATTTTCGAAAAACTGGACACCAATGGCGACGGCAAACTATCGGAACAGGAGTTTAGTCAGTAGGACATTACCCCCGACACAGTTATTTTCTCCCAATTTTGTATTTTTACGCAACGATCTTCATGGATCCTTCCATGAGCCAAGGCACCTGATAAGGGTGCCTTTTTCGTCTATCAGGCCGTTGCTGCCATGATATGTTCACTGCGTAACAGACCGTACATATAGCCATCATAGTAACCGTGGCTGAATTTAAAGTGCTGACGTAAATGGGCCTCACGTAGCATGCCCAGCTTTTCCATTAAGCGCCAGGAAGCCTGATTTTCGACAGCGCAAAATGCACAGATTTTATTGAGTCCAAATTGCTCAAAAGCAGCTTCAATAAGCCCGTTTGCAGCCTCAAACGCATAACCCTGGCCGATGTATTGTTCATTCAGGCGATAACCGATTTCGGCTGTTTTGGTGTTATGGCATAAAAACTTATACATGAGTTCACCGACTAGCACATTGTCTTCACGTCTGATAATGGCCAGAAGCAGCCTTTCATGCTCGCTGGCCTGCCAGGGGGCCGTTGCCTGATCAATTCGGTCCTGAGCATCTTTTAGTGTCGCTGGTTCACCAATATATCTGGAGGTATCCGGATTGCGCCTGCTCTCGTAAATGGCATGAAGATCGCTTTGCTGAAGCGGCCGGATGGTAAATTGGGCAGTGTTAAAGTGGAGTTTTTCGAACATGATTTATCCCTATATTATACTTATGTGTGTTCAAAATGAGGTCGCTGAATACGGATAGTACGCCAGCAAAGCAGCAACAGGGCGGCGCATACAGCAATGAGTAGTGCAATGGCTTGCGTGTTATCTGGTAGCCATTGATTCACCAACCAGGCAATGACGGAAAATATCAGTAACTCGATTGCCCCGACCAACGCATTTGCGGTGCCTGCGTGAGTTGGGTGCAGTAAGCCAATCAGGTGCATATAGCTTGGAAAATATCCGCCAAATACCAACATAATGGCGGCATAGGCCAGTAATATCGCTATGGCGTTGTCGCTGGCTAATACGAAGGTTAGTGCACTCAGTAATAATGCAGGCCACAGCCACAAAACAATTTTCATATAGCTAACGTGGCGCTGTAAGACTTTAGCAAACACAGCGCCCAACAACAGACCAACCATTGGCAGCATCATGGCTTGTCCGGTCTGGCTGGTGGTAAAGCCAAAGCGGTCCTGAAGCAAAAACGGCAAATGCAGCTGAAGCGTCAAATACAAAAAGGTTGGCACCCATTTGAGACTGGCCAGCGATAAAAAGACCTGGCAGCGCACCATATTTTGATAGTGCCGGACCAGGCTCATTGGGTTAATTACAAAAGGTTGAGGTTCGCTGGCTTTGAGCAGACTCAGACCGAATATGGTGATGAACAGATAGTATGTAATGAGCACCAGTGACAAACCCTGCCAGCCAAACCAACTGCTCAGCATACCGCCGAGCCAGGGGGCAATAATTGCAGTGACGCTGGCCGAGATGGCCACGGTTGCCATGGCACTTTTTAGTCTGGCCCCCGACAGTCGTTGAGCCAATAATGTGCGGCTGATTAACACCGGTGAAGCGGAGCCTGCACCTTGCAAAATTCGTCCGAGTAAAAAGGTGGTGCTGTCTGGTGCAACGGCACATAACAGTGTACCTGCCAATAAGATGGCTTGCCCGGCAATAAACAGTGGCCGATCACCATATTTGTCGCGCAGCGGCCCAACAATCAGTTGAGAGGCGCCCAACGTAATGAAATAACTGATGATCATTGCCTGACTTATGCCATTGGTTAGCATCAGGCTGTCAGCAATATCCGGTAAAACAGGCATATACACCTGGCTGACCAGCTGAGAGCAGGACATGAGTAAAACAGCAAGCATAGTAAATAGATGCACGGGCACTCCAGCGCGAAGTAAATTTGACCCGGGCACTATACGCCGCTTTCATTGTCCTAAAAATAAGGTAATAATTAAAATACTATTTCCTTACAGGAATTAATTGAATGGATTGGTTAACGGCAACGCGCAGTTTTTGCGTTCTGGCAGAGCTGGGCAGCTTTACTAAAGCGGCGGAGCATCAAGGGGTTTCGGCATCTGCTATGAGTAAACGAATTGACTGGCTGGAAAGGCATCTGGGGCAAAGCTTGTTCATTCGCACCACCAGGCAAGTTAATCTGACTGAGCAAGGGCAGCATTTTTTTCCTCGCGCAAGAGACTGGCTTGCCCAGTTTGAGGCACTGGTAGAAACAGCACAGTCTGAACAATGCGAGTTGCAGGGCAGTTTGAAAATCGCGGCCACACAGGCGGTAGGCAGTAGTGTATTAATGCCCAAAATCGAGCAGTTTTTGTCGCAATATCCGCAGATCACCATTCACCTGAATGTACTGGCTCCGGGAGAGCCGCCGGATCTGCAGCACGATGTGGTGATCACCCGCTATAATGAGTCGTTTGATTCAGTGTCGCACAAGGGCACCCGATTGTTTGACTATCAAATGCAGTTGTTTGGGGCCCCGGAATATCTGGCGCGCTGCGATGAAATTGCCAGTGTTGATGACCTGGCACAACACAAGATGTTACTGAGCAGCTACTATCATAAAATTGGTGGTGTCGTACTTGAAGATGGCCGGTTGTTTGAGTTCACCAACTATAATTTTGTGACCGATCATCTCGATGCCATTTTAAAAGCGGCAGTGCAGGGAATTGGTTTGTTGTTTATCGCACCCAGTTATATTGAGCGGGAGTTAAGATCTGGCGCGCTGGTGCCCATATTGCCGGATATTCGCTCAGAGGTAAAACAGCTCTGGGCCTATTACCCCAAGGCCAGTTATACACCCCGCAAAACCAGATTGTTTATTGAGTACCTTAAAAATACGCTGTAACTATCCAAGAGTGGGTGGTTGTTTGGCTTGAACATGGCCAATTACAGCGTCACCTCAGCATCGAGCCAGTTATTTCGTCACCCCGGCCAACGAGCTGGGGCTAATAGCATCACCGGCGAATTTAAAAGCGATAAGTCAGGCCAAGACTCAGCTGGAATTGGTTAAGTACATCACCATCAAAGTGCCAGGCACAGACGTCCTCATCGCTGCCATCACAGCGGACTTTAGACGAGTTTTTGATAGAAGACGCAAGCCAGCGCAGTTCTGTTTGCGCGCTGAACCCGGCTCCTAAATTATATTTCAGGCCACCATAAAAGCCCGCAGCAAAAAAGTGATCCGGTTCTTCAAAGTTGGGTGTTACTTTATTTACACCGATTTGTGCACCGATATAGCTGTCCAGATTATCTGTGATATCCACATCTATGGCACTTTGAAACATCAGATACTCCATGTCCACTTTTTGGATAGGGGCATCTTCAAACTCAGTTTCAACCATACTGTAGTACAGGCCATAACGTTTTTGGTTAAGGTAGCGGTCAAAGCTCAGACCAAAATGAGTACCGTCTTTGAGCTCTACAACCTGGTTCTTACTGGTATGTAAGCTCTGATTGCTGCTCTCGCCGCCGTACAGGGTGACGCCAAAGCCTGTATTTGCCAAAGTTGAGCCAGAGAAAAGACCTAAACCAAGTGCTAACCACACATAGCTGCGCATAATAAATCCTTGTTATCTCGTGTGTTGTCGGATGAGTTTATTTGCCAAGAAAGTAACATGCCTTTACGACCAATAATAGGTATTTAATAACTTAATTTGAGCTGGTTGGGTTATTTGTGCCATCAGCATTGGCGCCGTCTTGCAACCTCAAGTACAATAGGGGTTTTCGATCGCAATACACCGGACTCTTTCCTATGGAAATCAAAGTAAATTATCTCGATAATCTTCGAATTGACGCCAAATTTGATGATTTTTCTGTCATTGCCGACCAACCTATTCGTTATAAAGGCGATGGTTCGGCACCCAGCCCGTTTGACTATTTCCTGGCGTCGTCTGCGCTGTGTGCTGCTTACTTTGTGAAAGTGTATTGTAATGCGCGTGACATTCCGACCGATGGAATTCGTGTGGCGCAAAACAACATTGTTGACCCGGAAAACCGTTACAACCAGATCTTTAAAATTCAGGTTGAGCTGCCAGAGAGTATCTCTGAGAAAGACCGTCAGGGCATCTTACGTTCAATTGACCGTTGTACTGTGAAAAAAGTGATCCAGACCGGACCTGAGTTTCAGGTTGAAGCGGTAGAGAGCCTGGATGACGACGCGCAAGCCATGCTGATGGTAAACACTGACTCAGACGCCAGCACCTTCATTCTGGGTAAAGATCTGCCACTGGAGCAGACCATCGCCAACATGACGGGTATTCTGTCTGATCTGGGTATGAAAATCGAAGTCGCCTCATGGCGTAACATTGTGCCTAACGTTTGGTCTTTACATATTCGTGATGCTGCATCGCCTATGTGTTTCACCAATGGTAAAGGTGCGACTAAAGAAAGCGCGCTATGCTCGGCGCTGGGCGAGTTTATAGAACGCCTGAACTGCAACTTTTTCTATAACGACCAGTTCTTTGGTGAAGAAATTGCCAACGCCGAGTTTGTTCATTACCCCAATGAGCAGTGGTTTAAGCCGGGCGACAACGATGAGTTGCCAGCCGAGATCCTGGATGGCTACACGCGTGAAATCTACGATCCGGAAGGGGAGCTGCGGGGCTCTAACCTGATCGACACCAACTCGGGCAATATCGAGCGTGGTATTTGCTCTATTCCTTACACACGTCACAGCGACGGTGAAACGGTTTATTTCCCGTCTAACCTGATCGAAAACCTGTTTCTGAGTAACGGTATGAGCGCCGGTAATAATCTGTTTGAAGCCAAAGTGCAGTGTTTGTCTGAGATCTTTGAGCGCGCGGTGAAAAAGCAGATCATTGAACAGGAAATTGTGTTACCAGACGTGCCTGAAGACGTACTGGCTAAGTTCCCGGGCATTGTTGCTGGTATTAAAGGGCTTGAAGAGCAGGGCTTCCCGGTTGTGGTGAAAGATGCCTCTCTGGGCGGTCAGTTCCCGGTGATGTGTGTGACCCTCATGAACCCGAAAACGGGCGGTGTGTTTGCCTCTTTTGGTGCGCACCCAAGTCTGGAAGTCGCGCTGGAGCGAAGCTTAACGGAACTGTTGCAGGGCCGAAGCTTTGAAGGTCTGAATGATGTGCCTAAGCCGACATTTAACAGCATGGCAGTGTCTGAGCCGGAAAACTTTGTAGAGCACTTCATTGATTCTACGGGTGTGATCTCGTGGCGTTTCTTCAGTGCCAAACATGATTATGAGTTTGTGGAGTGGGACTTCACGGGCACTAACGAAGAAGAGTGTGACAAACTGTTCGCCATTCTTAAAGATTTGGGCAAAGAGGCGTATATTGCAGAATTTACCGATATGGGCACCGCCTGCCGTATTCTGGTGCCTGGCTACTCTGAGGTTTACCCGGCAGAAGATCTGATCTGGGATAACACCAACAAAGCGCTGCAATACCGCGAAGACATTCTGAACATCCATTCACTGGAAGACGAAGCACTAGCCGATTTGGTTAATCGTCTTGAAGAAAGTCAGCTTGATAATTATATCGATATTATCACGCTGATCGGGGTTGAATTCGACGAGAATACAGTGTGGGGTCAGCTGACTATTCTGGAGCTGAAGATCCTTATCTATCTGGCGCTGGGCGACATTGAAGCGGCCATTGAGCTGGTTGAAACCTTCCTGCAATACAACGACAACACGGTTGAACGCGGCTTATTTTACCAGGCTATGCACGCTACGCTGGAAGTGGCGCTGGACGAAGAGCTTGAAATTGAAGACTACATCCACAGCTTTACCCGTATGTTCGGTAAAGAAGTGATGGATGCTGTGATTGGCTCAATTAACGGTGATGTGAAGTTCTATGGCCTGACACCGACCAACATGCAACTGGAAGGCCTGGACAAGCATCTGCGCCTGATCGACAGCTATAAAAAGCTACACGCCGCACGCGCTAAATTTGCCAAAGGGTAATTTGTACTGTGCCATTCAAGCTTGCTGGGTTAATTGCCAGCCAGCTTGAGTGACTTAGGGTAAGGGGGCGTTGAGTCGGGGACGTTGTCCACTTTCCCCTTTACTACAAAGTGAGCCCCATTTTGTTACACCGGCCTTGAGCCGGTGTCTTGTCACAAGTATTTTAGGCTATTCAGAGCCACCAAGGGGGGCAGTTAAATATACAACCCTTGCTGATTAATCGTCTTTTCCGTCAATGCTTTATCCAGCCAACCGAGTTTGACAGGTGTCTCGTAAAGCCGTGGATTACCTAGTTGTGGCCAGATGTGGCATAGTCCGGGTACAAAGACTTTAGCCGTGCTCAGTGGAATAGGCGAGCGGGAATAGTCCAGTGCCAGTGTTTCCATGTCCAGGCTGTGTAATTTTTCAACAATGGCCAGAATATCATCCTTCAGATCACCGCTTTGTGTTAGCTGATAGCTTGCACGAGATGCATTGGCCTCAGGCTGAAGGAAACTAGCATCGGCAATGGCATCAAAATCAAACGGTGCACCATTTTGGTCGCGGATAGGTATAAGCTGACATAACTCAGTAAGCGCCCGCTGCGCCGCCATTTCTGGTTTTAGGTGGCAGCCGAAGCCAAATACATACCCCTGAGTTGCTTTGTTACGGCCAATCGCTGCCATCACGGGTACGCCGGTATCCACGGTGAGGTCCAGCACCCAATAGTCGTGTTCAGCGGTGATTGTTTGGTGCAGCGGTGCCAGATAATCCGGGTCCAGAACGCTTAACTCAAACTGTGGACGCGGTAAGCGGTTGTACCACCAGATAGCTGTTGCATCACGCTCAAGCAACTCAAATAAAGCCTGTAAGATGGCTTCTTCCAGATTATTACCAGCGGCACAGCCATTAGAGTGCCATTTGCCAAAGCGGTCTTCTTCAAACGGCGTATTGGCAAAGCAGCAAACGGTGGGCACAAAGACTTTTTCATCGCGTGTAAGCGACCACAGAGCAGTCCAATTGACAGCCTCTCCAGTATAGGAAAGCGCGGCTTGCTTACGCTGAGATTCTGAGTCCGCAGGGTCCGCAAAGCGCGCATACTGCAGCTCGCTGTAGGGTAACAACTGAGAAAAGCTATAACTGCGAGCGTCCAGCTGATGAGCCTGTGCGACTTGAGTTAGCTCATCGCCCACATACTGTGCATTTTTACGTTCGACAGCTTCGCATAATGCACTGGCCTTAGACTGTTCGTGTGTGACGCCTTTGCCTAAGCAAACTTGTACAAAGCTTTGTGAATCAATGTTTTCTGAAGCCCTAACGGTTGGGGTTTTAAAAAATGCTGTTCTATAAATTATGATTGGGGTGTCGCTATTTTGTGAAATAGGCTCCAGGTGAGTAATTGCCCCGACTTTTGTACCTACAAATGGCATTAATCGTTCAACAGTCGCTTTAGCAGTTTGAATACGAGAGCCGCCATCGGAATTTGTTACCATCGCTGAAGAGGCTAGGGTGATATGGTGATCAACACTAAGAGGTGAGTTGAGCCTCAGTGGCACCACATACTCCTGAGTATTAAAATCTCTGATATCAATACATAACAGTGTCTGTTTTTCTGTATCGATATGATGATTTAAGCACATGCTTAAACTGTAGAGGTTTTTTTTCAGGTATGTGGCAGTATCCTCATTAGTTGGTGGGTTGACGTCCTGTCCAGGCAACTTTTTGGATAAGTAGTGTATTACTGGTTTATTGTGCAATAAGAGCTTTCTTAGTGTCGTAAAGTCGCCATAGTTACTGAGCTTAGGTGTGATGCTTACCGTGTGCCCAGAAACTTCAATCAGATAACCAGGCACATTCTCACTGGATAATGTCCTGTTGAGCTTGTCACAAAGGAAATTTTCAGTGATTTGGATGTGGGTATCAGGCAGTTTACTAATCAACCTATTTAAAGTGCCATCACTTTCGAGTGAGTTATTGATATTACGTGCATACTCTGAGACCGGCCCTACGAGTTGTAAAAAAGTCCCTTTATGCAGGAAATTGCCAACATATCTCAAGAAGTGGTTGGCATCTTCATGAGAGGTAGGTTCATCTATAATCGACTTGATAGTTCGCTTACCATCAATACACGATATAAGAGGGAAGTCCTGATTGCTGAACAAAACCTCACCATCAGTAGATATTACAACAATATCACTGTTATTTAGGATGATAGGTTTATATTGAGGTTGCCAGCCAATTATCAAGTCAAAATTAAGTGTCATAAATTGAATAGAGGCCTTGGGTTATTTTGCAAAATATCTGAAATTTGCTCATTGCTAAGACTGGGCATTTCATTGGCCATTTGTGCAAGGTCAAAATGAAGGTGGTCCGGGTGAGGGTAATCACTCCCAAAGATGAGCTTTTCGTGACCTATCGCGTTAACCGTTTCACTTATAGGCTCTCCAATTTCAACACCAACCCAACAGTGTCTGATAAAGTATTCAGATGGGCGCATTCTTATATTGGTATGTGTGATGGATGGAAACTCGTTGTGACAAATATTATCCAGCCTCCATAACCAGTGGGGTACCCATGAACAACCAGCTTCCAGAAAGGCTATTTTCAATTTGGGGTTGCGCTCAAAGACGCCAGACTCGAGAAGAGAAACAAATGCCATTTGTGCCTCCATTGGATGAGAGCACGCATGGAGTGAGAATCGATTCTTGAATCGGTCCATACCAACAGTCTCACCTTGCAAGTGTGTACCTCCATGGAATGTAACTGCTAATTCATGATGTGCACATGCTTGCCAAAATTGTTCGTATCGCTCATCGCCAAGCGATATGCCAAGTATTGGTTCTGGTCTTAGCGCAAGAGCACTCCATCCCTTTCGCACAGCATCTTCAACTTGTTCTAGTAAGGAGCTGGGATCATGACGGCTAATCAGATAAGCTGGAATAAGTCTGTCTTTGGCATAATTGCAATAGTCCTCAATCCAACGGTTATAGCCTTTCGCAAACTCCAGCGATGTCAGCGCATCTACCTTACTGTGATTTACGATAAGGCCAGCAAAAGTAGGATATATGATTGCTTTATCCACACCCGTTCTGTTCAGTTCTTCTAGGTGATCAATTGGATTTGTAGCAGAAAGTCGTTCATTGATACTTTCGCTATTGATTAGCGCTGAGGCGATTTGTAGATCTTTACCCCAGTTACTGAATACAGGTTCTTCACCGACCATATAGCTCGGAGGAATAGGGAGTTGCTTGCCCGATTCGTCTTTCAGGTCAATTTCCGCACTTGCAGGTTTTAACCAGATAGGCGTTTTTTCGTATACATCTTTGCTTATATATTCTTTCCAGATTTCAACTGGCTCAATTACGTGTCTGTCACAATCAATGACTTTTTGCATGCTAAAAATTACTCTCTTTCGTATATAGTAGGGCAGAATCGTTCATCATTAATTACTAGTGCATAACCGTAATCTTCTACGTTATTATCAAATTCAACCTCGTCCGTGAAAAGGCCAACGGTGATGACGATTCTGTCTGTTGGAGATTCGTTAGGGTAACTACCATGTAGAGCATTGAAATCATGGAAACTGATCCCACCCAGGGGTAGTGTCACTTGTTCCTCTTTCCAATTCTGAGTTTTGTAGAAGTTTTGTAAGAGAGGCACTTGTGAGTTTATATTTTGGATTTCGCCACCTGTATGCTCAAGCGTTGGCTCCCATGTATGTGAGCCTGGTACGATAACCAGTGGGCCAGAGTTTGAATTAATATCAACCAGAGGGATCCAAGCAGTCAGAGTACCCTTTTTAAAAAAAGGCATATGTTGCGAATCTCTATGAAATCCTACGTTGCCCTTGGATTGGGACCCACTCGGTTTGTAAAATAGTTGGCATCCCCATACATTTATTTTTGAAGCACCTGTTAGTTTGGCTGCTAGATTACCAATTTGAGATTGTGTAATTGCCTGATAAATACGTTCATCCGACATGTGTATCTGTGTCAGACGAGTTAATTCTGAGTTGCCATCGCCAAAGTGACACCAAGGCTGAACTCCTGTTTGGTATTCTTTTTCGAGGACTTGTTTCACACCCTGTTTGGCTTTAAGTAGTAAATCTATATCCAGGATAGGTTGGTCAAAAACGGCATAGCCGTTTTCGGAGAAAAAGTTTTTTACCGTCATTTTAATTCGAGGCCATTTATTAAAATGGCCTCACTCCAGGTTATCAGGTACTGGTGAATGGCTGATTTGCTCGAGCTGCGACAAGGTCTGCAAGTGCCATTGGGGAGACATCTTCAGAGTAATCTGGTGCAGGCAAGTCAATAAACAGCGTGCTGGTGTATTCGTTTACGTTATACACTTTTTCCCCAGCCTCTTCTGTAGCCGGCTCTTTGCTTGCATATGAAAGATAGATGTTTAGTTCATCAGCAACTTTATATCCCAAGTTTTCCAGCAAAACAGGGTAATCTCTTAGATTTGGCTTAGTAACAGGATCAATACACTCAGTTGTACTCAAAGCCCAGTTATAAGAGATCAGGCGAGGTACAAAATGCAACCAGCTGTAGTCGTCATCAACACCTTCGCTTCCGCCTCTGTCTGAATTTTCAACTTCATTACTGCCTATGGCAGAGTTTATGTTGCTATAGCCACTAGCTTTATGACTTGAATTTGAATCGACCAGAGCATCTATTTTTAGGTTTAGCGGGGTATGTTCAGAAGAAGTTGAACTAGCTGGATAATGAAATAATTGAGAAAATGGAAAAAATCTTTGCATTGATATGTAGTCCGATAACACGCTACTTCTCTCCGCATTTATACTATGGGGCGGTAGCTTGACTTCCAAGTCTATCAGTAAGTTTCTCCAACCATTTTTACTGGACCAAAAGGTAGATGAGTCATATATTGGTGTCCGACTATCTTCATTTCTTTCGCAAATGTTAATGATTGAGTACTGTTGACTCGCGTCTTTACCTGTCAGGTTTGATAATAGGCTCACCCCATGTGAAGCACTGCCGTCTTTGTTAAAATGGGTGTATTCTCGGATATTAGAAATACCCAGATTCTTCATTATGTAAAAAAGTCGGTTTTCCCCCGCGTTAGCTAATACGCGTTCCTTGTTGTCCCATAAATAAGATATTATCTTTTGGAAGGCAATATCCCACTCAGAGTTTGTTGTCACTTTCCAGTTAATTTCATTTGTGCTGTTTGTCATGGTAGTTCCTTTTGCTTACAGATTTTCGACCTGTTACTCGATACGAGTATAATTAACACAGCGTTTGTAGTGAAGGCTTTCCTTTTTAAGTTTCATCAATCAATAGCTATAGAATTTGGTCAGGCTTGAAATATTGTGACAGTAGTGTAACTCACAGCTCTTGTCGTTAAATATACAACCCTTGCTGATTAATCGTCTTTTCCGTCAATGCTTTATCCAGCCAACCGAGTTTGACAGGTGTCTCATAAAGCCGTGGATTACCTAGTTGTGGCCAGATGTGGCACAGCCCGGGTACAAAGACTTTAGCAGTGCTCAGTGGAATAGGCGAGCGTGAATAATCCAGTGCCAGTGTTTCCATATCCAGATTGTTTAACTGTTCAACAATGGCCAGAATATCACCCTTCAGATCACCGCTTTGTGTTAGTTGATAGCTTGCACGAGGTGCATTGGCCTCAGGCTGAAGGAAACTAGCATCGGTAATGGCATCAAAATCAAAGGGGGCACCATTTTGGTCCCGGATAGGAATAAGCTGACATAACTCAGTGAGCGCACGTTGTGGGGCCATTTCGGGTTTTAAGTGGCAGCCGAAGCCAAATACATACCCCTGAGTTGCTTTGTTACGGCCAATCGCTGCCATCACGGGTACGCCGGTATCCACGGTGAGGTCCAGCACCCAATAGTCGTGTTCAGCGGTGATTGTTTGGTGCAGCGGTGCCAAATAATCCGGATCCAGGCCGCTTAACTCAAACTGTGGACGCGGTAAGCGGTTGTACCACCAGATAGCAGTTGCATCACGTTCAAGCAACTCAAATAAAGCCTGTAAAATGGCTTCTTCCAGATTGTTGCCTGCGGCACAGCCATTAGAATGCCATTTGCCAAAGCGGTCTTCTTCAAACGGCGTATTGGCAAAGCAGCAAACGGTGGGCACAAAGACTTTTTCATCGCGTGTGAGCGACCACAGAGCAGTCCAATTGACAGCCTCTCCAGTATAGAAAAGCGCGGCTTGCTTGCGCTGAGATTCTGAGTCCGCAGGGTCCGCAAAGCGCGCATACTGCTGCTCGCTGTAGGGTAACAACTGAGAAAAGCTATAACTGCGAGCGCCCAGCTGATGAGCCTGTGCGACTTGAGTTAGCTCATCGCCCACATACTGTGCATTCTTACGTTCGATAGCTTCGCATAACGCACTGGCCTTAGACTGTTCGTGTGTGACGCCTTTGCCTAGCGTTTGTTGGGCAAAATCGGCACCACTAATTAGCTTTGGAGCTTTCGTTGGGCATTTGTAAAATCCTGAAGTGAAGATCTTAATTGAGTCCAAAGGAGAGGACAGTTTAGTTTCAGGAAAAATATAACCCAGTTGGCGGCCAATAAATGGTGCAAGTTTTTTGAGTGTGTCTTCTGCTTTATAAGCTCTTGAACCACCATCTGCGCCACAGGTGATTGGAGTGCTTTTAAGAGATAATTCAGGTTTGTTATCAGAGCGCGGTATACGCTCCAAAATATCAAAGTTATACCTGGCAGATGACCCGTGCTGAATATCAAAAACCAACGCATCAACGCAGTCGAGGGCATTAACTAGCGAGCATAGCTGTTTTGGTATTTTCGGGAAAGACAGCAAGCGACCTTTGCCTTTACCAAACTTATCCATGAAGAGGTCGAGTGGCCGGCTGGCAAAAACCCATGCCAAGTAACTCTCTAATTTGTCAGTACATGTTATGACCGGTGAAATATAAATACTATTTTTATATACTTCACAAAACCTTAGAGGGAAGTGTTCCTGCAGATTTGTTGCTTTCCTAATATCTTCGATTAGTATGCAAGAGTTCTGCAAGTGTGATGATATACGCTGCCAGCTTTCTGCGAAACTTTGTATGAAACAACTTGATCCATATATCTCTTCGATAAGTTCTGTTTTCGTATCTTGTAGATCAACTTCAACTAGCCAGCCTCTTTTAGTCGCGTTTTCTACTTGATAATAAAAGTGGGCTAAAAGTTCGGCAGGAACACTTTTCGCCAGTTCATCAACATTTGTCAGGCTTTTGAAGTGTGAGAACAAGGGGAAATTTTTAGCATCCAAAACAAATTCATTAGTTTGGCTGTTAAGCAGAACGTTATCATGCTTATCCATAAAGAAGCTGAATTTGCTATTAAACTTGAGTTTCATAATACAGTTACGTTTCCAAATTAAAGTGCTTTTGCAAAAACAGAATACTTAGGAAGTGGCAAACAATGATGTCTTCTGAAAAATCTAGCTGAGTCTGATTTTTTACAACAGACTCAAAAAAAGTGATGACTTTATCTATATCGTAAATACCCAATTGTGATTCTCTGCTAGACAATTCATATAATTCATCTAGCAGATAAAGTGTAATGTTTTTGGTTAAGTTAGTCGGAGCTAAAAAAGGTTTTTTGATTTGCTCTACATGCAAATGAGGGAAATTCACAGTAAATGCATCTCTTAAAATTCTCTTATTTTTACCGTTGCAATACTTGAAGGCAGTTGGGAGTGAGTGAATGAAAGCGACTAATGAGTTATCCAGGAAAGGCTGGCGGCCTTCTATTGAGTTTGCCAGTTCAGTTTTATCTCCCAGAGCAAGCAAATTATAGTCCTGATATACAGTGTTATAGTGAAGCCATTGGCTGTATCCAATAGAGGAGGTAATTATGTCACTGTGCGGTGCGGTTAAGTGCGTTGTGTAACAAGCATCAGAGAAGTCAGCAGAGCGCAAAGCTTTGAATAACTGAAAGTTTGACGTAGCACTTAAAATTGCGCTGGGTGTAAAATTCAATGCAGCCTCAAGTATGCTTTGACCTTCAAAAAGCGGAGTGTGTTCGCCTTGTTGTGTTAGAGGAGAATTCAAATCATATTGGAAAAACTGATAGCCAAGCAATGATTCATCAGCCCCTTCTCCTGTTAGCGCAATTCTAATCCCGCTTTCTTGTACTTTACGGCTCAACAGGTATTTGGCTGCAACGTTTAAATTTGGCACTATCGATTCTGCATGATAGATAGATTTTTCAAATGATCTAATGAGATCGTTGTGATCTAGTCGAAGTGTATGGTGTTTAATTCCAAGCTGCTTAGCCAATTTTTCAGCTGCCAGACTTTCATCTAGTGGACTATTAGGGAATCCGATACTGAATGATTCAGCTTTGTCACTCAGTCGAGCTGACAATGCGCTGATATATGATGAGTCTATGCCAGAGCTTAAGTAACAAGCAAAACGCTCTTGAGGTATTCTTTTGTGCACGGCTTGCTCAAACTGCCGGCTAAACTCTTGCGTTGCTTGTTCGTAAGAAATATCACACTGTTCAAATAAATCGGGGTTAAACGGAGACTGCTTGCAAAATGGATAGCTTTTTAGGTCTTGATTTGTGAACTCAACTATATGACCTGGGGGGACAGAAAAGACTCCTTTTACAAATGTTTCTTTGGCACCTACTAAAAATCGTTCTTTTGCAACTAAATAGTGCTCATTCCATACAGCTGGTACACCCGCAGATAGCAAAGCTTTAATTTCTGATGCGGCTATAAAACAATCATTATTATGGTAGTAGTAGAGTGGCTTGCTGCCATTTCTATCTCGTGCAAGGTAGAGCTCATCAGTTTTCCGATTGTATAAACATAGTGCAAACTCACCCTCTAGTTCATCGAGATAATTGACACCAAATAGCTCAACGCCTCTTAATGCTATTTCACTATCCGACCTTGATGTAAAAGATGCTCCTGACTTTTCGAGATGCGCAGCATCATTATATATTTCTCCATTTACAGCGCAAACCCATGCGCTGTACTCAGAAATTATAGGCTGATGAGCACTTGAACCTCCGTTTATTGCTAGTCGTTTATGACCTATAAAGACCCCCGTAATTTCGTCATAATAAAAGTGCTGCTGATCTGGACCTCGGTGATTTAATAGCTCTAAAGATTTCATGAGGTCATTTGTGTTATTTCGATTGTTTATGGAGGCTAATATTCCACACATTAGTTATTACATACCACTTTATATTAGAAGCTCTAATTTGTTTAGTTCACTTTCATTTCTTGCTTTTTCTAGAAGCCCCATTTTCACTGGTATAGTATAGAGCCTTTCTGAGCCTAAATAAGGAAAAAAGTGGCATAAGTTAGGGGCGATAACTTTCACGGCATACAGTGGTAGATTGTCTTTGGATTGGTCTACATAGTACAAGTTTACACCAATACGCTTAAGCTCACTTACAATAAAGTTCAAAGAGTCAGAAATACTTTTGAAGTTGTATTGAGGCGATGTTTCGGAGCTCTTGATCTCGGAGCTTCCGAGGATATAACTCTCTAATCTAATGTCAGAAAAACTGAAAGGGGATGTATTTATATCTTTAATTTCATGGACTTGAAAAAGCTCCGTTATTGCTCTTTGTTTTGCTATTGTTAGGTCTAAATGGCACCCAAATGAGAGTGTTATTTCACTGTTTTCAGCATTTAATGAAATAGCGGCTACAACTGGAATACCGATATCAGATGTTAGGTCAAGCAACCAGAGGTTGTATTTTTGACCAAAAAATAGCTCAATCTGGTTTGTTAATTCATCACCAATACCATCTAAGTTTAGCCTGGGTACAGTCGTTTTGTTGTACCACCATATAGCAACGGCATCTCTTTCTATTAATTCCAAAGTACCTTGCAATACAGCTTCTTCTAGACTATTCCCCGCGGCACCTCCATTATGATAGAACTTCACAAAGCGAGACGGATATGGCGTATTCTTGTAGACAAAATTTATAGGAACCCAGTACTCTTGGTCGAATAGATCTCTGCACTTTGTCCAATGAATTGGCTGATCTAAGTACTCCTCCACCTCATATATTGACTGAGTGCCTTGAGCTATTCGTTGTGCAAATTTTTTGTATTGAGCTTGGCTGAATGGTGTTAACTCAACTAGCTTTAGACAGTTTTCTAATTCACTTTGCTTTGCTTCTATAGCATTGATAGAGTCGTCAAAATTTGATGAAATGCGCTCAATTGCTTCGCAAAGTGAGCTTACTTTTGATTGCTTGTCATCTATACCTTTCCCCATTGCTGTGTAGTATAAAGATTCATTGCTGATGCAGTCTGAGTCTATAGGATGTTCGCAAAAAGTAGAAAAGTAGGTTTTACTCCCACCTTTGTTCGTACAGTTGTTTATTTTTCCATGGAAGCAAAGGCACCCGAATATAGGGTCTGCTACTACCTCAATATTCTTTAATGTCTCTTCCTTACTGATTACTCTAAAGCCGGAGTGCTTGTTAACCACTTTATCCTGAGCTGGTTTGAACTTTTTTACCGGGCTCCATGTTTTCAATGCATCTCTCTCGGAAACATATGACCAACCATAGCTAGATATACAGATGAGTTTATTTAATGACTCATTGGAAACATTTAGATCTCTTGTAAAATCAACCCCTTTTTTAAATAGCCTTCTTCTTAAAGGTCTAGTATTAAGGTAAGTTTCTCGAGATGTATTTATCAGGCTAAGCATTTCCGCCTTGTTTCTTCCTATAATTACCTGTGGTAATTGAGTTGTAGGAATTATGACGCGAACTATCTCATGGCTCATAACTAACTCATCAATCCTGGGATCTGTTATTTCGTTAGCTATGATGTCATATGTATTTATGCATCTTTGACTTTTGAGTGAGCTTGTCGATAAAGATGTGAGATTTACCCCTGTAAGGAAGGTTTCAGACTTGTATGGTCTTGCATCTTGCTCTGAAATTAGGTCGCTACCAAGTAGCATTTTCTCAATATCTTCGCATTCAATCCGGATCCCATTTTCAGTTATTTGTAAATCTGAGAGCGTTTTTAATGGAATCAAGTATTCTCTATCATTATGTATTATGTATAGATTTTGGTCTTCTTTGAAAAGAAAAGCTTCAGGGTTTATAGAGTAATGCTTCATAAAATAGGGGAAATCGAAAAGTTTGTTATTCTATTTGTTAGGCCATAGCTATTTTTTTGCATCAAAACTTCACTGTCTATACCTCGGACATAGAAGTTAAGTAAAACCTGATGCTGGTTAGTCGTATTTTTACCAAAGCCTTTAAATACTTCTCTGTTCACTATAAGAGATTGACCTTGCTTGATTTCAATCCTCTTAGTTTGATTGAGGGTAGCAGAGTCTAGGCAAATATTGTCAAATGCATTAAATTTACTCATCAGGTTATCTGAGAGATATGCTTCTAAGGGGGACAGTGCTAGAGAAAACGAAAAATGTTCCCCAGTTATGAAATCAACAATATCATTATCGCGGTGAAAGTTCACAGAGCAAATGTTTTGTCCGTTATCTGGTGGGATAAAAATAACTGAACTAGCCCATAGCTGCATCACCTTACTGCTAAAACATTCAGGGAAGTAATTTTTATTTAGTTTAGTTATGAGTTTTTGTGTTTCAGGGCATATCTGATGAACTTGGTCTGCCTTCGCTACCTTTGTATCCATTTCATCTAGCCACCATTTTCTCAATGGTTCACCGTGGTAGAGGAATTTTTTTGTAATGTAATATTCATGCAGTGCGTTTAATTCTGCCGAATTAAGGTCGAACAAGTTCGGTAATAGTGCAAATTTCATTAAAAAGTTGGGAGCTTTCGCTCCCTCCTGAATCAAGTAGTGAAAGGGTAGATTTTACCAAGCGCATCGTAGTCCATTAAAGACATTGCCACGTCTTGCTGTTCTTCTGGTTTAGGTGGCAACTTCATAATTACTGTTGAGCCTAAATTCAAGAATGAAGGGTTGCTGCTTACAAAATCATCTAGCATTTGACTGGTTCTTGTATTGCTCCATTCTACGCTATCTTCTGCAATCTCTTCAGTCGTAACAAACCATAATCGGCCTGATGGGTGTTTTACAATTACACCTGAACCGGGTATTTCAACCCATCCATTGACAGGGACATCAGTCCACTTTTTAGTGGTGCTGAAGTAGCTTGAGTTATCGGCTGAGACCAACTTAAAGTCAACAAAACCGTGCTCAGGGCTAGGTACTATGGTCTCAGGATCAACCAAGTATGCTTTAAAATAGCCCGGCTTTAGGTTTTGCCTTTGATATTGTAGCTCCGTTTCGGTTGCCGCAATGGTGATTGACTGTTCTTCGTTCCTGTTTGCATCAACAACTTGAAGCTCAACACCAGCAGGGAGTGTAAAGTTGAACATTGCCAAAACGGCTACAGGATTTGACAGTAGCATTTCTTTATTTTGTTCACTTTCCCATGCATAAGCAACGGCACGGCCCCATGCATGGCTCCAGCTTTCATGGACGGATGCACCGTCTAGCACTGATTCATCAAATAGTACTTGAAGTGATCCTGAAAAAGAGCCAAACGCAGTATCTCCGAGTCCAGCAGGTTTATTAGCAGACATTATTTTCGTCCTTCATTTTTTGGATTGTGTGATTTAATTGTATCTCATTGAAACACAGCTTTTTATACTTTTCATTCAGAACTCCCAAATCTACTTTATGTATTTTCGCAAGCTCGATAAGTAGGAGAAGAGGGCCCTGAACATTATTTTCTAGACAGATCTTAATTGTATTGACTAATGTATTTTGAGCCTCACCTGTTTTTAATGCATTTTCTAAATACATTGGAAACCAGTAGAAAAAAGGCCCACCTCTACCTTGTTCAAGGATTGAGTTACAAAATTGCGAAGAAATATCAGTTTCATTATTTAACCAATCCTTTCCGAGTTGGACAAAAAGCCTAAACCAATTGTCATTTTGCCAATTCCTATCGTTACTAAGTCTGGATGTAGCTATTTCCATCAATTCTCTATCTCTAGAAAAATAATGAACTAATATTTCAAATGCCCATGCAATGTCTTGGTCAATTTCACTCTCAATTAGAACTGCATGTTCATATGCTTGTCTGATGTAATATTTCGCTTTTTCATAATCACCTATAGCTGCGTATATGAGCGATAATTGACATGATGCAACACACTTAGGATCCCACCCAAAAAGCCTATATAAATTGGAGTCTTCTTCTAAGCGATAATTCTCTAATACTTCTAAGCCTGACGCGATCCCTTCACTCGCTTTTCCTATACATGCCTCAGTTTGAATAAATTGAGCTAAAGTTATGATGTATAGTTGCCTTTCACCGACTTTATTTAGTGAACTAAGAAGTTTCCTTCCTTTCTTGTATGCATCAGACGTTTTTGAACGAAAATGTAAATCTTGGTATTCGCTCCAATCTATAATGAAATTAGAGTATTTACTCAATTCTACACTGGGGTTATTATTTTTAATAATTGAAAGGCGCTCACCCAATTCTGTTACAGAAGCCGAACCTGAGCCTTCATGAGACAAAATACACGGGTATATTGCCTCAATAATCTTCACCTCCTCCCTGATCACATCGATATCACGAGCGTTACTTTTTAACGTTTCTGCGCAGCTACGATATATATCATTCGCTGATGTGAAGCTGTTTAGTTTGGAGTAATGTACAATTGCTTTTCGCGAGTACGCCAAAAACAGCATGGTTTTATTGGCAAGATAAAAGTGCTTTGAAATGACTGCATAAAGTTCATCTTTGTTCCATTTTGCATTGGCGTGCATGGTATCTGCGATTGCACTGTGGAATGTCGGAGCAATAGATGAACTCATACTCCCATAAGCCGCATCCCTCACCAGCGCGTGTTTAAAGATATAGCTATCGTTCTCAACCCGGCGTTGTTGAATGATGAGGTCTTTCTCAATCAGCTCGTTGAGGTCATTTTGGATCTGATCTTCACTGAGAGAAGACGCTGCGACGAGCAGGTCGTATTCGAATTCGCGGCCAATGGTGGCGGCGAGTTGTGCAGTTTCTTTGGCATGCACTAGGCTATCAAGTTTTTGCTGAAGTGATTCACGCAGGCTGCTGGGGACCTGATCGAGTTTATCCGGGCTGACGAAATTGACTTCGCCGCTTTGCTCGCTGACGAGTGCCTTTTGTTTCAGCATATCAACCAGCTCTTCGATAAACAGTGGAATACCGTCGGTGCGGCTAACCAGGATATCGCGCACGTTTCGTGACACGGCTTTGCCCTCGAACAATTGTTCGATGAAGTCTTCGGTAGCTTTGGCGGTGAGCTTGTGGAGCTCCAGCTCAAGCAATGTGAGATCGTGCAGGCTATCCGGCTTGGGCTGGCGCGAGGTGCTGATCAGCACGCTACCATCACTAAGGGTCTCGGCAAAGTGATGAATAAATTCTAAGGTGGTGGAGTCCGCCCAGTGAATATCTTCAATGATGTACAGCTTGTGGTTACTGAGGCTGAATTTGTGTGACAGCAGCAGGGCACTCAGGCCTTTGAACAGTAGCTCTTTTTGCGCGTCCGGTGCCAGTGACGACGGCTGCATGTCTTCTGGCAATTCGATGTTCAGCCAAACCATCAGGATTGGTAAAATGGCATCCGTGTTGAGTGTGCTGTCCTGCTCTTTAAGTAGTGACACGAACAAGTCTATTACCTCAGTATTGCTGAGGTTGTTGGTATTAAACAGGTAACGTACCAGTGTCAGGACAGGGTAGAGCGCGTTGTTCTGATGCTCAGGCAGACACTGAGCAACTAGGTGCTGGTATTTACCGGCGTTAGCGCGAATTTCCTGCAGTAAACGTGACTTACCGATCCCTGCTTCTCCATAAATATGGGCAACCCGGGTATTCTGTTGTTCGTTGTTGATGATCGACAGGGTTTTATCGAGCTCGCTCTGACGGCCGATGAGCTTGTGATGGTGGCGTGTGCCGCGCATAAAGCCAAAGGCTTCGACCCGCTTTTCACCCTTCAGGTTATAAATGGCTTGTTGCTCAAACGCCATGCCAAGCGGCATATTGTCGAAATAGTCGAACTCACTGTAAGGCTCAAGAATGGCGCGTGACTCTGCGGTACACAAAATTTGTCGTTCACCGGCAAGACGCGCGAGCTGCATTGCTGTATTGGCGATATGGCCTTCCGGTACGGCATTGGCGTAAGTGACAAAAATACCTGAATGTAAGCCAATATGAGCATTCAGCTGCACGCCGTGGGCTTCCTGCATCAGCGCATTACGTTTGCCTAGCTCACTCACCACATCCAGCGCGGTACGTGCACTCAGGCGGGTGTCGTTATCACTGGCAACGGGGTAGCCAAAATAGAATAGCGCGGTATCAGCCAGGTTGCCGACATGGTAGGCACCAAAACGGGTTGCAATATCGATACAGGTGTTACGCTGCGACTTAAACAGAGTGTCTATGACATCCAGATCTTTGGCGTTTTCATCCAATATTTTAGCACTCAGCCTCAACGCCATTACGGTGATTTGCTTGCGCTCTGTCAGCGTTGTGTAATCTTGCTGACCCGGATGAGCGGGATCATCCGTACGCAGCACCACTGTGGCATCGTCGTAACCATGTTGCGCTTGCACATCTGCCAGCACGCCCACCAGGTTTGAGACGTTCATGGAGTTGAGCTCAGTAAATGCCTCTTCACCAGAGATGACCCGCTCAGTTGCATTTTTTTGTAATACGCGGCGTAGTAATCCGGATAATGGATGGCCTAGCAGGGCGCTTGGTAACGGAATATGAACATCGCTCAACTGCTTGTGATAAATCGATGCAATACTAGAGCCAGTTACGGCAGGTAACCCAGTCAGACATTCTAAAAATACCAGACCCCAGACATAGATATCAGTTTTGGCTGAAGCTGGTTCACCACGCAATTGCTCGGGGGCACTATAAGAAGGCGTACCCAGGGTTTCTTGCGTGAGTGTCAGTGTCGCAAAGTCCTGATGGCGGTTTTCTTGGCTAAGCGTACCGATACCAAAGTCGAGAATTTTTGCATAGGTTTTGGCGCCAGCCTGAGTCAGCATGATATTCGCGGGTTTGATGTCCCGGTGAATGATGCCTTGTTTGTGCGCATGGATCAGTGCGTCCAGCACCTGCAACATAATGTCGGTTGCGTCTACTGCGTCTAATGCGCCTTCCTGGATCAGGTGCTCGCGCAGGGACTGACCCTCCACATACTCAAAGACACCGTATAGCAGGTTTTCATCAACCTGGCCTTTGTCTAGCAGCCTCACTATATGCGGGTGCTGCAACTGGCTGCTCAGAGTGGTTTCGCGTTTAAATCGCTCAACGTAACGGTGCTTTTTGGCTTCGTCCAGATGTGGTTCAAGTGCCAGAAACTTGATTGCCACGATCTGATCGGTGTTTTTATTCTTCGCTTTATAGACCTTACCAAAGCCGCCTTCACCGATCTTGTGGATGAGCTCATATTGAGTCGACTGAAAGCGATCCTGGATGTAAGGATCAGAAAATTGAGTTAGTGGCATAGTATTTTGTTTTTATCTAATTTGTTAACAGGGCTCGAACTTAAGCTCTAAATTATTGTTAAGAATTACGATTATTACAATGTTTTTTCAACATCCTTGCCCATAGCATCGTTTATTTGACATCAGACAGATTTCACTAAGATGAAGATCGTAAGGATTACTGGAAACTCATCTCATAGCATGAGTAAATTTCAATAATTTCAATAGTTACTGATTAGTCTGAAGCATGCTAAACCTGCCGACTGTTAATCTTTACCGATTATCAATAGAGGGTCAAATGCTTCTGGCTTAGTATTGGAATAAATTACGATGGAAAAGTGCTAAATTACTATGTTTTTGGCATATTCCAGTACTTAATTGGTATATGTTGCTTACGGTGTAATATAGTGTAATATCTAATTATTCAGTAGTTTGTAATAATAAACCAGTTTTTCGGTTGCTAATGGTGTATAAAGATGGAACGTCGTACTTTTTTAAAAACAAGCTCATACTTATGTGCGAGTGGCGTATTGCCAGTCACTGCACTTGCCGCTAATAGCACTTCATTTACATTTTCGGAGCAGGATACGCAACGTTTAAGTAGTGAACAGCTCGACACGCTGGCGATTGAAGCGCCGAAAGTCTCAATCGAATCTCCAAACGGTGATGCCGTGCAAATCACCTTAAAACCCGCTGTGGCGAGACGCTATAACGCAAACATTTTTGTTTATTTTGAAACGAGCAGTGAGATAAACATATTCGATTTGTCCGGAAACTCCAGTGGAACAATTAAGTTACCGCAAGGATTTAGCAGTCTTAATGATTTTGCCATTGAGCCAGATCAGCAGCTGCTTTACCTCATTGAAAGAGGGCAACATTCTGTCACTGTGGCAAACTTTTATGGTGATAAACTCACAGAGATCGGCGAGTTTGGTACTGAGTTAGACGCTCAATTAAACGGACCTAAAAAGATTACACTGGATACTCATGGCCACATTCATATTCTTGAAATGGGCACAGCTAGTATCAAAGTATTCAATAATAATGGCGCGTTCTTGTACTCATACGGCCGTTCTCGGTTGGGCAAAAAGCCACTTTACAGATCACTGGATGGTACCCAGCAAATTCTTGTGTCTGGGGGCAAACTGAACGACAGAAAGTGGGTTTTTAATATTGATACTCGCAAATTGTCAGCACTCAACTAGACTGAACAGTGAACGCTGACAGGCGTTACCTATGGCATCAAAATATGTCAGGTAACGCCTTGTAATCACGGAAATATTATACTTAGGTAGCGCCCGATGGAAAAACATCAGATGCGTAATGTGTCAGTGACAGATTATGCCGATCCAAAAATTGACCAACTCTTAAAACACACCGTCCGAAATCAACTTGAATCTTTGCTCAAGGCCAAGCTCACCACCGCACAAAGACAGCAGGCGCTTACCCAAAGCTTTGTAGATGCGATGGCGCTAATATTCAGCACCACGCAAGCGACTCACGCACAACTTACAGCAGCTTTTGAAGCGATGTACGAGCATGCCTTGCAGTCAATGTCGATGGCTGAGCTCAGTGAAGAATTATTGACTCGTCAGTATATTGCACCGACGGGTCTGATCATGTCCCCTTACAATAGCCGCCACACAATTAAAGACATTTACCGTATTCAGGGCTATGCAAAAGGCATTGATAAGGCAATACGGGGCATGTTGTCACATAAGGACTCTGTCACTATTTTGTATCCTGCCTGCGGCCCATTTGCACCTTTGATACTGCCTTTGCTCAGCTACTACAAAAACCAGAACGAGTTTAACCACGAGCAAATTAAGGTGCTATTCGTAGATACTCATCCAGGTGCCATCGTCACGCTAAAACAGCTAATTGATGACTTACAATTAGGTGAGTTTGTTGCAGATATCATTGAAGAAGATGCAACGGTATATGAGCCAGAGCAGGCCGTTGACCTGCTGGTGCTAGAAGCGATGCAACATGGTTTTACCCGCGAAGGGCAGCTGGCCATTGCCAAACATCTGGTTAAATTTCTGACGCTTGATGGCTGGATGATCCCGCGCTCTGTGTCGATTAAAGGCATGATGATCCATGGCGAAACAGAATACAATCAGCAATGGAAAGACGCCGAATATTGCCACTCCGATCACTTGCGTGACAGTGCGTTAAACGAGCGCGTTGAACTGGGCGAGCTGATGCGTATTGATAAGTCTGCGCTATTAGAGATGACAGAGATAGAGCTTGATGATGACATTCGGGTTGTTGCTGCGAATACAATCACAATACCAACTGGCGTTGAGGATATGTCGACCCGTATTTTGGCGGTTTATGCCCAAATCAACACGTTTGGTGAAGAAGGGCTGGATCAATACGACTCAGGTATTACGCACCCTAAACCCGACATGAACTTTTATGTTGATGCCCGGCCCAGAGAGCTTGAACACACGCACTTTGTTGCCAATAGCGGTGATACAGTGCAATTTTACTATCAGCTGAGCGGTATGCCCGGGTTTGTCCCGGTAAAAGCATAGGGAGATAACCATGGAAGTGAAATATGCTTTGTTCAGCGGCAGTTGCTTATGCCTGACCGCCGTGCAGTACCTATTGCAAAGAGGCCAACTGAGTTGTGTGGTATTGATTGAAGCTGAACCCAATCCGGATCTCGTTCAGTTGCAGCACTTTTTGCACCACCATCAAATTCCCATGCTGCAGTATAAAACAGAATCGGACGATGCCTTGATTGCCGATCTCGACAGACTGGGAGCAAACAGTGGCATAGCCTATTTGTTTAAACATAAGCTTCGCGCCAAGCTGATAGACTTTTTTGCCGGTGATGTACTTAACATTCATCCCAGTGCATTGCCTGATTATCGTGGCCCAATGCCCGTGTTCTGGCAGCTTAAAAGTGGCGCGGACACCGTCAGGTTAACACTACACAAAGTTGCACATCAGCTTGATACTGGCGACATTGCTACGCACATCGATTTACCTGTGCACCCTTTTGATACTTCACAGTGCTTTCACCAGAAAATAGCCCAGGCAGTTCCCGCTTTGCTAGAGCAATTTGCTCAGCAACAGGCCGCTGGTACTTTGAACTGGCAAGTGCAAAGTGATTATATCGAAATGGATGGCGAGCAGCGTGAGCCTCGTTATGCAGCGCATGTTCAGGTGGAAGATTTATTGATTGACTGGCGACATCATACCAGCACTGAGATTGTCAATCTGGCGCGTGCAGCCAATGCTGAATTGGGTGGCGCCCGTTTCAAATTTCGTGAAGGTATGTTGCAGCTTATGCAGGCCAGCACTATGGAATGTAAGCTGGCAGGCATTAAGCCGGGTACGATTCTAGAGCTCGACAGAATCAAAGGGTTATTAGTTAAAACGGTTGATGGTGCTATTCGCCTGGATACGATTTTAACCGAGCAAGGTATTTTTGATGGCTACCGGTTTGCGGTGCTGTTTGGACTGGAACCTGGTTTAGAAGTGGCTGCCTCATCTGAGGGCAGAATGTAAGGTTCAAAATTAAGTGTTTTGATTGAGGTATATCAATTGCAAACCGATACCTTTGTACTAAATTTTACAATGGTAGCTTAGTTGAGAAGGACTTGTGAGTGGCCCAGCCGATGTACTTATTATCCTGCATTTCTAACTATGCTCTGAACTTTAACTCAGAAGCGAGATAGATATGAATATAAAGATCAATCTGACCAACCGATATGGTTATGATCTTACGCTGTTTCCTTATAACGGAGGCGATTTACCAAGTGGTGAAGGGCAGCGTATTGCGAAAGTTGAAGGCACTGGCGAGATAGTTGTCGCGCAGGGCGAGAGCAGTATTTTGGAAGTACCCGGAATGGGCAGCTTGTTAGTCCAGTTTTTGGGAGAGCAAAAGCTTGTTGACTGCCACGAAAGGTTCTGCGACAGCCCCAGCGAATTTGACGGTTACCCATTAATGGCACTCTTACGTTACAAAACCACAGAATTATACTGGCGTTTCTCAGACAGCGATGATCCGGCTGAGCTGAACGTCAGTATTAATGATATCGGTACAGTCTGCCTTGACAAGGTTTTGAGCGGAGAAGCGCGCAGGGTGCAACTGCCTGAGTTTTTCATCCCACCTGTTTTTACGCCACATTTACCAGAAGGAAATCCTGATTGATCATTGAGCAGTGATAGCTCTGCAACACATATATGCCTTTCAGGCAAAGCAGTAATTGAAGTAGTTGGTGCGAACTCGTCGCAACAAGTCGATAAATCACTGAGTGAATTTTAGTGGTACTGAGCGTTTATCGTTAAAGGGTATGTTTACGAATTAGAGAGGAATTCATATGTCTACTGACCCGTATATTGGCTCAATGGGTACCTTCGGCGGTGCTTTTACAATCAGAAATTTTGCAATGTGTTTAGGCCAGACTATGGCTATTTCACAAAATCAGGCGTTATTTGCGTTAATTGGGACTATTTATGGTGGTGATGCGCGTACCACTTACGCACTACCGGACCTGCGTGGCCGTAGCCCTGTAGGTCAGGGGGTACGCCCAGGCGGTATGGACTATCGTCAAGGTGAAAGACAAGGTACTGAGCTAGTAGGTATTGAGATTATTCATATGCCTGCGCACTCTCATACTGCGATTTTCACGCCGCTGGGTGGTACAAATCCAGTGAGTGGCACGTTACAGGCTGCTACTAATGCGGCAAATACTAAGACCCCGGATAGCAGCTCTTATATAGCGGCAAATAATAGTGAAGGCTTCTTCAAGGAAGGTTTTGCATCAGCAGATCTGACAACCATCAAAGGGCTAACCGTATCTGGTGGTGGCTCAGCGGGTGGTACTGTCACTGTTACTAACACGGGTGGCTCTGCCCCTTTGAATATATTAAACCCGGTATTACCGGTTAACTGGCTGATTGCAACAGACGGGGTGTTCCCACCTCGTAACTAATCAGTACTGGAGTGGGCTGGGCATATATTGTGCCGGCCCGTTTTTGCGTTTGATAGTCATCAAATTGCGTTGAAATTAAAGTAAACATTAAAACAATAAAATGTCACTGGACCAGGTAAAATAACGGAGTAGTAAAATGAGATTAAGTAAAGTTGCCACCGCGGTCACGTCGGCTGGTATATCCGCAGCATTGTTTTCCGGCAATATCTGGGCAGGTCAAAAGACACTGGATTATTCTTCCGGTACAGGCACGCCGACTGACGTGAGAGATGGCTCAAATGGTGTTCCGGATATTTCTCTTGATTCGGCTGGCGCGGTTACTTTTATTTTGGATGGCGGCGAGAGCGGAGACAGCTATACAGCAGAGAGTTTTGCAGTGGCCTATAGCTCGTTTTATGCGACTGGTTTTATCGCTAACTCAGGAGCCAGTGCGACTGACAAAGGCTATAAGCTCCTTGAAAGTTCTGGCACACACTTTAGTTTTGATGGTATTACCTTCGTTCGTGCTGGAGACACAGATGCGGAGCGTAGGGTTCGGTTTACTGGGTTTAAAGACAGTGCGCAAACGGTCACCGTCGACTTAACACCGCCGGTGGCATCAGGGATTGGTACAACTTTTAGTTTTACACGCAGTAGTGATTTTAATAATGCGCTCTGGCAAGACATTGACACTTTAATTATAACATTCCCGGATACGGACCCCGCCAGTGCTTATGATTCTCGTATTGCTATACGTGATATTACACTGGATGATGCAACAGCGTCTGATTCAACGGCTCCCGCTTTTGTCAGTGCAAGCTCAACTCCCAATGATAACGCGACGGATGTGTCAGTCAGTAGCGATATTGTCATCGCCTTTGACGAAAACATTGCGCTGAGCACGGGTAATATTACCATTCGTAATGTCACTGACAGTAGCGACTTTGAGGTATTTGATGTTGCCAGCGAAAGTGACGGCACTACCACCACGCCGGGATCTGGTCGGGTAAGTATTACCAGTGATAAGGTCTACCTGAATCCAACCAGTAATTTAACCGGTAACCGGACATATGCGATCCGAATCGACTCAGGTGCAGTAACAGATACCTCCAGCAACGCCTTTACTGGGATCAGTGATAACACCACCTTTAATTTTAGTACAGCCAATACAACGCCTGTTGTTGATCTGGACACGGGCAGTGGCAGTAGCGACAGCAGCGCTAGCTTTTCTGAGGGCAGCGGCGCGGTTAACATTGCCAGCAGCGCCTCGGCAACGGATGCAGACAGTGACACCATAACAACCATAACAGTTACACTGACCAATGATCAGGATGGGGCATCTGAAGGCCTTAACGTAACAGCAGCAGCGCAAAATGCTCTGACAGGTGTGTCGGGTGCATCCGATATTACCTTGCAGGATACCATTTCTATTACGGGCGCAACGGCGACACCTGCCGAAGTCACAACTTTCCTGCAGGCCATCACCTATAACAATACCTCGAGTACGCCAAACGAGACTGCACGTACAGTGACTGTGGTGATCAACGATGGCTCTGCAAGCAGTACGTCGCGTACAGCAACCGTTAGTGTCACGGATGTCACGGCAGCAAGCTCCACAGCGACAGGCTTTAATACCAGTAATGGTACAAATCTGAGCCCGGCTATCACGTTTGCTGGTGGTGACGAAACCCTGACTATTGCGGATGCCAGTCATGTATCAGGTTCAACGGCCAGTGGCGGTACGGGAACAGATACCCTTTCTGTGCCAACCAGCACGAACCTCGCAAACCTAACATCCCTGAGTGGCTTTGAGACGCTGACACCGGATAGCGATGCATCCATCACGCTGACTGAATCTCAGCATGAGTCATTCACCACCATAAATGGTGCCGGGACTAACCAGTTTACCTTGAGCAGTGCTGATGGTAATGCCGTTATTACTGGTGATGCTGATATTGAAACGTATGTGTTGGGTGCCGGGTTTACCTTTACCCTCGGTGGCGCGGCGCAAAATGTAACGGGCAGTAGCTCGGCTGATACGGTGGCAACCGGGTCGTTGACTGCAACGGGTACTTTGGCGGGCAGTGGCGGAACCGATGTATTACAGCTGGGCAATGGTGCCAGTATTTCTGGTGCGACAGTAAGTGGTTTTGAAACCCTGACCGTGGATGCCAATGCATCCGTAACTATGACTGAGGCGCAGCATGATGCCTTTAGCACAGTTACTGGTACTGCAACGGAAAGTATTACTATCTCCGCAGCAACCGACGGTTTGACGGCTGCGAGCGCAATTGAAACCTATGTGTTGGGCGCTGCGAACAATATCACGCTGAGCTCCGCCGGGCAAAACGTCACAGGTAGCAGTGGCAACGATACCATCGACATAGCGGCATTGACTGCAACGGGTACTTTGAATGCGGCGGGTGGCACAGATACCTTATCAATGAGTTCTGGTGCCAGTATTGCTGGTGCGACGGTGTCTAACTTTGAAAACCTGACATTAGCCAGTGGGGCCAGCGTCTCTATGACTGCTTCTCAGCCTGCACTCTTTGGTGGCACAATCACTGCGGCTGGCACTGAAACAATTAATATTTCAGGGGATGGTGACTTTTCCACACTTGCCAATGTAGAGAATTTCTCGGTCGGTGACTCTTCGACTAATAGCCGTACAGTGACCGTTGCGGCCGCAGGCACTTCTGTTACCGCATCGTCTTCTACTGATGCCGTGACATTTAATGTGGGGACGCTCAGTTATACTGGCACACTGACCGGTGATGGTACAACGGCAGATACTGTGTCGCTGTCTTCTGGTGCTAATATTTCGGGTGGTACGCTTGCAAACATAGTTAACCTGACTTTAGCCAGCGGCGCATCAGTGACCATGACGCCTGGGCAAAATGCTTCTTTTAGCGGTACTGTCACGGCGGCAGGTTCTGAGACCATCACAATCTCCGGAGACGGTAACTTTACAACGTTAACAGGTATAGAGACATACTCAGTTAACGATGACAGTACTAACAGCCGTACTATCACAGTGACCAATGCGTCTGCAACGATTGATGCGACAGCGTCCAATGACGCCATTACATTTGATATTGCCGGAAGTGCCTTTAATGGCTCGCTTACAGGTGACGCAACGACGGGTGATACTGTCAGCGTTTCTGATGGCGCTGATGTGAGCAGTGGTGGCTTTACCAATATTGGTACCTTGTCACTGGCCAGTGGGGCAACGGTTTCCATTGATGCGGCTAATGTAGCAAATAATTTTACTACGGCAATCACAGGTGCCGCGGGATCCGAAACCCTAAAACTGATGGATGGGGGCACGTTTAACTTTGGTAATACCAGCGTCTCTGAAATCGAAAATCTGGCGATTGGCACCAATAACATTTTCACTATTACCCTGACTGATAACTTTGACTCCAATGGTAACTCAGTCACTATCTCCAATGCAGTTGGCTTTGCGCTCAGCAACGCTATCACACTAAACGCCAGTGCGTTGAGTGGTGACACCATAAACATGACTGCCACTGACTTTGACGGTAACGACACTATCACAGGTGGTAGTGGTACCGATACCATTCGCCCTGGTGGTGGTACCGACTCGATGACAGGTAATGCGGGCAATGATAACTTTGTCGGCGACGCGTCTGATCTTAATGGTGACACCATCACAGACTTGAGTGTGGGTGACATTATTACCATCAATAGTGTGACGGGCCTGACAACCAGTAATGTTCGCTTTAACGGCACGAGCACACTTCAGGTGGATACTGATGCGACTGACTTCAGCGCTGTTGAAGTGGCAATAACGCTCTCAAATGCGCCAGCCAGTTCACTTGATTTTACTGTGGCGGACAATGGTGCCAATACTGATATCACCTTTATTTCACCAAATAATGTACCGACCTTCAGTAATCTGAATGGCGGCCAAACGTTCACTGAAAACGGTTCAGCCGTTATTATTGATTCGGACGTTGTTGTTGCAGATACCGAACTGGATGCACTAGACAGTGGTGCGGGTAATTATAACAATGCAACCCTGACGATTGCCCGAAATGGCGGTGCCAGCTCACAGGATGTCTTTGCTAATAATGGCCTGTTGGGCACGCTTACCGAGAGCAGTTCCTTCACTTATAACTCAACGACAGTCGGTACGGTAACAACGAATTCGTCGGGTACTTTAGTATTGACGTTCAACACCAGTGCGACCTCAGCGATCGTTGATTCGGTGTTGCAAAATATTACTTACCAGAATAGTTCAGAAGCACCACCGTCGTCTGTAACGCTCGATTATACTTTCAATGATGGCACAGCAAACAGCACTGGTACCAACCAGGCAACAGTGACCATTACTGCACAAAATGATGATCCAACAGATATTAGCCTGGACACAACCTCAATTAATCAATCTGCAACTGGTGCAGGTGCTAACATAGGCACACTGAGCACCACAGATCCTGACACCAGCGACAGCCATACATATACAATTGTCAGCAGCGGTGCTAGCGCGAATGGTACCTGTAGCGCAGATACTAACAACGGTAGTTTCCAGATCAATGGTTCAAACCTCGAAACGCAAGCCGCGTTATCAGCGGGAAGCTATGTGGTTTGTTTGCAAACCAGTGATTCTACAACGACATTCCAAAAGGCGTTTACTGTCACTGTGAATGATGATGTGGCACCAGACGCACCGTCAACGCCGGACCTTGACGCCGGATCTGATACAGGTACTTCTGATAGTGACAATAACACCAATGACACAACACCAACATTCAGTGGTACAGCTGAAAGCGGTTCAACGGTTAGATTGTATAGTGATCAGGAAGGCGGTGGTGCAACCGTAATCGGAACTGGCACGGCAACTGGCGGTAACTGGCAAATTACTACCAGTGCATTGACTGCCGGGGTAACGCACGCCATCACTGCAAAAGCAACCGATGCAAGCAGTAACGAAAGTTCGGCATCGAGTAGTTTGAGTGTGACGATAGACACAACTGCGCCTTCGGCACCAGGCACACCTGATCTGGATGCCAGCAGTGATACAGGTACATCCAATACGGATAATGTGACCAATGATACAACCGCGACATTTACCGGCTCAGGTCCAAATGGTGGTGCGATCACGCTGATTTCAAGCATTGATGGTACTGTGGGTACCGGCACTGCCACTTTAGGTACCTGGACTATCACAACGTCGGCTTTATCAGCAGGCACACACACGATGACAGCACGTTCAACAGACACAGCAGGGAATACTGCTGATGGCTCTGGTTTGTCTGTTACTGTGGATACCAGTGTAAGCGCAGTTAGCATCACCACGCCGATTGAGGTGGATGGTATCGTCAATGCAGCAGAAGATAATGATGTGCTGATCGCGGGTACCGGAGCGGAGTCGGGCAACAGTGTGACGGTGAGCATCACGGATAACAATTCAACAGTCAGTCGTACCGTGACCGCAGACGGGTCTGGTAACTGGACGCTGAGTGGCAGTGAACTGGATGTCAGTGGCCTGAACAATGGCTCGTTGACGGTGTCGGCGACCCAAACGGATACTGCAGGCAATACCTCTAGCGCTGCCACACAAAGTATCACCCTGGATAATGCGGCACCTTCCGCAGTTACTATCACCACGCCGATAGAAACCGATGGTATCGTCAATGCCGCAGAAGACAATGATGTCTTGATTGCCGGTTCAGGTGCCGAGTCGGGCAACAGCGTGACCGTGACCATCACGGACAATAACAGCTCTGTAAGCCGCACGGTGACCGCAGACAGCTCAGGCAACTGGACGCTGAGTGGCAGTGAGTTGGATGTCAGTGGCCTGAACAATGGGTCGTTAACCGTGTCGGCCACCCAGGCGGATGCGGCTGGCAACACGTCGACTGCTGCGACACAGACAATTACATTGGATAACGCAGCACCTTCAGCATTGACCATCACCACGCCGATAGAAACGGACGGCATCGTCAATGCGTCGGAAGACAACGATGTGCTGATCGCCGGTTCCGGCGCTGAGTCGGGCAATAGCGTGACGGTGACCATTACGGATAACAATTCATCTGTCAGCCGCACTGTGACCGCGGACAGTTCAGGTAACTGGACCCTTAGTGGCAGTGAGCTGGACGTCAGTGGCCTGAATAATGGCACACTGACTGTGTCGGCCACCCAAGCCGACACGGCAGGTAACACGTCGACCGCTGCGACTCAGACGATTACACTGGATAATGCAGCGCCGTCGTCGTTGACCATCACCACGCCGATAGAAACCGATGGCCTTGTTAATGCCGCAGAAGATAACGATGTGCTGATCGCCGGTTCCGGCGCCGAGTCGGGCAACAGCGTGACGGTGACCATCACAGATAACAATTCATCCGTCAGCCGCACGGTGACCGCAGACAGCTCAGGCAACTGGACACTGAGCGGTAGTGAGCTGGACGTCAGTGGTTTGAATAATGGCACTTTGACGGTGTCGGCCACCCAGGCGGATACGGCGGGCAATACCTCGACCGCTGCGACTCAGACGATTACGCTGGACAATGCAGCACCTTCCGCGCTGACCATCACCACGCCGATAGAAACGGATGGCATTGTTAACGCCGCAGAAGACAATGATGTCTTGATTGCCGGTTCCGGCGCCGAGTCGGGCAACAGCGTGACCGTGACCATCACGGATAACAATTCATCCGTCAGCCGCACTGTGACTGCAGACAGCTCAGGCAACTGGACGCTGAGCGGTAGTGAGCTGGACGTCAGCGGCCTGAACAATGGCACGTTAACGGTGTCGGCCACCCAGGCGGATACGGCAGGTAACACTTCGACTGCTGCGACTCAGACGGTGACGCTGGATAACGCGGCGCCTTCAGCATTGACCATCACCACGCCGATAGAAACCGATGGCATTGTCAATGCGGCAGAAGACAATGACGTGCTGATCGCCGGTTCCGGCGCTGAGTCGGGCAATAGCGTGACGGTGACCATCACGGATAACAATTCATCCGTCAGCCGCACCGTGACGGCAGACAGTTCAGGCAACTGGACCCTTAGTGGCAGTGAGCTGGACGTCAGTGGCCTAAATAATGGCACGTTGACCGTGTCTGCGACACAGTCGGATACGGCGGGCAATACCTCAACTGCCGCGACTCAGACGATTACGCTGGACAATGCGGCACCTTCGGCACTGACCATCACCACCCCGATTGAAACCGATGGTCTTGTCAATGCCGCAGAAGACAATGACGTCTTAATTGCAGGCTCTGGCGCTGAGTCGGGCAACAGTGTGACAGTGACCATCACAGACAATAACAGCACGGTCAGCCGCACGGTGACTGCCGATAGCTCAGGCAACTGGACGCTGAGCGGCAGTGAGTTGGACGTCAGTGGCCTGAATAATGGCACCCTGACCGTGTCGGCCACACAGACGGATACGGCGGGCAACAGTTCTACTGCAGCCACGCAAAGCATTACGCTGGATAACGCGGCACCTTCGGCACTGACCATCACCACACCGATTGAAACGGATGGCATTGTCAATGCCGCAGAAGACAATGACGTTTTAATTGCCGGTTCCGGTGCGGAGTCGGGTAATAGTGTGACAGTCACCATCACAGACAATAACAGCTCGGTCAGCCGTACGGTGACTGCTGACAGCTCGGGTAACTGGACACTGAGCGGCAGTGAACTGGATGTCAGTGGCCTGAACAATGGCACACTGACTGTGTCGGCCACCCAAGCCGACACGGCAGGTAACACGTCAACCGCTGCGACGCAAAGCATTACACTGGATAACGCGGCACCTTCAGCACTGACCATCACCACGCCGATAGAAACCGATGGCCTTGTGAATGCCGCAGAAGATAACGATGTGCTGATCGCCGGTTCGGGTGCCGAGTCGGGCAACAGTGTGACGGTCACCATCATGGATAACAATTCAACAGTCAGCCGTACAGTGACTGCTGACAGCTCGGGTAACTGGACGCTGAGCGGCAGTGAGCTGGACGTCAGTGGATTGAATAACGGCACTTTGACGGTGTCGGCCACACAAGCGGATACGGCAGGCAATACCTCGACCGCTGCGACTCAGACGATTACGCTGGACAATGCGGCACCTTCGGCACTGACCATCATTACCCCGATTGAAACCGATGGCCTTGTTAATGCCGCAGAAGACAATGACGTCTTAATTGCAGGCTCCGGTGCTGAGTCGGGCAACAGTGTCACCGTGACCATTACGGATAACAACTCATCCGTTAGCCGCACTGTGACCGCAGACAGCTCAGGCAACTGGACACTGAGCGGCAGTGAACTGGACGTCAGTGGTTTAAACAATGGCACGTTAACGGTGTCAGCCACCCAGGCGGATACGGCAGGTAACACCTCCACCGCTGCGACGCAAAGCATCACGCTAGATAACGCGGCACCTTCAGCATTGACCATCACCACGCCGATAGAGACGGATGGCATTGTCAATGCCGCAGAAGACAATGACGTGCTGATTGCCGGCTCTGGCGCTGAGTCGGGCAACAGCGTGACGGTGACCATCACAGATAACAACTCATCAGTCAGCCGTACGGTGACTGCTGACAGCTCGGGTAACTGGACGCTGAGCGGCAGTGAGCTGGACGTCAGTGGATTGAATAACGGCACCCTGACTGTGTCGGCCACACAAGCGGATACGGCAGGCAATACCTCGACCGCTGCGACTCAGACGATTACGCTGGACAATGCGGCACCTTCGGCACTGACCATCATCACCCCGATCGAAACCGATGGCATTGTTAACGCCGCAGAAGACAATGACGTGCTGATTGCCGGCTCTGGCGCTGAGTCGGGCAACAGTGTGACGGTAACCATCACGGATAACAATTCAACAGTCAGCCGTACCGTGACCGCAGACAGTTCAGGGAACTGGACACTGAGCGGCAGTGAGCTGGATGTCAGTGGATTGAATAACGGCACTTTGACGGTGTCGGCCACACAAGCGGATACGGCGGGTAACACCTCTACCGCAGCCACGCAAAGCATTACGCTGGATAACGCGGCACCTTCGGCGCTGACCATCACTACACCGATTGAAACTGATGGCATTGTTAACGCCGCAGAAGACAATGATGTCTTGATTGCCGGTTCCGGTGCCGAGTCGGGCAACAGTGTGACGGTGACCATCACGGATAACAATTCAACTGTCAGCCGTACCGTGACCGCAGATAGTTCAGGGAACTGGACACTGAGCGGCAGTGAACTGGACGTCAGTGGCCTGAACAATGGCACGTTGACCGTGTCGGCCACACAGACGGATACCGCAGGGAATACTTCGACCGCGGCCACGCAAAGTATTACGCTGGATAACGCGGCACCTTCGGCACTGACCATCACTACTCCGATTGAAACGGATGGCCTTGTCAATGCCGCAGAAGACAATGATGTCTTGATTGCAGGCTCTGGCGCGGAGTCGGGTAACAGTGTGACGGTGACTATCACGGATAACAATTCAACAGTCAGTCGTACCGTGACCGCAGACAGCTCAGGTAACTGGACCTTAAGTGGCAGTGAGCTGGATGTCAGTGGCCTGAACAATGGGTCGTTAACCGTGTCGGCCACACAGACGGATACGGCGGGTAACAGCTCTACTGCAGCCACGCAAAGTATTACGCTGGATAATGCGGCACCTTCGGCCCTGACCATCACCACACCGATCGAAACCGATGGTATCGTCAATGCCGCAGAAGACAATGACGTCTTAATTGCAGGTTCCGGCGCTGAGTCGGGCAATAGCGTGACGGTGACCATCACGGATAACAATTCATCCGTCAGCCGCACCGTGACGGCAGACAGTTCAGGTAACTGGACACTGAGTGGCAGTGAACTGGATGTCAGTGGCCTGAACAATGGCACGTTAACCGTATCGGCCACACAAACGGATACCGCAGGCAATAGTTCTACCGCAGCCACGCAAAGCATTACGCTGGACAACGCGGCGCCTTCAGCATTGACCATCACCACACCGATCGAAACTGATGGTATCGTCAATGCCGCAGAAGACAATGACGTCTTAATTGCAGGTTCCGGCGCTGAGTCGGGCAATAGCGTGACGGTGACCATCACGGATAACAATTCATCCGTCAGCCGCACCGTGACGGCAGACAGTTCAGGTAACTGGACACTGAGTGGCAGTGAACTGGATGTCAGTGGTTTGAATAACGGCACGTTAACTGTGTCGGCCACACAGTCGGATACAGGGGGCAACACCTCCACAGCTGCGACTCAGACGATTACGCTGGATAACGCGGCGCCTTCAGCGCTGACCATCACCACACCGATTGAAACCGATGGCATCGTGAACGCCGCGGAAGACAATGACGTCCTAATTGCAGGTTCAGGTGCAGAGTCGGGTAACAGTGTGACGGTCACCATCACGGATAACAATTCAACAGTCAGCCGCACCGTGACCGCAGATAGCTCCGGTAACTGGACATTGAGCGGCAATGAGCTGGATGTCAGTGGTTTGAACAATGGCACGTTAACCGTGTCGGCCACACAGACGGACACGGCAGGCAACAGTTCTAATGCAGCCACGCAAAGTATTACGCTGGATAATGCAACACCATCTGGCCAATCGGTAGCGATAGATCAAACATTGATCAATCGTGACAATGAATCGGCGCTTAGCTTTACCTTATCTGGTCTGGAAGGGAGTGGTACATTTACCTATCAAGTTAGTGATGGCACCAATACGGTATCAAGCGACAGCGCTACAACAGTCAACGCAAGTAGTCAGCAAGTAACGGGCGTCAATGTCAGTACGCTTAATGAGGGAACCTTAACGCTGACTGTGATTGTATCCGATGAAGCAGGCAATGCTGGCGAAGGGGTCACTGCAACAGTGACTAAGCAGTATAATGTAGCGCCTGTATTGTCGGGCACTCCGGCTGCCACAGTAAACGAAGATGAAGCTTACAGCTTTACTCCGACACTGACCGACTCAGATGACGACGATACACATACTTTTAGTATTGTGAATAAGCCTGACTGGGCAGAGTTCAATACAACAACGGGCGCGCTGACCGGAACGCCTGCGGACAGTGATGTTGGCACGTATTCCAATATCCAAATTTCCGTATCGGATGGCACAGATCAAGCGACGCTGACAGCGTTCAGTATTGAAGTGGTCAATACCAATGATGCGCCGGTTGGCCAGGACTTTACCTTCACGCTGGATGAAGCAGCTACGCTGACAGTCACAGCAACCAATGGCTTGTTAAGCACTGCCACAGATGATGATACGGACAGTGGTGACACGTTAACAGCAAGCGCGGTCAGCCAGCCTCAATATGGTCAGCTGTCCTTGAATACAGATGGTAGCTTTAGTTACCAGCACGATGGTAGTGAAAATCACAGCGACAGTTTCACTTATCAAGTGACCGACAGTAACAATGTGACTTCTGCAACTCAAACGGTAACGCTGACCATCACGCCAGTAGCGGATGCGCCAACGGTGGTTGATGATGCAGCAACAACCAATGAAGATACTGCTGTAATTTTTGATTTGCTTACCAATGACAGCGATCCGGAAAATGATCTGGTTGAGGCCTCAGCAGCTATTGCAACACAGCCCAGCAAAGGGTCAGTGACCATAGCAAATGGCGTTGTCACTTATACGCCAAACGCCAATGAAACGGGTCAGGACACCTTCACCTATACGGTTAAGGATGCGGCGCTGAATACTTCAGCTGAAGCAACCGTTACTGTGACTATAACCCCGGTTAACGACCAACCGACGGTACAAAACTTCGCGGTTTCAATAGCCGAAGACAATGCCAGCGATGCCATTGCCGTGCGTGCTGGTGCCAGCGATGTTGAAGATGGTTCACCTTCAGGCGATATTGCACTTGCTACGCAGCCATCAAAAGGCAGTGTCGCCATTGATCAGAATGCTGGTACTTTGGTTTATACACCAAATGCAAATGAAACGGGTACTGATACCTTCACTTATACTATCGCTGACAGCGAAGGGAGCACCTCTGAGTCTGCAACGGTGACGGTGAATATCGGCGCAGTGAATGATCGCCCTGTCGTTGTCAACGACAGCGTGACCACCAATGAAGATGTCAGTGTGACACTTGATATACTAGCCAACGATTCGGATGTCGAGGATCAAGGTTTCAATGGTGCAAATGTCACTTTAGAAGATCAAGGCAGTGGTGCAGGCAGCTATGCCAAAGCGGATGTGAGTATACTCACAGACGGCACATTACAAATCACACCGAAGCAAGATGAGACAGGCACGTTTAGTTTCACTTATACGCTGACCGACAGTGAAGGATTGAGTTCAGAAGCGGCGACTGTGACAGTCACGTTGACACCTGTCAATGATGCGCCTGTTGCTGTTGATAACGTTGCGCAATTAATGGAAGAGGGTTCCTACGAAGTCAACGTGTTGGGTAATGACACCGATGTTGATGAAAATGATAGCCTTGACGCAACCAGTGTTACTGTGGTTCAAGCTCCAAGTAGTGGTCAGACTCAAATCACGGCTGCGGGGGCGATTATTTATACCCCTAACGCTGATTTCTCCGGAGAAGACACCTTTACTTATACAGTAGCAGATGCCGCTGGTGCAGTTTCGAACGAGGCGACGGTCACGATGACGGTCACCGCGGTGAATGATGCACCTGTACTCTCTGGATCGCCTGCTACAGAAGCCAACGAAGACAGCGCCTACAGCTTTATTCCAACCGCAGTTGATGCAGATGCCGACACGCTCACCTTTAGCGTTCAGAATTTACCATCCTGGGCTAGCTTTGACACTACCAATGGAGCGTTAACAGGCACGCCTGACAATGATGATGTTGGCACGTATCAGGGAATTGTGATCAGTGCGACGGATGGCACTGAAACTGTGAGCCTGACTGCGTTTGATATCACAGTGGTCAATACTAACGATGCGCCCACAATTGCTGGCACGCCAACGACCAGTGTCAGCGAAGACGAAGCTTATACCTTTACACCAACAGCAAATGATGTGGATGTGGGTGACAGTTTAACCTTCAGCATTGCCAATCAGCCGGCTTGGGCAAGCTTTGATACGCAAACAGGTACGCTCTCGGGCACACCGACGAATGACAGTGTGGGCACGACTGCGGATATTGTTATCAGTGTTAGTGATGGTACCGAGACAGTCTCACTGGCCGCATTCTCGTTAACAGTAACAAATACTAATGATGCGCCTGTTATATCTGGCACGCCAGCGACCAGTGTGAATGAAGACACTGGATACAGCTTTGTGCCAACGGCGTCAGATGTCGACAGCAGTGATACATTGACGTTTAGCGTGGTAAACCTGCCATCCTGGGCAAGCTTCTCAAGCGCGACTGGTGCAATAACGGGCACTCCTGTCAACAGCGATGTTGGGACTTACCAGGGCATTGTTATTAGTGTTACTGATGGCACAGAAACCGCAAGTCTGGATGCCTTTACAGTTACGGTTGTAAATGTGAATGACGCACCAGTCATTTCTGGTACACCAGGCACTTCTGTCAATGAAGATTCAGCGTACAGCTTTACGCCTGTTGCATCGGATGTTGACGGAGACAGCTTATCCTTCAGTATTGTGAATCAGCCAACATGGGCAAGCTTCAATGCGCAAACCGGGGCCTTGTCGGGTACGCCAACCAACAGTGATGTTGGCACCACAAGTGATATTGTGATTTCAGTGAGTGACGGTGTGACTTCGGCTTCTCTGGCTGCTTTCTCGCTTACCGTTGCCAATACCAACGACGCACCAGAAATTAGCGGCTCTCCGGCGACCAGTGTGAATGAAGACGCCAGTTATAGCTTTGCACCCACAGTATCAGATGTTGATGTGGGTGATGTGCTGGTCTTCTCTATCAATAATCAACCAAGCTGGGCGAGTTTCAACACTGCAACAGGTACTCTATCTGGCACACCGACAGATGCCGACGTTGGTACAGATACTCAGATCGTGATTACGGTTTCAGACGGTACGGCACAGCAGTCACTCAGTGCCTTTGATATTGAGGTAATCAATACTAACGATGCTCCGACGGCACAAGACTTTAGCTTTGGCCTTGATGAGGGGCAGTTACTGACTGTTACTACGACACTTGGTTTACTCAGCACGGCAAGTGATGATGACTTAGATAGTGGAGACAGTCTGTCAGTCAGCGCACTGACACAGCCTCAGCATGGTGCGCTCACCTTAAATGCCGATGGTAGCTTTAACTATCAACATGACGGCTCAGAGAGCACCAGCGATAGCTTTACCTTCCAGGTAACGGATGCGCAAAACGCAGCCTCTGCAACGCATACAGTGTCGTTAACAATCAATCCGGTTGAGGATGCACCAACGGCGGTCGATGACAGTGCAACAACGAACGAAGATACAGCGGTACAAATTGCCCTATTGGACAATGACAGTGACCCTGAGGGCAACATGAATGCAGCTTCTGCTGTTGTTGTGACTGCGCCGAGCAAAGGTGCGGTATCGATCGTAAACGGTATTGCGACTTATACGCCAGCGAGTAATGAAAACGGCCAGGATAGCTTTACGTACACGGTTGCAGATACTGCACTCAATACATCTGAGCCGGCTACGGTTGTGGTGACAATCACATCAGTGAATGACGCGCCTGTCGCAGCTAATTTAACGATTAGCACAGATGAGGATACTCCTTCTGCTGCGCTAGCTGTACGTGAAGCAGCGACGGACATTGAAGATGGCGTACCTACGGGGGTTGTGACACTGACCAGTACACCGAGTCTGGGGGTTGTATCGCTTGACCAGGATGCCGGTACTTTGGTGTATACACCAAACACCAATGAAGTGGGTGAAGAGACCTTTACTTATACCATTACCGACAGCGAAGGCTTGGTGTCTGCATCGGCTAACATTACAGTCAATATTGGCGCTATCAATGACCGTCCAGTGGTCGGTGACGATACAGTAACCACAGACGAAGATGTGACGGTTGTTCTGGATATTCTTGCCAATGATTCAGACGTTGAAGATCAGGGCTTCAATGGTGCCAATGTCACCCTGGAAGATCAGGGTAATGGCGCAGGCAGCTACGCCAAAGCCGATGTAACCATACTGGCTGATGGCACCCTGGAAATTGCACCTAAGCAAGATGAAACAGGCACCTTCAGTTTCACCTATACACTGACTGACAGCGAAGGTCTGGCCTCACTGCCTGCGACGGTAAGCGTTACTTTAACACCAGTTAACGATGCCCCTGTTGCGGTCGACAACAGTGTTGAGCTCCAGGAAGAAGGCTCTTTCGAAGTTAACGTGCTGGGCAATGACTTTGATGTGGATGAAGGCGATAGCTTCGATTTAAGCAGTGTTACTGTGGTTAATGGAGCTCAAAACGGCCAGACAACAGTTACAGCACAAGGCACCATTATTTATACGGCGAACACCAACTACTTTGGGGACGATAGTTTTACCTACACGGTGAGAGATCAGGCCGGCGCGGTTTCAAATGAGGCCACCGTTTCTCTGAGTGTTACGCCGATAAATGATGCGCCAGTTGTTGAAGGGCAAGCGTTGTCGCTCAATGAAGACGAAACGTTGCTTGTTACGCTCAGCGGTACAGATCCGGATGCAGATACACTGACATACAGCATAGTGTCAGGTGTGGCTTCGGGTGCATTGCAGCAGCAATCTGATACAACCTGGCTGTACACACCGAATGCGGATTTTAATGGCTCTGATAGCTTTAGCTTCATGGCCAATGATGGGGCGTTAGATTCGAACACGGCGACGGTAACGCTTACTGTTAACTCAGTGAACGATGCACCGGTTATTTCAGGCACACCTGATTCGTCCGTGGTGCACAACACGGTATATAGCTTTACACCGCAGGCGTCAGATATCGATGGTGATGCACTCACATTTGCGATAACCAATCAGCCTGTATGGGCTCAATTTGATACCGCAACAGGTACTCTGTCGGGGACACCAAGCAGAGATGACGAAGGTCTTTACAGTAATATTGTGATCAGCGTGACCGATGGCACTGCGCAGACGGCCCTGAGTGCATTTGAGATCGATGTCCAGTTTGTCAACAATCAGCCGATTGCCAACAACATGGATATTGTCGTGAATGAGGACGGCACGACCAGCTTTGTGGCCGACGCATCCGATGAAGATGGTGACAGTGTCACTGTATCCATTGAGCGTCAGCCTGTGAGTGGTTTACTGGTGCTTCAGGGTAATACTTTCACCTATACACCGTTTGGAAACTTCAATGGACTGGACAGTTTCAGCTACATTGCTAACGACGGTAGCCTGGATTCAGCTGCTGGCGAAGTGAAGATCACGATTAACTCGGTGAATGATTTGCCGTTGGCTGTTAATGACAGCTTTGTTTTTGAGCCGCAGGCAAATAATACTTATGTTCTCGATGTGCTGGCGAATGACACCGATGCGGATGCAGGCGACGTGTTGAGTATTGTTGGTGCTAAAGCATCTGTAGGGACTGTCTCCATTGCAGATGGCGCACTATCTTATCAGGCGCAGGCTGACACCCAGGGCTTAATTGTTATTGATTATCTGATAGAAGATAGCCAAAAAGCGCGCAGTAAAGCGACCGCTCAGCTGCAAATTAATTCAGCGCCGGCGAATACGCTGCCTGTTATCACTGTGCCGACAGATATAACCACCAATGCTACGGGATTATTTACTAAAGTGTCATTGGGTACGGCTACCGCTGTTGATGGTAATGGTAATACCATCGCGGTATCTCTGGTTGATGGGACAACCCTGTTCGCGCCTGGTACACACTTTGTGTATTGGCAGGCCACAGATAGCCAGGGGCTGCAATCCATCGCAACGCAAAATGTGTTTGTTAATCCACTTATTTCACTGGAGAAAGACACAACGGTCGCAGAGGAGCAAAGCCATACAGTAAACGTATTCCTGAATGGCCCGGCACCGAGCTATCCAGTGACTATTCCATATACTGTGTCGGGTACTGCAGACGCTGCGGATCATGATTTGGTAGATGGTCAGGTGGTGATTGAATCAGGTACCTCTGCGCAAATTAGCTTCAATGTGTTTGGCGATGGAGTCATAGAAGGTAATGAAAATATTGTTATTACTTTGGCTGACTCACTAAACAGAGGCGCAAAATCATCCTCAACCGTGACCATAGTGGAAGAGAATGTAGCCCCAACTATCTCTACCAGCGTCACTCAGGCAGGTGAAACGCGTTCTCTGTTGACAGTTAACGATGAATTGGTGACTGTGACAGCCACTGCCAGAGATGCAAATCCGCAAGACAATGTAACGCTGAGCTGGAATTCTGTTGATAATGCGCTGACTAACCTGAGCGCAGAGGAAAATATATTTGTCTTTAGTACTTCAGGGCTCGCGGAAGGCATATATCAGCTGACTGTAACCGCAACGGACGATGCCCAGCCTAGCCTTTCTTCGGTAAGTGACATTTATCTTGAGGTTGTCGCTGAGCTTCAGGCATTAACTCAGGTGGATACCGATGGAGACCTCATTCCTGATGATGAGGAAGGCTATGCGGATTCGGATGGTGATGGTATCCCAGACTTCCAGGATGCCATTACAGAGTGTAACGTGATGCAGGAGCAAGCAGCTGAGTCGGCTCAGTATCTGGTTGAAGGTGAGCCGGGTGTCTGCCTGCGTAAAGGTGCTACCGTGGCACAAAACTCCACAGGTGGTGTTCAGTTGCTTGAAGATGAACTGCCGGGAGATGGGGATGCGATTAACATTGGCGGTTTGTTTGACTTCATTGCAACGGGCTTACCACAAGCTGGCGACACGTACACCATTGTAATTCCTCAACGCAGACCTATTCCGGCGAATGCAGTTTATCGCAAACTCAAAAATGATGAGTGGGTGGACTTTGTGGTTTCCGGTGGCAACGCCATCCTGTCCGCGACAGGTGAACCCGGATACTGTCCGCCTCCAGGCAGCAATGAGTGGACCGAGGGGCTGACGGAAGGCGACTGGTGTGTACAACTACAAATTGTTGATGGTGGTCCAAACGATGATGATGGGATGGCTAACCGCAGTGTAGTTGACCCGGGTGGTATCGCTGTGCCAAGAACCAACAATACCTTACCTGTCGCCACGGCTGATGAAGTCACCATTGCTTCAGGTCAGCAAATTACGATTGATGTATTGGAAAATGACACCGATGCAGATGGCAACACGTTAACCATAACGGGTGCGACCGTTGATTTTGGTGCAGTGAGTATCGTGGATAACAAACTGGTCTATACGCCGCCTGCAACTTTTGTCGGTGTTGCAACGATCGAGTACAGCATTTCTGATGGACAGGGCGGTACGTCGAACAGTCAGGCCATTGTCAATCTGACCGTTAACAGCGCACCAACTGCAATGCTGGACATCGCGTCAACTGATGACAGAACCAGCCTGGTTATCGATGTTCTTGCCAATGACAGTGATGCAGATGGGGATGAGTTATTCCTGATTAGTGCGGTAGCAACGCATGGTAAGGCAACGGTCAATATTGATGGCACACTGACCTATGAGCCCAAAGTAGGCTTCTCAGGGGAAGACGTCATTGTGTATCAGGTGAGAGACAGTAAAGATGCAGTGAGTAAGGGGATAGTCAAAGTGACCGTCTCTGGCTATCAAACTGTGAGTGTAGAAAATAAATCTTCAGGTGGTCTGGGAGGACTATTAGTGATAATGATGTCGGCATTAATTTTACGTCGTCGTAGAAACAGCAAGTTGCCAGCTTATACCTTGCTTACAACGAGCTGCTTACTGGCAGATCCTGTGTTAGCTGAGCAATGGCGTGCAGAGGCCATGGTTGGTCAGGCTGAAGCGGACTATCAGACACCGACGTCTGTTGGTGGATTAACCGTAGGTGCGGTTGATGATAGCAGTGAGTCCTGGTCTGCCGGGGCTTATTATGAACTAATGCCTAAATGGGAAGTTGGGATCCGTTACATAGATTTGGGCCAGGGGCGTCTTGCCTTAACTGGCGAGTCTTTAACTCCGGATACTGTACATGAGTTGGCGGCACGAGCGACGCCGGTGTTACCGGAGGGTTTTGCATTGCAAACCGGGTATGAGTTGCTTCGTCATGAGCGCTTTAGTGCTGGCTTGTTCCTGGGTGCGTTCGACTGGAAATATCAGCTTGATAGTACACGTAACAATAAGCATTTGTTGCAGTATGAGAAAGAAGGGACCAGCACCTATGGTGGCATCACTCTAGGTTATGATGTTCTGGAAAATACGGCAATCAATGTGAGTTATAGCTACTACAATATCAGTGAAAATGCCATTAAAGAGATATCAGCTGGCGTTAGCCTGAAATTCTGATTGTACTTTATCCAACCGGGGTTGTTTATTTAACAGTCCCGGTTATTTTATCTGCATAGAAATATGGCAGCGATTTCTTTTCGTTATGGCAAAAAGATTGAAATACCCACCTAGCGCCATCAAAAACTCTGATCCCAGAGTACATATAAATACATTTCATTCAGCGATTATGCTAGAGTCTGCATTGTAAGTACCTGTATAGACTACGAGTAAAGCAAATAATCCGGGTTTTCTGGGTGTAGTCAATTGTAAGAATGGAGAGTAATTTTGCGTAGTAATGGAATGAACGCTGGCGTCCCCTGGACTGGTGTACTAATTATTCTTGTTTCGGTGTTGATATCAATAGTTTCTTCGGATGCTTTTTTTTATAAGTTTGATGTACCCAAGTGGATCGTATTCGATTTTTTCATCTGTGCCTCCCTGGCTTACGCGTATATTAAGAAGGTTGACATTGAAATAAGCCGCTTAGGTTGGCTGAGTATTGTTTTACTGCTCTTGATGTTTGCGTCGTTATTGCATGCCGTTAACTATTATGAAGGAGTCTCGTTTATCCTTAGATATGCTGGAAGCGTGCTGCTCTCATATTATTTGCTAAAAAGCGTATGGCACAGGTATGGCTTAAAATTACTGTTTGATATTATCATATTTTCTTCAATAATTTTCTCGCTGTTCTATATTGAATCCAGAGTAATTGATTATGAGTTGGTTCATGTTACGGAATTTTCCTCGTTTGGCTTTGTCAATAATCTAGGTCAGGTTCTCAATATTTGGTTACCTGTTCTCGTTGCAGCAATATTGTATCAGAGGAAAGTAAATACGCGTTCTGTCTGTGGTACTTTGTCTTTTATTGTTTGTATTTGCGCGTTACTTGAGTCAGGCACCCGTGGAACAATTTTAGGTTTGCTTCTGGGGGAAATTGTTTTATTTTTACTGATCTTAAATAAGTTAAAGCATCGTGCATTCACATATCTAATAATTACTTTTAGCTTAATTGTTGGAGCGGTCGGATATAGCCAGTTAGATAGTTATTTAGGTGGAAGGCTAAATAAAAAAATACAGAGCGTGCAAAACTTAGAAACAGGGCGAACAGATCTGTTTGCCAACACGTTTGACATGATCCTTGATAAACCACTTGGGGTTGGGGTCAATAATTTTGAGTATATCCACCCGAAATACGCGAAGCTTGGTACTGAAGAAGCATCGCCTATGGTGGGTGAAAAAGTAGTACTGAAAACACCACATAATATACTTCTGAAGTTTTATAGTGAAACTGGCTGGCTCGGTGGTTTAGTGTTTTCTGCGATACTCGCATTGATATTATTTAAATCGATGGTTAACGCTTATTATGGGAATCAAAGTGATAGGTGGCTACTTGTTGCAGTGGTCTCAACTTTGTTTCATTCACTGTTTACTGCACTCTTTTTGACACCCGGAAGCTTGTTTTTTGCAATACTCTTGTTTTCATTTGTACTCTATAGAAATAAGGCGTTAATTGGCGAAAACACAGCTAGAACGCGGCTTGTTAGCTCAAATTGTTTGCCTGTTTTATTGATTATATATGCTGGCTTTTTTTCAACCAATCATTTGGCGAGTTACTATGCCCACACTGGGTATATGTCGGGCAATCAAGAAGACATGCAACGAAGCTTTAAGCTAAATCCTTACGATAGCAAAGCGTTATTTGACTATTATATCCTTCAGAGACACCTGTACAAAGATCATGAGAAGGCGCTAAGCGCATTAGAACGTTTTCTTCCATTGTATCCTTATCATACGAGTGGGCTTCTTGCGAGCGCTGAACTTATGATACAGCGTCATGACTATGCAGGAGCAATGAAAAAACTAGATTTTCTTCTAATATTTTACCCTGATCTAAAGCGCGCTCAGGAAATGAAAGTCATTGCGAAAAAGCAATTGGGACAGCCTACTTTACTTTGACAAGTTTTGCGGTCTGGGGAGTTTTCTTCTCATTAAGCTTTTGTAAAAAAAGAAAAAAATGTTGTTTGTTATGAAGTGAGTTGATAGACTCCACTTGATCTATGGACCGACAATAGTTCCAAAATTAAAAATAATACCAATTTCAGGAAGAAGAAAATGACTAAGGATTTACCTTCATTGTTGTTGGCGGTCGTTATGGCTGCATCGCTTTCAGCTTGTGGGTCAGGAGACAGTAAAGATACAACACCGCTCAATGGGAAAGATAGTGGTGTTGTTAAACCTGATCCTGAGCCCAAACCAAACCCCACGCCAGAAAAGGCGATACATACTGTATCCCAAACGGCACAAGCTCAGCCCGTAATTCAAAATGCTTCATCAGGACGTCACGATTTAAAAGCCTCAACGGTTATCGTGAATCAGAAAGCGAGTTCCAACAATTTTCAATTAGACAATGCTCAAACTGCTCTAGACTAACTTTTTAAGGGATATTATGTTTAAAGTTAATGCGTTAGCCGCAATGATTGCTGCTGCCAGTGCTATTTCTATGCCTGCTATTTCAGCTCAATTAAACCACCAAGGTACGTTGACCAACTCAAATACTCAAGAAGTGGTTAACGATACACTGACTATCACATTTACGCTTTATGCAAACGATGAAAGCCTCTGGCAGGAAGTCAGAGAAGTTCAAGTTGTAGATGGCCAATACAGTGTCCGTCTCGGTGAGAATAATGACATTGATGCTGCCATTTTCCAAAATACAGAATTGGAACTGGGCATCAAGGTTGGAGACGATATCGAAATGTCTCCTCGCTTGCGAATTGATGCAGTGCCCAGCGCATACTATGCCGATGTATCTGGATCCGTAAAAGGTTCGGTTGACGCGACTCAAGTTTCAGTAGCAGGGATCCCTGTGATAAATGAGAATGGTGAGTGGGTTGGTTCTACCGTCGGTTTAAAAGGTGAACCAGGTGCAGATGGTCGTGACGGTGTTGATGGTGCAGATGGCGCTGACGGTAAAGATGGTGTTGATGGCCAGGATGGTGCGCCGGGTGCCAATGGTCTTGATGGAGCCAAAGGTGAAAAAGGTGATCAAGGTGAAAAGGGCGAACCTGGCGTCCAGGGCGAGAAGGGCGATCAAGGTGAACAAGGGGAGCAGGGCGAAAAAGGTGACAAAGGCCTTCAGGTTAAAGGTGCCTGGACAGAGCTTGCTGCTTACGTTGTTGACGATTTAGTTAGTTTTAACGGAAGTGCTTATATTGCCATTGCTGATGTTGCAGCAGTAGAAGAAGGTGGTGAAGCAAACCCTTCGCCGGATGTTGCAGCTCAATGGCTACAGCTGGTTGCTAAAGGTGAGCAAGGCGAAGCCGGAACTGATGGTAAAGATGGTCTTGATGGTGCCAATGGAGAGAAAGGCGACCAGGGTGAAAAAGGTGACCCGGGTGAAAAAGGCGAACAAGGTGAGAAAGGTGAACCGGGTGAAAAAGGTGATCAAGGTGAACCTGGTCAGAAAGGAGATCAGGGTGAGCAAGGTGATCAAGGCGAGCAAGGTGAACCGGGTCAAAAGGGTGATCAGGGGGAGCCTGGTGAAAAAGGGGACCAGGGTGAAAAAGGGGACAAAGGACTTCAGATCCGCGGCGTTTGGTCACAGCAGGAAGCTTATGCCACTGATGATGTTGCCATTCACAATGGTAGTGCATACGTTGCGCTAGCGAATATCCCCTCAGCAGAAGAGGCTGGCAGTATTAACCTGTCTCCTGAAATCGCAACAGATAGCTGGTTGTTATTAGTCGCGAAAGGCGAGCAAGGTGATCAGGGTGCCACAGGTGAGCAAGGCGAAAAAGGCGACCCTGGCGAGAGAGGCCAGAAAGGCGAACAAGGTGAGAAAGGCGACCCGGGTTCCAAAGGTGATCAAGGTGAACGTGGTGAGAAAGGTGACCCGGGTGTAAAAGGTGACCAGGGTGCCAAAGGTGAGCAAGGCGAAAAGGGCGACCGCGGTGAGAAAGGTGACCCGGGGGCGAAAGGCGACCAGGGTGCTAAAGGTGATCAAGGTGAAAAAGGCGATCGCGGCGAGAAAGGCGATCAGGGTGAAAAAGGTGAGCAAGGTGAGAAGGGTGACCGAGGTGAACAAGGCGAGAAAGGCGAAAAAGGTGACCGTGGCCTGACCGTTAAAGGTGATTGGACTTCGGAATCCGGGTATAGCGCAAATGATGTTGTTGTTCATGAAGGACAAGCCTATATCGCTCGGGTAGATATTATCGCCACGCAGGAATCGGGCTCTATTAATGAGGCGCCCGCGGCTTCTAATAACTGGTTATCTCTATTCGCGGGAGTCGGTTCTGGCATGCCAGGTAAAGACGGCCTGGACGGCAAAGATGGTAAAGATGGTTTACCAGGCCAGGATGGCGTGAACGGTAATGATGGTGAGCGAGGTGAAAAAGGCGACCCTGGTGATAAAGGAGACAAGGGCGACAAAGGAGAGCAGGGCGAACAAGGTGAACGCGGCGAAAAAGGTGACCCGGGTGATAAAGGAGAACAGGGTGACAAAGGTGACCGTGGTGAGCAAGGTGAGCGCGGCGAAAAAGGCGAAAAAGGCGATAAAGGAGATAAAGGAGATAAGGGTGAAAAAGGTGACAAAGGTGATCGTGGCCTGACAATCAAAGGTGATTGGTCAGCAGAATCAGCATACAGTACGGATGACGTGGTTGTACATGAAGGACAAGCCTATATTGCTCGAATCGATATATTAGCAACTGAAGAATCCGGTACGGTTAACCTTGCGCCAGCACTTTCTAATGATTGGCTATCTCTGTTTGCTGGCATTGGCTCTGGTATGCCGGGTAAAGACGGCTTAGATGGTAAAGATGGTGCGCCAGGTAAAGATGGCGTTGATGGTGCCGATGGTGCTCCGGGCGCTGATGGTGCGCCAGGTAAAGACGGTGCGCCAGGTAAAGACGGTGCGCCAGGTAAAGACGGTATCGACGGCGCGCCAGGTAAAGATGGTGTAGATGGTGCAGATGGTGCAGATGGTGTCGATGGTGCTCCGGGTAAAGATGGCGAACCTGGCGAGAAAGGTTTGCAAGTAAAAGGCGTATGGAGTGCTCAGTCTGGCTATGACATCGATGATGTCGTCACATTCCAGGGCAGTGCGTATATCGCTTCTGTTGCTGTTGCAGCAACCGATGGCACGAATATGTCACCGGTAGAGGATGCACAGAGCTGGCATCTGTTAGTGGCTAAGGGCTCTAAGGGCATTAACTTCATTGCGTCTGGCTACTTACTAACCACAGAATATGTGGCAGGTGATGTGATCAGCTACATGGGCAGTGCATTCATTGCGACTCAGGAAGTCATTGGTGTTCCGCCTACGGACTCTCAGGGTAATATCCAGCAGCCGTGGTCTATTTTGGCTAAAGGCGTTGATTACGATGAAGAGCAGCTGGTTAAACGTGCTGAACTGCCAGAATTTGACGCGTTTGCACTGAGCGCTGACGTGACGCAAATGCTGTCCGGTTACGCGACCGCAACACAGCTAACCCAGGCTCTGACTGTCAAGGCAAATCAAAGTGATGTAGACACAGCACTGGCTGCAAAGGCGAACCAAAGTGATGTAGATACAGCGCTGGCGGCTAAGGCAAACCAGAGTGATGTAAATACAGCATTGGCTGCAAAGGCGAACCAAAGTGATGTAGACACCGCACTGGCAGCTAAGGCGAACCAGAGTGATGTAGATACAGCACTGGCGGCTAAGGCAAACCAGAGTGATGTAAATACAGCACTGGCAGCTAAGGCAAACCAGAGTGATGTAGATACAGCACTGGCAGCTAAGGCAAACCAGAGTGATGTAGACACAGCACTGGCAGCTAAGGCAAACCAGAGTGATGTAGACACAGCACTGGCTGCAAAGGCGAACCAGAGTGATATGGCTACTGCATTAGCTGCAAAGGCAAATCAGAGTGATGTAAACACTGCGCTGGCTGCGAAGGCAAACCAAAGTGATGTAGATACAGCTTTGGCAACTAAAGCCAATCAGGCTGATATGCTTACAGCCTTGTCATCCACTATTAAGTTCACGCCAACTAAGCTTGCTTGGTCTGAACAGAATGCCTATCAAACTGGAGAGGTTGCACGCGTAGAGTTTAGCAATAGCCTTTATGTGGCCAATCAGGAGATTGCGGCATCAAGTTCTGAAAAGTCACCGGTGCTGGATACGGAGCGTTGGTCGCTATTGCTAAAAGGGGCTGAAGTGACGAACAAGAACATCATCTTTGTAACAAGTACTGCGTATACCGCAAAGTTAGGTGGCGTAGAAGGTGCCAATGCTATTTGTACCTCTTTAGCAAATAGCGCTGATTCCGTTGCTCCTGCCGGTGAATATAAGGCACTACTAAATGGGTTTTATGACTCCATTGATAGTTCAGCTAAGATATACAATATTAACGGCGATCTCGTGTCTAACTCCAGATCCGATCTATTAACTGATGGATTGTTAGCAGGGATTAAGTTTGATGAAAAGGGCAATGATCTAACCGGCTTAAGGGTTTGGACAAATGCAAATGCTAAAGGCTTTTATGAACACTGGCTAGCATGCAATAACTGGCAGGCTTCTGTTCCGACAGATATGTATGCTTCAACAGGAGCAATGACGGGTGTAGTGGGTAGTACACAATTCCCCGAGTGGTTTTCTGACACCATAATGAACTGTAACATAGAAGCACGCCTATACTGTGTTAAACAGTAAAAACTAAGCAAAGCTCAATAGTATAAAAGCCCGGCCGATGTGAGCCGGGCTTTTTTGTCATTTGCATCAGACAAAGAAACCCAAGTAAAATAAGGGTCAATATTGAAAAATACGCAAAGTAAATGACAGTCACAGCACTTTCCACCTTATTGCACCACCTTTCTCAACAGACGTTACCCAATGAAGTGCGTCGTCTTTTCCATGGTCGGGGTCGCTGTTACCCGGGGCTTGAACAAATTACGATAGATTGGCTGCAGGGGCAGCTCCTGATCTCTTTATTTAAAGAACATGAGCAGCAATGGCTTGATGCGCTTAAATCTGAATTACTGAAATTGATTGAGTCTCAGCCATGGGCCGAGCGGGTTTCAGCTGTGATACTGCAACATCGATATGCCAGTGGTGCGCCTGTGGAACTGTTATATGGTGAGCTGTCAGCCATGCCTGTTGTAAATGAACAAGGCCTGAAATTCGGTTTATCTCTGGGTGCCAAGCAAAACATGGGGTTGTTTTTAGACATGCGACTGGGACGCCAGTGGGTGAAAGGCCAGTCTGACGGTAAGCGTGTGCTGAACTTGTTTTCTTATACCTGTGGTTTTTCGGTTGCTGCGTTGGACGGAAATGCAGAACATGTTGTGAATCTCGACATGTCTAAAGCCGCGCTAAAACAAGGTAAAGTAAACCACCAGTTAAATGGTCATGATGTAAGTAAGGTGTCGTTTCTTGGTCACGAATTGTTTAAATCCTGGGGTAAAGTGAAGAAACAGGGTCCCTATGATTTAATCATCATTGATCCTCCTAGTTTTCAGAAGGGCAGTTTTGCGCTGACAAAAGATTATCAGCGGATCTTAAGACGTCTGGGTGATTTACTGACTGAGCAGGGAAGTGTGCTGGCATGCGTTAATTCTCCTGACGTGAGTGCCCAGTTTTTGATAGACGAAATGGCCAGGGAAGCACCGCAGATGCAATTTGAATCAAGATTGCCAAATCCGCCAGAATTTCCCGACATCAATGAGGACAGCAGTCTAAAGTGCCTGGTTTTTAAGACCAAAAGCGTTTAATTGAGCTGCCATTGAGACAGGATTTGCTGGTATTTGCCGGAGTCTTTCAGGCTTGCCAGTGCGTTCATCAGCTGGTTGGCCTGTTGTTGATTGAAGTCTAAACTGGTTGCTAAATGCAGCTCTGAAGGAAAGGCTGGTACTGCCAGTTTCCGTTCCACCTGATCTGCAGGTAACCCCAGTGCACTGAGCTCTTTGTTGATGGTTTGTGCATTGGTGAGAACTAAGTCAGTACGCCCTTTGAATAACATGTGCCACAAGGTCTGATAATGGGATACCAGAACTAACTCGTGATCTTCTGAGTAGCCGGCAGCACGTAAAAATCTTTCACTGTAATATCCGCGAATGGTGCTGACGCGATGTTGTCTGGCACTGTTTAAATCCTGAAGAGAAAATGTACGGTCTTTAAGGCCAATCAGATAGGCCTGAGCGTGGCACATGACACCCAGAAACCGATAGTTTTGAGCTCGCTCCGGGGTCTTTAGCCAGGATAACAGCAGCGTATTGTCTTTAGCCCGCATTTCATGCAGTGCACGTGCCATTGGCATGATCTCGATTTGACCCTGCAATCCGGTTTGTGCGAGCAATTGCCGGGCAACCTCAACCAAAGCGCCTGTGGGTTTACCGCTTGGATCCAGGTAATGGTAAGGGGGGAGGTCCTCCGCGACAAAGCGGATGGCTGTGGCATGGCCGGATAAGGGTATCAGAGCAACAATAAAAACGAATAAAAACGTAAAACGCATAGACACACTACATACAGCCTAAAACCAGCAGTTTGCCGTGTTTCTGAGCAAAAATCTAGCTCAGCACCTCAGACCACCTGATAAGGGTACACTTGAAATGCTGAGCTGGGAATGACAGGGGTATTAGTGGTCAGCCCTGCGGGTTTTAGTCTCTGAGGCGAATTTCAAATTTATCAGAGTAACGTTCCTGAACGGCTTTAGCAGAACTGCCGCTGGCATAGCTTGGGTCAACTGTCCCTGCCCGAGTGCGGGCAAGGTAAAACTCTGCACTGCACTCCTGGCGGGTATTAATAGCAGTATCTTTCAACGCTTCGATAGTGCTTAGGTCGAACACTTGAGTACCATCGTCAGTGAGTTTTTCATTGTTTATATTAACAAAAAAGCTGTTACCGTCGTTTCTCTTACACTCAATTGTCAACTTGCTTGAAAATGTAGTGTCATCCTCTGTGCCGGGCGTCCAGGCCAGTGTCAGCTCGTCATTCACCGAAAAAGACTGGTTTTTTTGCGGGGTAATGATGTTAAACGGACGAGGTAAGTTCATGGTCGTGGTCAGTGTTTTATTTTCAGACCCTCTGGTAAAGTCGACAGTAAACTGGGTGCCACCTGACGTCACATCAAAAATTGCGCGATAGTCCACGTCAAAGAGCTCTTCATCTTCGCTCATAACCTGACTGATATTGGCCGCTCTTGCTACCAGCTTATCATTTGCAGTCAGTTTGATATTATTGCCATTTGGGCCATCAACATTAAGCTCTGCGATTACCCGGGACGTTTCACCTGTAGTTGTGACATAAATTTTAGACCAGATGGCCTCTGTTTTAACGTTTTCAGAGTCGGTTGTTTCTGTTGAACATGCCAGCAGCGTCGAGCATGCCAATGCCAGTATAGAAAATTTAAAAGAATTCATGTTGTCCCTTACAGGTTTGAGTCAATACTGGCCCCATTCTAATCACGAACCACAAAAGAAAACATGGTGTTTTACATTTTAATACAAACAACATGAATTTTTGAACACATTTCTGAGCCTTGGCTGGTGCCATTGATAGGGCACAATTTTATGCTCCACACCAGCGCAATGCTCTAATTTAGTGTAATTGAGACCAGGTCAACCCAAACTTGGTTAAGTACTTCTGTAATCGGGTCGAATCATTCACCTGTGATTTCTTAGTTCGGCTTACATTAAATAGTTCCCGACCGGCAGACGCCATACTGGTGTGACGCTTGCAAACCGAGATTACGTAGTTAAGTTGTTGAATATCAAAGTTGTCAAGTGATGAGATTTGTTCCGCCGAGAGGTAGCTGGACAGCAAATTCGGGGCTGTTCTGTCTTCGGTGTTTTGCCATGCGCTTGTAAGCCTGTGAATTTCTCCATTCACATCATTGATTGAAATACGGGAAGAATCGGCCAGGGTACATAAGCGGGTAATTGCAGAGCTCAAATCCCGAAAATTAGCAGACCAAAGTGCCTCATGTGACATCGCAAATTGTTCAAATGCCAGTCTGGCTTCTTTATTAAACTGCACCCGTTGCGTGTTTTTCTGGGCATATATGTCAAGTTCATAATCAATATTGGCCGGAATATCCTCCAGGCGCTCGCGCAGTGCTGGCAACTTAAAGGTCCAAAGGTTGATACGTGCCAGCAGATCTTCTCTGAACCGGCCTTTCGCGACTTCAAGTCTTAGATCTTTGTTGGTGCCCGCGATTAACTGGAAATCACTGTTGACCGTGCTGTCACTGCCAACAGGATGAAAGGACTTATTCTCAATCGCATGAAGCAACATGGCTTGCTCTTCCTGACCCAGCTCGCCAATTTCGTCTAAAAACAACATGCCCTGATCGGCACTGAGCAGATAGCCGCTGCGTTCTTTTTGCGCACCTGTAAATGCCCCCTTGGTGTGGCCAAATAGGGCAGCCATGGCATTTTCACCTTTCAATGTCGCGCAGTTTACTGAGACCAAATCGCCTTTTAATTTTGACCTTCGCTTCTTGAGCTGAAAGATCCGAGTGGCCAGCTGGCTTTTACCTGCCCCGGTTGGCCCGGTTAATAACATGGGGTCACAAGAACGAATAGCAACTTTCTCTATTTGCGTAATGAGTTGGTTGAAGCCCTTGTTCTTAGTATGAATGCCCCCTTTGAGAAATTCTTTACCTTCAAGGTGTTCATGGTCAAACCGGGTAGCAAGCTGGTCATATTTGGAGAGATCTAAGTCAATGATCTGAACACGCCCGATGGACTTGTTGTTATTCGCTTTGTCCGGCGAAGTCTGGATCAACCGGCCCGGGAAGTGACGGCTTTCGGTTAGTAGGAAGCTACAGATCTGCACAACGTGCGTACCCGTTGTGATGTGAAACAGATACTCATTATTGTCCGTATCGTATGTCTGTTGCTGGCACCAGTCATACAGTTTGGCATAGACCTCTTCAAAGTCCCAGGGGTCAATAAAGTTAATGTTATACAACTGGACCTGGGTTTCCGGAGAGATACTTTCTATGTCTACCGCAACATTATTTGCCAAACGCTCAGAGTGGTTGTCATGTAACAGGTGTAGTTCATCGATAACGAGATGTTCCTGGCTACACAAGCTAATGTTGGGCCGCCATTTGGACCATCGGTCAACACGCTTGCCAACAAAGTCCAGTTGTGAACCAATCAGGCTAACAGCAATCGTCTTTTTGCTCATATTGATCTATCTATATAGATATTTTTATATCCAAAATTCTACTTTTTATTCTCAATAAGTGCCACTGTGATAATGGTTTGAGTCGGTGTTTAAGTTTTAAATTGCTTAAAAAACAATGTGTTATAGTTGTTTTTCTTTGAGGGGAGATGCTTTGGCACGTAGCTTGATATGTATAGATTCAAGATTGGGTGGCTGTGATTCACATGTCACACTGGTCGCTGCGCTTCGTAGAGCTGTATCCGGACGACAAACTCGGTTGTGTCGTTCCTGCTCCAGTGTAGTGACGCCAAACCATATGATAGACATCAGGAAAATAACATGAGTAGGAATTACAACGTAATAGAAAACGAGGGCATGGCCACGATTAAGGCATGGACTAAAGGGGTGCCGTTTGAAGAGCAAGCGCAACAGCAATTAAAAAATATAGCCAGCATGCCAATGGTGCATTCGCACATTGCGGTGATGCCTGATGTGCACATGGGGAAGGGAGCAACAATAGGAAGTGTGATCCCTTCGGTTGATGCGGTGATCCCGGCTGCGGTTGGCGTGGATATTGGGTGCGGCATGGTGGCAACAAAAACCACACTGACCGCCAGTCAGCTTCCGGATAATTTATCAGGTATTCGCCACGCCTTTGAGGCCGCAATACCCCACGGCAGGACGGGCAATAAGCGCAGGCAAAGAGATAAGGGAGCCTGGCATACAATTCCTGAAGTCGTTGCAGCGCAATGGAAAACGCTTGAAGCACGGTTTGAGCGGATCTGTGAAAAGCATCCGGCTATTCGTCGGAGTAATCACGTAAATCACTTAGGTACAATGGGCACTGGCAACCACTTCCTGGAGTTGTGTCTGGATGAAAACAACGCCGTGTGGATTATGCTTCATTCAGGAAGTCGTGGGGTTGGAAACCGGATCGGCACCTACTTCATCGAACTGGCTAAAAAAGAGATGGAGCGGCATCAGGTTAATCTGCCAGATATGGACTTAGCTTACTTATCTGAAGGTAGCGAATATTTTGATGATTATGTGGAAGCGGTGGAATGGGCGCAGGATTTTGCCAGGAAAAATCGGGAGATCATGATGCTCAATGCGATTGCAGCGCTGCGCAAAGCAATCCCGGTTGAGTTTTCTACCGCTGAGCTGGCCGTTAATTGCCATCACAACTACATCTCGCGAGAAGAACACTTTGGTAAAGCGTGTTTCGTGACTCGCAAAGGGGCAGTGAGGGTCGAGAAAGGAGAGATGGGTATTATTCCGGGAAGTATGGGCGCCCGTTCATTTATTGTCAGAGGGCTGGGTAATCCAGAGAGTTTTAATAGCTGTAGCCACGGTGCCGGCAGAGTAATGTCCCGGACTAAAGCGAAGAAAGTATACAGCGTAAAAGATCAAATTGAAGCGACTCAGGGCGTAGAGTGTCGTAAGGACGAAGCGGTCATTGATGAGATACCGCACGCCTATAAAGACATAGAAAAAGTTATGGATGCGCAAAAAGATCTGGTTGAAGTGGTTTATACCCTGAAGCAAGTCGTTTGTGTGAAAGGGTAAACAGGAGAGAAAATGCAATTTTTAGAGATTGATGGCGCACAGGGTGAGGGCGGCGGGCAAGTGTTACGTACCGCGCTTACTTTGTCGATTCTGACTAATACACCAATTGAGCTCAACAACATCAGAGCAAATAGAAACAGGCCGGGGCTGTTGCGTCAGCACCTTACTTCTGTAAGGGCTGCACAGCAAATTTGTGACGCTACGACAGAAGGGGTTGAGCTGGGGGCGAGTCGGATCCGATTTACACCAGGAAAAGTAAAGTCCGGTGTCTATCATTTTTCGATAGGGACCGCTGGCAGTACTGTGCTGGTATGCCAAACCATTTTACCAGTATTGGCCTTAGCGGATGGACCCTCAAGTGTCACCTTTGAAGGGGGAACACACAATGGTATGTCACCCTCATTGTGCTTTTTTAAAGAGTCTTACCTGCCGGTCTTGAAGGAGATGGGGGTAACCTGTCAGACGCAAACCCGTTCTCTTGGTTTTTACCCAGCCGGTGGTGGTCACTGGCAATTGACGATTGAGCCTACAGCGGCTTTTAAGCAGGTAGCATTAACGAGTGTGGACAGCGAGGTTGAGTTGAGTCAGGCGCGCTGTGGCTTAAAGGCACTTATGAGTGATTTACCGGACTCTATCGGTCAAAAGGAAATTGCGGCGGCACGAAAAGCGCTGGGTTGGCAAGATGCTGAAAGTGACGTTGAGCAACATCAAACAAATGGTCGGGGCAATAGTTTCCAGATCAAAATCAAAGGTGAACACAATACTTGTGTGTTCGAACAAATAGGTGAGCTGGGGGTTTCAGCAGAGCGGGTGGCCAAGCGTTGTGCGGGCAGGGTTAAGCAGTTTTTAAGATCCGGTGCGGTAGTTGATGCCTATCTGGCGGATCAGCTCTTAGTGCCAATGGCGTTAGCGGGTGGAGGAGAATTTACCACCACAGAGCCAAGTCTGCACACCAGAACTAATATCACTGTGATCAGACAATTTTTGGACATTGATATCGATGTGCAACAAGAGACAGAGACGCGCTGGAAAATTGTGGTTGGGACCAAATCCAGTTGAGGCTATGACAGGCGCGAGTCTTGCGAACAGCGGAAAAAAGTAAATCGATGTAAAGTTAGGAAGTAAGCAATGACAGTAAGCAGAGCCGATAACAAGGGTAATGAACAACATCTGGTTACAACAGTAATAAATGCGGATATCCACGCCGAGATCATGCGCCGTATTGCCGCAGCGGAACAAGAACACGATGTCAAAGTGCTATTCGCCGTCGAGTCCGGGAGCCGGGCATGGGGGTTTGCGAGCCCAAACAGTGATTATGACGTGCGCTTTATATACGCGCATAAAAAAGCGTGGTATTTGTCTGTCGACCTTGAGGCGCGTCGGGATGTGATTGAGTACCCCATCGTGGATGAAATTGATATCAATGGGTGGGACATCAGGAAGGCACTTAAACTTTTTTGGAAGTCAAACCCGACATTGATTGAATGGTTACAGTCGCCGATTGTTTATGTAGATGATGGTCACTTTGCGTCAGCTGCCAGGGCGTTATTGCCCCATATTGCTTCGTCTCATAAAGGTATTTACCACTATCTGAATATGGCGAAAGGGAATTACCGTGGCTACTTACAAACGGCAAAGGTGCCGTTGAAAAAGTATTTCTATGTACTCAGACCGCTATTAGCAATCAAGTGGCTGGAGGCCTACGATGAACCTGCACCTATTGAGTTTAAGGTACTGCGAAGACTGGTTGCGGACAATTCGGTGCTGGACAATGCGCTTTCAGAATTGGTTGAGAAGAAGCGTATGAGCGAGGAAAAAGTGATAGGGCCCGCAATACCAGTGATCAATGCGTTCATTGAATCGGAGCTGGCTCGTCACAAAGCATTTTCGGCAGGCAATAGAAAGCGTGAAGTGAACTACGATGCGTTGAACGAGTTGTTGCGCGCAACTTTAAACAGGCTCGAATGCCGATGACCTATGGTTAGCACACATTTGGTTATGATAACTTCGGCCAGTATTTTTTGCTTGAGACAGGGGGTTGCGTGCGCAAGTGGGGTGCTGCACCGGGTTTTCCTGCTATGCTTTGAAAGTTAGGGCAGTTGCGGGAGCGGATGTTTGATGCTGATACGGTGTGTGATCTGGGTAGGGTTATTGCTTAGCAATGCGGTATTGGCTGCGTCATTTACGGAAGCAGAGTTTGAACAGATAAGGGCAGAGATCCGCACTACATCAGCGCAGTCGCCGCTGGTTGCAATCAAAATTACCAATGAAATGCTTGCCAGGCACGATAAGCAACTTTCAACCAGACAAAAAATCAGGCTGCTGTATGGCAAAGCCTGGTTTCAGATCCAAACCGACAACATAGAAGAAGCCATTGTGACGCTGTCTCAGTGCAAAAAAATGAGCGCTGAGGTGTCAGATCCCACCATTTTGTTTAGTTACTACAGTCTGACAGCTGGTGCGCTAACTCGGATGAGCATGTATGAGCGGGCGCTGGAAAACTACCTTGAAAGTTACAGGCTTGCCGACCTGATGGACACCGAACTGTATCTCAGACAAACCGAAAACAACATTGGCAATGTGTATCTAAAACTGGGCCGTTATACGGATGCCAGGGTCTACTTTGAGCGTTTTTATGAGGACGCCAGAGACAGAGAATTACCGCAACAAATGGGCGTCGGACTAAATAACCTCGGAGAGGCTTACTTTGGTCTGGGAGAGTTTGAAAAAGCACTCGTATTACATACCGACAGCCTTGCACTCAGGGAAGAACACAATCTGACTTACCACAGCTCCTGGTCTCATCATAATTTAGGCAAAACGTATTTAGCGTTGGATAAACCAGAACTGGCAAAGCAGCATTTAATTGCAGCGGTTGAACTGCGTAAACAGAGCAACGCTGAGGCAGATAGCATTGGTCCTCAGATTGAACTTGTCAGATTGAAAATTGCACAAGGTGCAAAAGAAGATTTGGTTCCCTTGCTCAATGACGTCATCGCATTGAGTGATAAGTATGAGCGATTTCAGGAAAAAGTCGACGCATACCAGTTGCTGGTTGATTACTATCAGCAGATCCAGGATTGGAAAAGCGCGTTGCAGGCAGCTGATTTGTACATGCAGAGCAAATTTGATTTCCTGCAACGGCAGGCTGAAACCGGTGTGGCATTTTATGCAGCTCAAATGAACCTGGCGATGAAAGAGCGAGATATTGCAAAGCTGACGCAAGAAAATGCGGTGTATCAGCTTCATACTCAGGCGGCGAAAGACCAGCTGGTTTTAGTGCTGATAGCCGCGATAATCATTGTTGTGTTGATCTTGTACTTTATGCGTAGAATAAAGGCTAAAAACCAGGCATTAACAGAAACCCTGCAAAATCTGAAAGCAACCCAAAAGCAGTTACTGGAATCTGAGAAAATGTCAGCGATGACAACACTGGTGTCCGGGATGGCGCATCAGTTGAATACGCCACTAGGGCTGGTGGTTACTTCTGCATCTTGCCTTGAAGATAAGCTAAAAGAAATCAGTTCCTTACTGAGCGATCAAAAACTCAGTGCCGGCCAGTTAAAGGCATTTCTGGAAGAAGCCTCTGAGATGCTCACTTTGACGGCAAAAAACTCCAGTCGGGCAGCAGAACTGATAGCGCGTTTTAAAATGGTCGCTGCAACGCTCGATGCGAGTGAAGCGGTACACTTCGACGTGCTGGAATACCTCAAACAGCGCGCTGAGCTAATAGTCCAGAGCCTTGACAAGCCAACAGAGTTGGACGTATTTGGCGACTCTGTTCAGTTGTATTCTTATCCCGAAACTTTGCTTAAAGTGGTGTCTCAGCTCGTTAATAATTCGTGTTCCCATGGGTTTATTAACCAGGCTAGCGGTAACATCTCAATAGAAGTTATAGACGAAGATGAAGTCATTAAATTGGTTTATCAGGATAATGGGGTGGGGATCAGTGAAACTGATCAGCAGCAAATGTTCGACCCATTTTATACCAGCCAGCTCGGGCAAGGTAAGCTGGGCCTTGGGTTGAATATTGTGTATAACTCCGTGGTACAGGTGCTAAAAGGCGAAATAAGCTATGTACATCAAAGTGGCGGCGCCAAATTTGTCATTGTAATCCCAAAGTCAAAAGCTTAGATAGTTGAACTAGGGTAGTGTCTTGTAACATTAGTATTCCAGTCCAATAAATACGGCAAATATTTGTCAACTTGTCAGCGCAGGTTAATGATTTGTGTTTAAGGTACAGCCTTGGCAAAGCATATCTGCATCTTTAGATAGCGAGAACCTAGCAGAATGATAATTCAGTTATAGGAGTAGTACTGTGTATAAATTGGTTTGCATGGCCTTTGGCTTGTTTATAGCGCTTAATGTGAGTGCTGAACAGCCTGAAAAACTCGCAATAGATGGGGTGAAGAGCTGTTTTCGGGGAGTCTTTTCTGATTACGCCAGTTGGGTTGGGTTTATGGAAAAGCGGTTTTCTTCCAGGGAACTTGAAGATAATTTAGTTAAGAAAAAACTTGCTGGTTTTCAGGCCAGGTTCTCTGAAATTGATTTTAATGCGTTTAAAGAGCAGCTTTCTTGTCAGACCTTTACTTATTATGTCGATGGTCTGAAAGTAGCTGGATACATGATTAAGCCCAAACAGATCAACGAAAAGCTACCTGTTATTATCTATAACCGGGGTGGTAACGGCAACTATGGTGCGGTTGTTTTCGGCAGTATGATGGCGAATCTTTTTCCGTTGGCTAAGAAGGGATTTATGATTGTGGGGAGCCAGTATCGTGGCACGTTTACTGAGGCGGATAACCTCGATGAGTTTGGTGGTCAAGAGGTTAATGATGTTGTGGCCCTGATGAATATAATTACGCGTATTGAGGGAGCAGATGTACAGCGAGTGGGTATGTTTGGTGCAAGCCGGGGCGCAATGCAAACGCATTTGGCACGGAAACAAATGCCCGGCATCAAAGCTATTGCCACGATAGCGGGCGTCGTGGATCTAAATCAAGAGTTGGCGTTCAGGCCTTCTATGGAAAAAGTGTACCAAAATCGAATTCCAAACTATGCCGCTGACAAAGAGGCTCTGCTGGCTCATCGCTCCGTTATTAATTGGGTCAACACAATGCCTAAAAATGTACCCGTCTTATTAATGCATGGAGCGCAGGATAAACGTGTTTCAGTGGAAAATTCAATCAGGTTTTCAAAGGCGTTGAGTAAAGAGCGCATACCCAATAAGCTGGTAATATATGAAGCTGACAATCATAGTTTAGAGCTAAACAGACAAGCGGTATTTTCCGAACTGGCTGAGTGGTTTCACACACATCTGTAACCTTATTTTTAAGCCGGGATTGATTGGTTTGTAATCGGTCCCTGATTTCCATTTTCCCATCCTTATTTCTCTGATCTGACGTTAGGGTAAAGACCTGCTCTTTCCAAGCTAATTCACCTAAGAAGCGGCGTTGACGTTTTTAGATTGCACTTCAGTACGGTACATCATTTCGGAATCTCACCTTTGCATACGTACTAAGGTGCTGAGTAAAGGTGTTTTATTCTAAAAGTACGATAAATGAGCATTTTTATATTTCAGTATGTTTACACTTGGGGAGTTGCCTCAAATTAATTAACAAGGAATAAATGTTTGAGCGAGATTTTAAACACTCATAAACAACTGAAGGAAACACTATGAAAAAGAACTTATTGGGTATGCTCCTGCTGAGCACAATAAGCGTAACGGCCACGGCACATAGCGACCCACACGTAGCACATGTCCAGGCACTCTCTGCCGACAATCACACTTTATCAACTTATCAGCTAGCCTTTTCCAGTGAAACGCAAAAAGCGGAATATCTATCCCGGTTTCATACTGCCATTCTGGAAGTGGCTAATAATTACCTGGTGCTTTCTCTCACTCAGCAGGAGTTTGCTGAGTTACATAGTGCGGGTGCACTTATTTTTTCAAAGCCAGGCGAAAGCAACCAGTCAGAAGCCGCAGTGCAGGGAGATATATCTGCGATAAGCCGTGCTCAAAGCACTGTGCCGGAGTCCGGGATTCCGAACTTTTCGTGTTACCCCACTTTGGCTGAAACACAACAAATGGCACAGACACTGGCGCAAACTTATCCCGATTTTGTCGAATTGAAACATATTGGACCATCCTGGGAGAAAAGTCAGGGGCTTGGAGGTCATGATTTGACCGTCCTGGTATTGAAAAACAAAAAGAAGAACAAGTGGCGTAAGCGTCCGGCATTGTATATGCAGGGCGCTTTGCATGCCCGTGAGTATACACCCGGGGCAACTACATTGAAGTTTGCTCAGTACTTACTTGAAAACCGTGAGACAGATGCCGACGTCAACTGGATCCTGAACCAGCGCGAAATCCACATCCTGCTCATTGCAAATCCAGACGGTCGGGTGCTTGCGGAGCAAGGGCAGTTCTGGCGAAAGAACACCAATACAGCATATTGCGCACTGGATGAAACATTACGTGGTGTTGACCTAAATCGTAACTTCGATTTTGCCTGGGCTTCGCCCATTGGTGGTTCGACAGATGATCAATGTGCAGCCACTTTTCACGGACCCAGCCCCGCATCTGAGCCTGAAACACAGGCGATCCAGGCCTATCTCCACGATCTGTTTAAAGATCGTCGCGGTGATTTGCTGACAGATCCAGCGCCACTCAATACCCAGGGAGTCTTTTTAGATCTACATAGCTTCAGCCGTTTTGTGATGTGGCCGTGGTCGAGTGAGCTAACGCCGAGCCCTAACGCGGATCAATTGTCTATGATGGGCCACAGAATGGCAGCGTATAACGGGTACTGGGCGTTTCAGACTCAGGAGATATTTAAAGCCGGAGGCAGCGCTGATGGATATGCTTATGGGCAGCTTGGTGTTGCATCCTTTACTTTTGAGTTAGGTAATGAGTTCTTTGAAAGTTGTGCCAACTTTGAAGGAGAGATCTTTCCAAACAACCTGAACGCGCTGATTTACGCAGCTAAAGTAGCGAAACGACCTTATAAACTACCTGCCGGCCCGCAGTTTTTTGATCTGCGTTTGAAGGGGGCTGGAAAAGAAGCTGTGCCTGCTGGTACGCCTGTGGAGATCATTGCCACTGTCGCAGATGATCTTTTTGGTCCTTCTCTGACAGGTCAGGTGCCGCCCAGTCAGGCAATCAGCAAAGTCGAATTGACCATCAAGAAAAAGGGTAAGCGAGGCAGAAAGCGTATCCTGTTGCCAGCTGCTGATGGGGCATTTGACACTGTGAGTGAATCACTCAATTATACGCTGGACACACATCGTTGGCGCAAAGGTCGCTATACATTGACCCTTCGAGCCCAGGACGCGTCCGGTCAGTGGGGGCCTAAATATGCGAAATTCCTGACAATAGACAACGAGGCTATGCCAGGTACTCAGTCGCCTGTGGCTGATTTTATTGCTGATTGTCGAAAAGGTATTTGTGGTTTTGATGGTTCAGCAACTCAGGACGATCGCGATTCACTGACATACACCTGGGTGTTACAAGGTGGCCAGTTCTTTAGGGTATTTCATGGCGAGCAGGTTGAGATTGAGTACACTTTGGCTGGTGATTACCAACTGACTCTACAGGTTGATGACAGTCATGGAAACCGCGACGTGAAAGTCGTTCAGCTTGAATTGGATGGGGTAACGCCACCTGTTGTCCAATTTGACTATCAGTGTACGGGTTTGACCTGTGAGTTTAATTCCTCCGCTTCATACGATCCTGATGGCGAAATCGTTGAGCGTTTATGGCGTATGGGGAACGAGCCTTACATACCGGGCGTTGAGACGGTTGTACATACTTTCGCTGCGCCGGGTGAGTACATTGTCGTGTTTGTCGCAATAGACAATGATGGCCAATTCAGCCAGGTAGCGCAGACTATTCAAGTAACCAGCAATGAATAACGAAAACGCTAAGCGCGCTCTTATATACCGGGTTAGCGCAAAAGTGCATATTGCGCTGAGGAGATCATCTGTTCATACCGTTCCTTCCTGCAAGGTTTAGTTAGACGGTATAAGTGATGCTGTTGTTCAACAAGGTGAATATTCTCATTGAACTGCCCCGTCTATTTTACTTACCCAGAGGCACTCTATTGTGGAGTGCCTATCTATTTCGATTATTAAAGGGACTTATCATTTAATGACTCGGTATAAAGTTATAGTGTTAAATTAAACATTAATTTAACAAAAGTGTCGTTAGATTGTTGTTTTCATATACTACTTTAGCTGCGCTAATAACCAAAAAAAACAAGGAAAAAGTAGATGAAACATAACTATAAATTAGCACTTTGCGTGGCCGCTGGCCTGGCGGCTCAATCGGCCAATGCAGGCGAAACGACGCTCAAACTGACGAAACCTTCAGGTAATCCTAATTCGCCTCAAAAAGTGCGTACTGTGAGCCTGGGCTCCCTGGCAGATAGCTTGTTCTCAGACATGAGGCAGCTTGAGTTAGAAACTGAAGCGGATATTCGGCGCGACCTGAATAACATGAGCGCTGTAAAATACATTTATAGTGTCGACCTTGATGCAAAAAATATCTCAGCAACCTTCACGGGTACAGATAACTATAAGATCCGCCTGACAGTAGGTAACCTGGGCTTTTATACAAAAGTGAAGTTTGATGGTGTTGACGTATTTTGCCCAAGTGTCAAAGTCGCTGTTCGTCTTGAAAATCTCAGACCTACAGTGACTTACAACTACTATACCGGTGCGTTGGAAAACATTGATGTTAACTATGGTCGCGATGTAGATGTAAGCTGTTCGGGTGGCATATTGTCTTTACCTGGTGTCAGCCAGTTTGTTAATTACTTTGCTTCTAATTATGCAACCGCTAAGGTGGATGATTTGATCAAGGCAAATCTAAGACAGTTCGCTTCACTGGAAAGACCTGGTGCGCTATTTGGTATGCAGGAAATTCTGGCGGATAGTCGTGTACGCGGTAACGTTGACGCAGCAGAGCGTTACCTGGATATTGATATCAACAATATCATTGGCAATCTTGTCACTGGCATGAACCTGAATGTTAGCCTAAACAGGGACGCTAACGGTTATAATAAGCACCAAGCACACATTGGCGTTTACCAGAGTGCACCGACAATTACATCCAGCTGGGGTGGACAATTTAATGCCAGTGCACCTGGTGCGAACCGTATCAGCAAATATGCACTTAGTGGAACATGGCGCAGCAGCAGTTGGACACCGGGTGTGTTGTATAACAATCAGTTTATCGGTGCTATTGCTTACAACCGAGTCTATGGTGTGCCAAGTTACCTTGGCCAGAAACAGGTGACAATTGGTAACTGTGGTAAGGCTTGCGAGTAATTTTATGTACAGAGTAACAGGCTGAGCCTGTTACTCTTTGAGTATATTGGCGCTATCACTGGCGGCATAGAACCAACAGGTTTTTCCAGACTTCAGTTTAGCCTCCTGCCTGACATAATCTGCAACTTCATAGCTGTCAGCGCGCGCCAGCTCCTGCTGGGTGATAAAAAAGACGGAACCAGCTACCTGATCGTCAGGATTGGCAGTATAGATCAAGATTGGATGGAGGGCTTTACCACTACTTTTCAGCACCTCAGGATCTGTAATTCTGACTTGCCCCAGCCGGTAACCAACCAGATAATCTGCCTCACCATCGAGTAGCCGGCCAAAATTATCTAACTGAACCTGAGACTGTTGTAATGTCCCGTATGAAAAAAGAGCTTCCATTAGAAGTCCTTGCGTTTTTTCTGACACCTTAATTAAATCCATTGGTGCTGTAAAGTGCCTGAGTAATCTTGCGTGGCGGACAGGCCCAAATGAGGGCCCGTATTTTATAGCACCATCACTGTGTGGTGATGAGCAGGCCAATTTACCGATTACAGATCACTGGGTCTGCCAAGGTCACGGCCGGTATAGTCACACACCCCTTCAGGAAAAGTGGCTTTAAGTGTATCCAGGTGTGCACGCGCATTAAAAGGCAAATACCAGCCTTTCTCGATGGCGGTTTCAACACTTACTAGGGCGCATTTGAACAGGTCACCTCCCCAGCCTCCACCTGCCTGAATGCGACTTGTGCTAAACATGGGAAAGCGGCTCTGGCACTGACCCTGAGGTTTGTTATTCCATTGTCCGTCAAATACACCTGAGCCTGAGGCATAAATACTGCCGTCCTCGTTGAAGCAGGTATCCTGTAAAGACACCGGCTTGGCAGCGGCAGCACTGAGCTGCGGATTTTGCTTCATTGCGAGCAACCAGTCATCCATAGCGGCAAAGGCTGCCGTTGTTGGGTTGTGATCTTTATGTGCAACCCAGATAACATGATTGTCGCTGTGCCCCTTGTGCTGAGCGATTCGAACGCGGCTGTAAAATGAGGCCGACATGTGGTGCATGTCCAGCTCGTTTTCAAGATAGTGGCGGGCATCAATAATCGGCAAGTCGACTTTACCGATGAAGACTTGCCCGGAGCGATAGGCCTGCTCCATAGCGGGTATTGAACCTTGGTGTCTTGATGCCGGGCCGTCTGATGCCTTGGTGATATTATGATTACCCCATAAAGTGAGCCATATTGGTATGCGCGTGCCCAGCGGCAGGGCAATTTCTTCCTGGCGCATTTCTGACTGAGGCTTCCAGCCGCCAATGTGGTGGTTGATGTGGATAAATTCGTCAAAGCTAATATGGCCCTCGCGCAAAGCATTTAGTCCATACTGTACGCCGACATTGTCCCAGGTACTTTTACCAAACCCTTGTTCGTCGGTACCAAAAATGTGTTTAAGATCTTGCCAGTAACTCCAGCGTGTTTGTGCAATCACTTCGTCAGAGAAAAAAGGGCGTAAAAAGCCTTGCCTGGGATTATTGATAAATGCAGACAGGCCAAAGTAGCCATTGATGCATTCACTATTACCATCCGGGAATGAGGGCGCAAAGCCTGCCATTAGCTGATTGAGGGGTTGTAAAAAACCGGCTTTTTGCGGGAACTCATTTATCGCGTTAAGACCTTCTATCAGTCTTCTGCGCTCCCAGTCTCGCCATGCTTTCGGGTTGTCTGCGCGAAACGTAAAGTAGTTATTGAGCAGATCGCAATCCAACGCATAGGTGGTCTGTGTGATCATGTCTGGGTAGCTATATAGAGGAATTAGGCCATCTAAAATGCCCTGGCTATTTTGACCAATCAGGTATTGTGCTAAGCCACCTCCTGAGCCTCCAATGCCCACGGTATAAAGTGGCTCGCCGTAGAGGCTGACAAACTGTCGTTTAACGCGTCTGGCGGTGTCTTCTGCCAGCAGCATGTTGTAGGTATAACTGGTCTTATTGCCACTGGAGCTTATCACTGCATAGCCGTCCAGTAATTGCTGCGCCTGACGGGTCATCACCCGGGTGGCCTTTTGCCGGCCTTGTCGATAACCAATGCCTGAGCCGCCATTAAATTGATAAATTAATTTTTTGTTCCACTGAGACTGACCTTGCCTGTTGCCAACTTCCTGACGGGAAATGGGCATGACCAGCGTGTAAATAAAACGATTGATAGTGCCTTGTTCTACTCTGAACAGAGGCGACGAGTGGTGAGAGCGAGCTGTCTCTTCATTAAGCCTGACGGCAGAGAAGTGACCATCTTGTTCAACGAGGGTGAAATAATACAATTGAGACGGCAAGGAACAGTCTTTGCTGTATCCGATAACCTGCTCACTATTATAGATGGGGATCCCCAGGCCCTGCTGATTGTCCACCAGAGGTTGTCCAAGTTCTGACTCTTGTGTCATACAAAAAAATGGGTATTGATTGGGACCGGAATAGAGGTTGGTTACGGGGCCCGTTTCGCCCAGTGCTATAGGAAACACAAATGACTCTGATGGCCTGGGCACATCAGATACATGGGGCGTAAAGTTCAGCAGCATATTTGCGTTCGGCTGTGCGATAGCGTTAATTTGTCGGGTGCTCGCTTCATCATGATGTGGATAATATCGAAAGACTGCAACAAGGATTGCGCCAAGGATCAAGGTGATCAGAAAAATGAAGCCCGTTTTTTTGCCCATAACTACCTCTGCTGTGATCATTGCTGCTCATAGTATTAAGTGTAGGGCGAAAGCTCCAGAGGCATTGTTGTTTATTTGTTATTTCAGTGGACAGGGTTGTTACTGCTCTGAACTTTATCGATGGCTTTAAGGATGGCCAACTTGGTTGAAGGCTTGGTGATATACCCCGTTAAACCCAGACTCGCCCATTTACGAATGAGCTCTTTGTTGCGGTTGGTAGACAAAGCAATAATCGGTAGTTTTTTGCAATGCTTAAAAGTGCGTATGTTTCTGGTGGTGTTGTAGCCGTCCAGTTCAGGCATAAACAGGTCCATAAACACCATATCAAATTTCTTTTTCCTCAGAAGCTTAATGGCCTCAAGACCGGTGGTAGCATACTCGGTGATGTGGTCTTCTTCGTGAAGTATTTTTAGCAGCATCTCCCGGTAAATTTCATTGTCTTCGACCACCAAAATACGCATTTTTCTGGTTGTTTCAGGTTCAGGGGGCTGCGAAAGGGGTGGCGCGGGTTCATGCGCGTCCAAAGCGGGCTTATCTGATTGTGTCTGAGCTGCCACTACACTGCGAGGGACTCGCTTTTCTGTCAGCAAGGCCGATAGTTCTGCGAGAGACACTTGCTTGTCCTTTAGTTGAGATTTGAGGAGCTCAACACTGGCGGTAAGCTGATGCTCCAGCTGTTCCATTAGCGGGTTAATATGCTGCTCTTTGAGCTGATCAAACATTTGTTTTTGCACGTCATTATGGCCCTGTTGTTGGGCAATTTGATCGCGGGTTTGGGCAAAGTTTTCTGCGGATGTAGCCCGGTGTTGTGCCACTTCATCGATAAGCCCCCGCAATTTGTCATCAATCTTGCCAAAATGTGCTTCCTGCAACTGGGCATTTTTATTACTGCCTGACACTTCATTCAATGCGTTATGCAAAATCATTCTGAAGCGATAATTCTCATACATAGGTTTATGCACAAAGTAGTCGCTAAAGATGTCCCTCATACAACATTTAAAGGCTATGCCTGACTCTTTGTTTTCGCACAGTAGTATATTTTTATGAGGATAATTGAGTAAGCCTTGTTTTGATAACTCGGTGTAGGTTTCTATACTACTGGCGACATCATTTTTTGCCATGATGATGATGGCGGGGTTGGCTTCCACTATGAGTTCTGCTGTTTCTTCCCAGTGAAACACGGTACGGTAAGCTTCAGTATGTGCCTCAACAATTTCAATCACACCTGTCAGCTCATCTGTCTTGTCACAAATAACAATGACCTGAGGCCGACGTTGTGCGTGGTTGGGGCTATTAGCTGTCATTGTGTTCGGCATCCTGGGAACATTCGGGCTAGTCTGCGTTTAATCTGTTGTTGGGCTGACAAGTGTTCTGAGCTGAGCCAGGGTGATAGGCTTAATAAAATGTCTGCTAATGCCGGCATTGGCATAACGACTGGCACAGATTTCGTCACCCGACATGCCGACTAAAGTACATGGCCGCTCATGTTGTAATTGCTGCTCGACTAATACATTGGCCAGTTGCAGCCCACATTCACCGTCTTCCAGGTGTGCATCGATAAACGCCCAGTCGTACCAGTTTGTTTCAAGGTGTGCCAGTAGCTCCTTTTTATCTCGAGCCTGAGTGACTTCAACCCCCAGCGAGGCCAATTGGCTGCTCAACAATTTAAGAAACAAAGCATTGTCGTCTATCAAAATTGCGCTTTTGCTCATGTTCCCCACTCCGCGAGAGGCTTGTTGAGGTTGTGTGTTAGCCAGCTCAGTAAGGCGTCGGCCGCAAGAGGGCGGGCAAACAAAAAGCCCTGTGCAACATCAATTCCACACTTACGTAAATAGTTTAGTTCACCCGCGTGTTCTATGCCTTCAGCAACGGTTTTTAACGACAGTTTTTTCGCCAAATCAGAGGTGGCAGAAACAATTGCCTGCTTTTTACTGTCGGTGTCGCAATTACTAACGAAACTGCGATCAATTTTGAGTTCACTAAATGGCACCTGATTTAGCTGCGTAAAGCTCGAAAACCCGGTACCGAAATCGTCTATCGATAGCGGAAACCCTTTTAATCTGAAGCGCAATAACACCTCTAAAGTGCGAGGTAAATTATCGAGTAGCTGACTTTCGGTGATCTCCAGAATGATTTGCTTGCGTGGCACTGAGTATTGGTCGCACAAGGTCGCCAGCTTGTTTGGCAACTCGATGTCATATAATGCACCAGCGCTGAGGTTGAGGCTAAAGCTCAGCGATTTTACCTGCTCATAGTATTTATCATAAAGCTCCAGAGTCTGCGTCAGCAACTGCAATGCGAGCTCGGCTGAATACCCGGCGCGCTCCAGTTGCGGAATGAACTCTCCCGGCGACACTAAGCCATCAAAAGGATGATACCATCTCGCCAGGATTTCCATGCCGATAACATTGAGCGTTTCCAGTGATACTTTGGGCTGGTAATGGGCTTTAAACTGCTGCCGGTCCAGCCCAATTCTAATATCACTGGCGTTGTAGGTTTTCTCTGGTTGAGCGGGTGATGTTCTGTGGTGTTGATCCAGGCACTCAAGCAGCGATTTCAGGCGCTGCAAAGACACGGGTTTATCTATGTTAGAGATGATGTTCAGGTTGTGCATAGTGCCTAAATTACTGGCGGTTTCCAGTACATCTTTGTCTTCACCGCTGAGCAAAACGATGGGCGTTGTCAGTTTGGCATCTGCAAAAATACGCAATAGTTCTATGCCATCAATCTCAGGCATGTTTAGATCTAGAAAAATTAACGACGCAGAGTCACACATCCCTGAGTCCAATGCATGGCGACCTGCGGTAAAGCCATGATAGTCGACGTCCTGGGCGACTTGTTTTAATAACAGTTCCAGCTGAGTAATAATTAACTGGTTGTCATCAATTGCGATTACTTTGATAAGATTATTCATCTAGTCTTTTCTGGTCCTGCGTTATAAGCATGTATAGTCCTGATTACGACCTGGTTGAGCCTACTTTTCACTCAAGTATAGTTTCTATTTCTACACATGCGGCATAAAACTTATCATCACAGGCCTGTTGTAACGCCCGGACCTTTGTCACATCTTCCGCTTTGGCTGCTTGCTCCAGTGCAAAAAACTCGTCTGCAAGTGTTTGTGCACCTATTGCTTTTGCAGAAGACTTTAGCTGATGTGCGGTATTTTTAATGGTCAGGAGCGACACTTCCCCATCATTCATGCTTTCAACCAGGGGGCGAGAGTCAGCCAAAAAGCCTTGTAAAAATTGCTTCTGAATGGTTTTGTCATTACCAACATAATTTTCCAGCACACTCAAATCGACGATACGTGTTGCAGGCTGGTCTGGTTCATTATCTGGTGCTGCAAGGTTCGTTGCAGTCGCCTCGGGTCTATCGCGCTCATGGTCAGGCTGAGCAGTGTTGTGGCCATTCAGGTTGGGTGAGGTGACTGGTTGCGACTGCTGCAACCATTGTTCAATGGTGGCGCGCAGCGCATGCAATACAATGGGTTTGCATATATAGTCATCCATTCCGGCATCAAGACATTTCTCACGTTCGCCGCTGAGTGCATTCGCCGTTGCTGCGATGATGGGTAACCTGGGCAGCTTGCCCTGTGATTCAAGCTCGCGATAGGTTTTAGCAAAGGTGTAGCCGTCCATAACGGGCATATGGCAGTCACTGATGATTAAAGAGAACTGGTACTTCTGCATCAGCTCCAATGCAATGGCCCCATGCTCGGCGATAATGCACTGTAATCCAAGCAAAGCCAGTTGGCGTTTAAATAAGTCCTGATTATACACATTGTCTTCAATCACCAGAATCAGCGCATTTTTCTTCTGCGCTTGCTCAATCGTAGGTAACTGCTCGTCACTTGAGAGCAGATTCATGTCGGGCTCCGGACTGATTTGCCCCTCCAGTGTGGCGATTTTTTCAATCACTCTGACTGCATAGTAGGGGTTATTGTCCAGTGCATAAATGTTCCGTTCGTCCACGATTGGCATCTGGATATTGGCATGTTCGAGCACCAGGCATTTAAGCTCACTGTTGGTTGAAATAATATCCTGGCCATTGGTCACCAGTTGTTGATATTTTTCGTTGGTGATGATGAGGTAGTCAACATCCAGGCGTGCAAGCAAATAGGCATTCAGGTCGTCATCGTTGATTAACTGGCAGCGCATACCATGGGCGCTGAGATTGTGTGCCAAATCCTGTTCAAATTTATCACCGTCAGAAACAATGTAAGCCGTTAGTCCCTGAAAATTAATGATAATCTCCTCATCACCTGTTGCGCTGGGCGCAAATGGCAGGGTGACAATAAAGTTACTTCCCACATCTTCCAGGCTGTGGCAAACGAGTGTGCCGTGCATCAGCTCACACAGTCGCATCGTAATGGAGAGCCCAAGTCCTGTACCCCCATACTTTCTCTGAATGCTATCATCCGCCTGTACAAAGGGCTTGAATAAGCCCTGAGTTTGTTCTTCACTCATGCCTTTACCATTGTCTTTGACGCTGATCTCCAGGTATCCGGTTTCGGCGGCAGGCGATACAAAGACCTCTACATTGCCAATTTTACTGGCAGTTGTTTTAGTAAACTTAACGGCGTTTCCCACCAGGTTCAGCAAAATCTGACGGATCCTAATCGGGTCGCTTTGATGCCAGTAGCCCAGGGACGGGTCGAAGTAAAAGTTCAGGTTTATACGCTTTTCATGGCATTGGTGGCTCATCAGCTCGCAGAGTTCTTTGGCCAGGTTTTGCCAGCTAAAAGCGGTTTGCTCAATGATCATTTTACCCGCTTCTATTTTCGAGAAGTCGAGTATGTCGTTGATTATTCTCAACAGCATCATTGCAGAGTTTTTCGCGACTGAGGTCAGGTGGCGCTGTTCATCACTCAGTCGTGACTGAGACAAAATATCCAACATTCCGACAACGCCGTTCATAGGGGTTCTGATCTCATGACTCATTGTGGCCAGAAAACGGGATTTGGCTTTATTGGCTGATTCGGCGGTTTCTTTGGCATTGGCGAGGGCCGTGGCATCGTTCTTACGCTGGGTAATATCATGCTGATATAGCAACATGTACTTTTTATCGTTGCAGATCAGGTTGGTCACAATCACCTCAAACCACATCTTAGTGCCATCCAGCTGATAGCAGATCTCCATATCTTTGTAATAAAGGTCACGTGTTTTAGCGGCTGATAGTGCGTCCAGTAATGGTTTTTTGTTGATCAGCGGCAACAGGGAGATCACGTCAATCAGATTGTCATTTATCCGCATCAGGGTATTAATAAACAAGCCACTTTCTTCAAGGTTAAGGCGCTTGCTTTTATACCAGAAGCGATTGATCAGGCGAATGTTGGCTTCTCCATCTAATAACAAAATAAATGCCGGGATACTGTCCAGTGTGGCTTCAAGCAGGTTTTCAGTCTCGTGATTGCGGTGCAGTAGTTGCTGAACTTCATGACGCTGGGTCTCCGCCTCTTTCATACGATCCAGTGCTTCCTGGCGGGCAGCTTGCAGCGATGCCTGGTATTTGCTTTGCCTTTTCTGCTGCGCAACCTGCTCTGATATGTCGCGTACCACACCGACAACACAGATTGGCTGAGTGATATCACTTTGGTGTGATGTCATGATCACTTCAAGTTGTTTTTCAGACGCTTGTTCGTCGCAGAAATTCAGCGTGAGCCGAACTTGAGAGTCCAGCACCTGCGTACGCAAATGTTTGAACAAAGTGCGTCTGCTGGAGCGCGTTAATTTATGCAGCACTTGCGTGTATGGCACATATTTCCCGCTACTGTTTACTTTAAGTAGTTTTTTCAGGGTTTTGGAAAGCAACACATGGTGGCTACCATGCTGCCATTCCCAGCTCCCCATGCCAATTATCTGCTCTGAGTTAGAGAGTAAAAGACGCTCTTTGTCCAGTTGGGTTTCTGAATGTTGTAGCTGTTCAATAATGCGATTTTGAGCCCGATGGGCGAGTATTAAGGCGGTCAGACTCAGTGTTAGCAGCAGGACCAGTTGCACAGAAAATTCTTGTTGCAGGGTATTGATATAGCCCTCAATTTGCTCTGGATCCTGAGTGGCCCTGACGGTAAATCCGAGCGCAAAATTCTGATGCACAAGTTCAAGTCCGTTTTTGCGCGCAGAAGGGCCTTGTATGTTGGTGTGGTCATTACGGCCAATCACAATGTCATTAAACAGCAGATGTGTCGTGATGCCCTGATAAGCTACTGGCATTTTTAGGATTTTAGTGAGAGTGTCGTCTACAGGCTGAATCAGCACCAGGAGAATATCTGATAAGCCGGTTGCACTTGCCTGTGGCGCGGTAGAAACACTATATAACTTATTGTTACTGTCCGATATTAATGCCAGTGAGATTGATTGCGCCCCTTGTCTGTTAATGCTGTCTGTAATAATTCTCTGTAGTTCCCTGACAGACAAAGTGGCTGGGAACAAGCCGACCAGATCACGATTGGAAAGGGTAAATTTACCTATGTACTCGGTGCCCGTAGCATTCGAAAAAACGGGTTGCTTCGTAATACTGAGCGTGTGCAGGCGCTCGGTCAGCGGGCCTAGCCACAAGTTATCAATGGCGATAACAGAGTAGGCCAGGTTATTACTGAGTTCGTTTGCTGAGCGCGCGTAAAGGCTGTTGCTCAACTCTCCCTGACTTATATCATGCTCGGAGGTAATAAAAGAGACGATAAGCCCCAGTAACAGCAGCAGCTGAGAGAGTTTGACGGGGGTCTGATGCCGTTTCGGAGTCGCGTTATAGCCCAGAGCACGCCACAGCAAAATACTGGCAACGGCCGTACAAACAAATGCAGCCACGGCAAGCAGAGCAAAGAGCGACTTGGTGGAGTTGTGCGCTTTAAACTCGGCGCTAAGCTGTTGTTGATGCGAAGCCAGTTGTGCGCGGACAATTGCGATCAGTTGGTCAATATAGTGCGTTTTTTGTTGCCACCAGCGTTGCGCTGCAAAAGTACTTTGTCCGGATTGTTGGAGTGACAGCAACACACCATTGAGTGCTTTGTTTTCAGGCTGTGAAAGTAAAGTCGCTACCTGTTGCGCAATGTCTTTGTTATAGGGAGTATTGTTGAGTAACGCAAGGTGCCTGTTGTGTATGGTCGCAAGTTCAAAGATGGCACTGGCACGATTGTCCACAGGGGCATTAAGCATGGCATAAGTGTGTGCTCTAAGCTTACCCGCCTCCTCAATCGCTTTGGTCAGGCTATATAATTGTATGTTGACGGCGTCCGCGGCAATTTTTAATTCGATCGCCAAAAACAAATCTAACAGGGCATTAATTTTGGCTGTATAAAGAGTCATAGCCTGCTCTCGGGTGAGCAGGCGCTGGTCAAACAGAGCTCTGAGGTTCAGCAACTCGGCGGTGCTGGGCAGTGACGATAGTAAATTGGGGTTTTGTGTGCTCTGGGTTGCTATTTTTTCTAACGCTGTATTGCTGGCACTGCGATATTGATTAAGCTGGCTAAGCGTCTGTCCTGATGCCCGTTCAGATAAACCGAATGTGTAACCTCGTTCTTTTTGTAATGCGAAGATGGCATTTCTGATCTGCTGCATATACATGACATTTTGCAAGCTGTCCCGGGTGGCTACGATAGTGTGGTGAGCAACAAAATAGGAGCGCGCAAATCTGTCAAGTGACAGTAAACTGGCCAACACGACTGTTAACCAGATAACAATTTTGAGCTGCACTTGCACGTGTGCTTTCCTTAAAATAGACGTTCAGGCATTTTTAACTATAGTTTAGAAACCACATGTTAATTGGTAAATTGGATGAAAAATCCACCACTTCCGGAAAACGAAACTCTGCGACTGCAAACCCTTTATGACTTAAAGGCGCTGGATACCCTTCCCGATGCAGAGCTGGACAGACTCACCGAATTTGTTGCACACGTATTCAATGTACCAATTGCTTTGATCAGTCTGGTGGATAGCGACAGGCAGTGGTTTAAATCCAGAGTTGGGCTGGATGCTGAGCAAACACACCGAGATATTTCATTTTGTGGCCACGCAATCTGTCAGGATGGCGTGTTCGTTGTTGATAATGCACTGCAGGATGAACGCTTTTTTGATAATCCTTTGGTAACAGGAGAGCTGAGTATCCGCTTTTACGTAGGCTGTCCACTCAAGCATCCCAATGGCTGCCAGGTAGGAACTTTGTGTCTGATTGATTTTGAACCCCGGGAGTTCAACGAGCATGATGCCTCAATTTTGGATCAGGTCGCTGCTGATGTGGTTGAGCGACTGATCAAATTAAGCCGCGAATAGCGCATACAAGCACGTGTTGTTAATATTGATATTGACCTTTAATCGATTGGATCAGGGGAGCGGGCAATGCAGCCATGGCTGCCTCAAGCTGACTGGCAAGGCGAGCATTACTATGCCGATAACCTATGTATTGGGGCTCTGAGTGAAAGTCCTGTACCAGTATCCGTACTGGCAAGTCAAATTTGATAATCATATGCTGCGCCCATTGCTTATCGACCAGTATGGCGTCAACGCGCGCTGTTGCTAATATGCTAAAAAAGGTCTTGGCATGTTCGTCGTTTTCTTCATAGTAAGAACGTCGGACTAACCGGGCATTGAGCGCTTCCAATTTTCGATACACAGCTTTTGGATAGGGGTATTCTGTTGCCAGCATGATCCTAGGTGTATCAATGCGATTGAAGTCGTGTGCATTTTTTAATCTGTCAGCAGAGACAGCCAGACTTAGTTGCCATGATGTTGCAGAGTCTGAAAAAGTTTCCAGCCCGTCGGTTTTGTCCACATGCAACGAAAAATCTGTGCTGCCAAATTTAACATTGGCAATACAGCGCTTGAACGGAAGTTCAGTGAACTCGACGCTACGATTTATGGACTTAGCCGCAGCTTTGATCAGGTCAACTTCCATACCACGGGCAACACCATTTTGATCAATAAAACTAAAAGGACGCCAGCGTTCAAAGCAAACGGTGATTGGTATTGGGTGGATATCATCTTCAGGTTGCAATGTCCTGGCTGTGTTACTTATTGATAACCCAAATAGCGTGATCATAAATGATGTGATCAGCATTGATTTAAAACGTGTCATTGGCTCCTCTGGAAAGCGTTAATATGATTGTGGCAAAAACAGTGAAGGTGAATCCCGACGTAAACGTCGCAGTGCCTGATTCATATTGTGAACCCACTGAGCATTTACTTGTTTGTTACAGGCAAACCCCAGATAGGAACGAGCTAATGGCAGGACGACCCTGTAGTGTGACGGATCGATACCAGCCCGTTTAAACTGAAAGCGGGCGATAATATCGCCATAGGCGATTAAGTCAATACGTTTAAGTTTGAGCATTTGAACCAGTTCAAACCCAGAGGCCAGAAAAACAAGATTGTCGTTATTGACACCAGACTGGCGCAGTAGCTGGTGGCCAATGTCGTTTTTTACGACGCCAATTTTATAGTTTTTCAGATCTGAGAGATTTGACACGTCGTAGTCGTTTTCTTTGTGACCAATCATGGCCACCTGATTGTCGAGCGATGGGCCGATAAACTGGAATAGTTTGGCCCGCTCCTGAGTGTAAGTAATAGAAAAAATACAGGTTTTAGGTGAGGTCATGGCCATACGGTAGGCTCTGGGCCAGGGCACCAACATGATGTCTCGTTTGTCCAGCGTCCAGCCAAGCTCCCGGTAAATGCCATCCAGAATGCGGATTGATAAGCCTTCTATTTCACCGTTGATATGATAATTAAAAGGAGGGTAATCTTCCGTTACCCAGTCCAGATCAGGCGTATTATAGGTTGCGCCGAAGCTTAGTAGCGGAAATAGAGCCAGTAAACGTACTAACTGATACATTGCAACTCACCTCATTGTCAGGCTGGTGCTGAATTGCAGCAGAGATCTGCAAATTTACATGATTTCAGTATAGTACGTTGAGCGCAATTGCATGGCTTGTTGGCCTTGTGTTGTACAAATTGACTGCAACGCCACGCATGATTTAAGTTGGTTGATACAAAGTAAACATTTCACTGGCTGATCCGCTCGGGTCGGCTTCTGATGGCTGATCCTGACTGTCACCAAGCAGCTCGTCGATAGCCACTTCCAGTCTGGCTTTGAGTTCATCGATTTTGTCTTTCAACTTGTCTTTTTTATAGCCCGGAAGCGTTTTGTCATCGTGTATTTCTTGCTCTGTCAGGTCAAGCATCTCAATTCTAACTGTGAGTTCTTTGTAGGCCAGAAAGTCAATGCCGAGGTTATTGAACAGTAAGGCTTGATTGACTTCGTGGGGTTCGACGGTGACTTCTATTGACATCGCCATGATTTCGCTCATAGTTTCCTCGTAGAACTGGATTTGCTGCTGCTTTTCTGGCTGGCTTAAATCAACGCGTTTGTAGGCAGTGTCCCTGGCAACCTGGTAGTAATTTCTTGCCTGCTCAGAAATGCCTTCGTAATCAACTCCAACGGAAACCGCTGTATCCTTGTCTGGTTGTGCGCGCCCGGTTGCATCCATGGCTTCGTTCAGTCGCTGTGCGAAGTGCGCTTGTTGATTTAACTGTGTCTCATTTTGTGATGTGTACTGATTGGCTGAGAAGACAGTTTGAGGGGTAATCTTCATTCGGTTATTCCTTTGCAATATTGAGAATAACGAAGCAAAGACTGTACCTAAATTTGTTGTTCCTTATGGGGTTATCAAAGCAGCAATAAAGAAGCGAAATGGGCAGGCCCATTTCGCTTTGTGTTCTTACTGAGTATCGGACACCGGGCCCGGAGTATTAGAACTGATAGTTTACAGACAACTTAACGTTACGCTCGTTACCTGGTAAGCCACCCAGGAACAGCGCTTTGCTGTAATAACGTTCATCGGTCAGGTTCTCGATGTTCAGCTGGATCTGATACTTGTCACCCTGGTAGCGTGCCGCGGCATCCCAGCGTGTGTAGCTGTCAATGGTGGCGGTGGGCAGACCGAAAGATTCGGAATTTACAGTTCGTTCACCCATATAGTTGACGCCCAGGCTGACAGTCAGGTTATCCATAACCGTGGCAGGTAGCTGGTAATTAACCCAGGCACTGGCCATTTTCTTTGGCACGCCTTTTTTCTGCTCGGAATGTTCCTTAGCACGGATCTCGATGGCGTCCTGCCAGGTAGCATTCATGTTTAAGTCAACGGACTCTGCCAGTGCCAGGTTCAGATCGACTTCGACCCCTTCAGACTTATCTTCGTCGTCATAAAAATACTGCTCAACACTGACGTTGTATTCCGGGTCCTTAGGGTTGTCGTTGTACAGCGGGTTTGTGTAACGCAGGTTAGTACGGCTGGTTTCAAACCACACAATTGACCCCAGCAGATCTTCATCCAGTGCGGTAAAACGAATACCTAAATCCAGAGACTCTGATTCAGAGTCTGGGCGGTTTGGTGATGTTTTGTCATCAGACAAAGCGCCTAAAATACTGTAAGCAGTGCGGCCTTTGGCAACATTAACAAACGCAGAAAGCTGAGGATGAACCTGATAGTTAACACCCAGGTTATAGGTCATGCCAGAGTCATCTGAGTCCAGCTCTTTACTGGCTTCTGGCACCCGATCGCTGCCTTTATGCTGGTAAGCCTGCTCAATGGCAGAGTAGGCCAGACCGGTACGCACAGTTAGTTGTTCGTTGAGATAAAGTACTTCCTGGAAGCTGATCCCATAGGCGTCTAGTGATTTGTCGTAATTGCTGCGCAATGACGGGTCATAATCCATGATATCACCGGTCGCCCAGTTCGGATTGCGAATATCCAGAATATAAGGAATAGCGTTATCGCCATTGCTGCCGTCGGCATCGTAAACCGACCAGCTCTTGAGTGCCATCTCTCGGTTTTCATAGTTTACGCTGATCAGGTGTTCACCCATAATGCCGCCGAGGCTCCACCCCAGTTGCAGATCGGCAAAGTATTGCCAGGTTTGTTCTTCGGCAACCAAACGGCGGTATTCCTGACGACGTGCGGCAAAGGGATGCAGTTCGCCATCAACGACTAAAGGTGCGCGAGGGTCGGCATTAATGACACCACGGCGATCCCAGTAGACATAGTTGTATGCACCCGTCTGACGGGCAAAGTCTGAGTCATAGCTGCGCCACAAGACTTGCTGAGTCAGTGTTGAGTCGCTGTTGATATGCCAGTCGTGGCGAAGCTTAATTCTCAACTCTTCACCTTCATTCGGTTTAGAAAGTGGCGAAATTAAGTTGCCATCGCCCAAATCGTAAGGTTTAAGGCCATCGGTAGCCAGAATAGATGCGGCAAGCTGTTCGCGTTGTTGCTCAGACAGCTGGACACCGAGATAGTTTTTGCCTTCTTCATCTAATGTTGTGCCGTTTGGCAGGTCGGCTGCACTCAGCATACCTGGTGTAGCAGAGGTGCTGTCCCAGTTCATGATGCGAACGGGGTCACCAATCGAATCAATTTGCAGTGCATCATCAATATAAGCGGTTGAAAGCAGGAGTTTGTGATTATTGCTCACATCAAAACTCAGGCTGGCATAAATTTCGTCTCTGTCTGATTGCAGGTCGCGATAGCCGTCACTTCGCTCATGATTGGCGACAAGGCGGTATGCCCATTGATCATTCAGGCCACCAGTTGCATCAAAACCAATGCCATAGCTATTCCAGCTGCCAGCTTTGGCACTGACCTCGAAAGCATCCTGTTGTTGCGGTTTTTTCTCAACCAGGTTGATTACACCACCGGCTGCACCAATACCGTATAAACCGGTTGCGGGGCCTTTGAGTACCTCAATGCTTTCAATGTTGGTCATTGAGCGAGTCGGGTTGAAGTCGTTACCTAAGTTTGCACCGCCGTACATGCCATCATAAGTGTAATTCACACCCAGACCACGCACAGTCAGGTTATCACCAATACCGTAGTTGTTACCTGCCTGTCCCAGACCACTAACGTTGCGTAGCGCTTCTTGCAAAGTAGTGGCGTTTTGCGCTTTGAGCAACTCTTTATCAACAACGACAATGGCCGCCGGTGTTTGCATTAACGCCATATTAGATTTAGTGGCTGTGCCTGATTCTAGAATGAGTTGGTTGTGTTTACCGTACACACTAATTTTTTCAATGTTTTCGTCATTGCTTTGAGCAACAACAATTGTGCTGTTAACCGCGGCACCTAACAGGGCGATTTTAACGGCATTGGCCAATAGATTTTGTGAATTCTTTGAGCGAGAGAATTGCATATTACACTCCATACAACTAAGGAACCCGGCTTCGGGACTGCAGAGGGAGCGCATACTAACAGTGATTTTAAATGATAACAACTCTCATTTGCGTTTAATAAATGTTGCTTGTGTGGCGAATTATTTGATCTGGTTGATTGGCTGAGAATGAATTATTGATAATTTATTAAATAAAAACAATCGAGTAAAAAAAGCACACAGATCAGATGAGTATTTATACTCGTCTGCTACTTGAACAGGGCGGGCGGGTAGCTGGGGTTAAAGGTCAGTCTGGGCGGTGTCATCAGCGTATTTTGCCTTAACCAGGGCAATATAGTGTTGCAGATTCTTTTCTTTCGTTAGTTCAAAAGGATGTGTTAGCAGGGAGATGTCACAGACTCGATCGAGTCGAAACTCACGGTAATCATTGCGTAGAAGGCAATGGCCGATGATGGTCCATTTACCACCCCAGTAGACAAGCCCGAGCGGCTCTATGTCTCGCTCGCTATATGCCTCTTTGGCATCTTTGTAGTGTAATCTGACCTGGCGTTTCTGAACCACAGCTTCACGTAATGTACTGCTGAACCTTTGATGATCTTCGGTGTGACCAAAGCTGGCGGCAACATAGGGGAAGTCGTCCAGCTGTTGTTTAAGGTGGTCAGGAAGCGCGGCTTCAATTTTAGCCATTGCACTGCTGGCATGTTCCGACAACACAGGATCAGTCCAGGCGCTGGCCATACGGGTTCCTAACAATAAAGACTGTAACTCCGCAACGGTAAACATCATGGGCGGCAAGTCACACTGTGCAATCAGGTAACCAATGCCAGCTTCGCCTTCGATAGGCACGCCAGAGCTTTGAAGGTGCTGAATGTCGCGGTAGATAGTGCGCTCAGACACATTCAACCGTTCGGCAAGTTGCTTAGCTGTGATGGCCAGGCGCCGTCCTTTAAGCAGGTTAACCAGCTGAAATAAACGCTCAGATTTGTGCACTAGGTTACTCCGGGGAAAAGCCGGGAAATGATCCCGGCATTGATAGGCTGAATCAGGTTACTCACTGCAAGGGGTTTGCGCAACTACCTCAGTTAATGTGAGTGACAGGCTCTCTTTGTCAATTACCGCCGCAAACTGCTGACATACCTGCTCGTGCTCAAATGCTTCCTGCACGCGTTTGGCATCTTCAAGCGTATTCCAGTATACAATGTCAGTGTAAACACCGGTTTCAGAATGCTTTGACACAGAGCGGTAAAGCAGTCCCGGTTGTGTTTTAACGTAAGCCATAAAGTGTTCATTTTGAATCAGAAAGTCTGCTTCAGTGACGCCGTTAGCCAGTTTGAAGGTGGCGATTTCTACGATATTTGTGCTCATGTTTTTGTCTCCTTGTTTAAGTTGGTGACAGTAAAACACGTAGCTTTGTCAGGGAGTGTCAGTAGCATTTTTTTAGACTAACTAATTTGCTATCAATCTGTTGAGATGTAACATTATTTTTATTAGTGTATGATTTACTGTAATTTTTGGATCTTTATTGGTTTGTCTATACAGAGGTCACATCTCACCTTATCAGGCAGCGTATCAGCACCTTACAAGGTAGCGGACCTTGCAATGTCTTACCAATAATCTGTTAGCTATTGAGGGAGTCATATGAAATATAAAATAGTACCTGTGAGATCGGATTTCTTAGATAAAGTTAGAAATGTAGGTATAGACGATCAAAACCAACCTGTAGAAGTATTGCTAGCTAAAGGTGGTGAACCGTGTCGAGATGTACTTCGTGGCGCAAAGGCTGGTGAAGAACTAATATTGGCCAGTTATTGTCCTTTCACTAAAACAGGCCCCTATAAAGAGTATGGTCCCATTTTTGTGTTGGCTAACGCGAAGAGTCAGGAATTTGATGTTAACAAACTGCCATTGCCAAACGGATCAGCAACCGATTATTTAGGTCATACATTTGTATTAAGAGCATACTGTGAAAACGAGCGTATATTAGACGCGAAGTTGTCATCACCAGAACAAGCAGAGTCAGACCTTGAAGCGTTTTTAACCAATGAAAAGGTAAGCTTCATAATTGCGAGATATGCTGCTTATGGTTGTTACAGTTTCAGAGTTGAACGTGCGGCATAGCTAACAATCTGATTAATTTAGCGTTACAAGGGCATATATGGAGCTTCCATATATGTCACTTAAAAAGCTCAGCTTCCTACGCCGTTTACGAAGGTCTTTCATGGTGCGGTCGGGCGAAAGCAAGAGATGACAGATTACTGTGAGCACCTTCATAAATGGTGACGAGCCAACCTGATTCAGTGCGAGCGATTACTGGGTTAACACTTTTTCTTTTACATCATTCCGACTTATCTAAACTCAGGATTGGGTACGTTCTCGTAATATCTGAGCTTGACTATTTTCCAGGATTTCATGCTTATACCAATTTCACTTAATACCTGGTCTATTTGAAGGAGCAAATAGGACGCTAACGGCGTTAAAAATTTCTTATTTAGAACAACTAAATAGCAAAATTTTTGCCTCGCCTATATGGATGTAGGTGCCTCAGCGATAGCAGGACGCGGGAGCGGTGTTATCGACCCTATTTTCTCGCCTCAAAATAGACCACTTAATTAAGCAAATTGGTATTAAACTTACGACTTTCACCGATCAGAGCTTATAGGAAGCGCAGCATTTGATGGTTTTGCATTTCTTTATTGAATCTGTCTGGGTGTCACTTAAAATTCTAATTGTGGGTGTCACTAGAGGGGAAGTGGACAGTGTCATTTCTACATCCGAACACACCTGATTGTTTGCGTACACGCAAACCTGCAAAACATCTTTTGCTAAATCAACATCGATTACAGTAGTATTGTACATAACTGTATGACTCCAATCATAAAAGTTAGCTAACAATAAGCATAGAAGGAGGGAGTCTAATTGTCTGTTCCACATCTAGGGAAAGTTTGGTGAAACCTTTCAGAATTAAAAGAGAAAATCAAAAACTGGTACTAACCAGATCAAAAATAAGTGAGGTTATCGGTTTTGTACTTTCGAGTACTTTTTTGGCTGGGCTTATTTTAAGCACATATAATTTTGGCCTGTCTTCAGTAAACTCGACTGAATCACTTTTATCATTCATTAAAGAAAAACCTTCAATCTTGTTTTTTATTGTTATTGCAGTATTGTTGATTTCAAATGTTGTAACCTCCCTTAAATTTATAGTGTTAGGTGAAAAGTTTGCATTTGATGGAATAAGTCAGAAGATTTTGAAAAATAGCAAATTTTTACTCAATTATTCTGACGTAAAAAATGTACAAATTAGAGTCTATTCAGGCGATACTGATTCGTATGATTTATCTCTGATTACAATATACGGAAACTCTCTAAAATTAGCGGATTTTAAAGAATTATCAAGCGTAAAAGAACTCGCTGGTCACATTGGTGACTATTTAAATTTAAGTGTAGTCATTAAGGAATAGACATCGCTGGAGCGGCCATATATGTCACTTAAAAGTTCTTGCTTTTTAAAAGGGTGTTATATGCACTCCGGTGCATACAAACTTAGGAAGTTTAAATTGAAAAATTACATAGTCGTTGCTGCATTAGTATTGTTATTAAGTGCTTGTTCTGCAACTCGAGAACTCGCATCAACTATAGATAAAAATTACAAATTTGAAACGGCAAAATTAATTTTTTACTCTCCAAACTTTTCAGCCGTCCATATGCCACCGCTGATGAATTCCTATGCTTACGTTGATACATATGAGTTCGATGATTTTTGTAGCTCAGCCCCGAAAGCAATCTCAACATCATCCGTAAATAAAGATACCAGAACTCAAGAATCTCTGTTACCAACAGGTAAAGTTGTTGCTCACATAGGTTATAACGCGACAGGAGCAGGTGGCTTAACTGGTGAATCTTTTTACATAATGAACATCAAACCTAATGAGCAATACAAAATAACACTTACAGAAGCACGTCCGCTGGTTACTAGCTACTCAGTAGAAATAAAGCTATTAAAAGAAGGCCGTTTCAGTCCAGTTGAAGCAGTTAACTATAATCGTAAGAGAGATGTTTGTAAGTAGTACGCATATAGCAACCAAAGTCAGCAGGACTTTTACTCGTTTCGTTCTGCAAAAATACTTGCAAAAGCCCCTGCTTTGGGACGTTATGTGCTTAGGTGAATTATGGATTTTATTGTCAAAGTAATTTGGGCTGCTACTCCTTTTGCTCTCATCCTGCCGTTTTTATTAAAGCCTCAAAGTTTGCACTGGATTTCACAAAAGTGGTTACTTGTATTTAGCCTTGTTCTAAGCTTGCTCGGTGTGGTGTTGTCGCCAAAAGCATTGTGTGCAGGTACCTGCAGTGCAATCATTGGAAGCATAATGACATCAATATTAATTAATGCTGTTTTACTCTCAGTTTTTTTACTTTTCAGCTATAGAAAAAATAAAGTAAGAAGCACATAACAAAACAAATTAAAGTGCGGACTTTGCGCGTGCCTTACAAATTTTAGCCAACTGTTTCTAGCCGTTTATTTGCGGCGCTTAGAGGTAAAGATGGGTCGAATGATAATTTATATTTTTACCGTTGTTTATAGCAGCATGAGTGCAGCAGAACGCTTGCTGTCTGCTGAGACAGATGCAAGCAAATTCTATGAAGGGTTTCGGGAGTTTGTGTTAGCCAACGAGCGAAACAAAGTGTCAGAGTTATTTGCCTATCCACTCTCTAATCAAGTCAAAACTAAAGCAGATCTCCTCGAACAATACGAAACTGCTTTTACTGAGCATTTGGTTTCAATAATCAAGTGTACATACACTTTAGAACATGTTGGGTGGCGCGGTTATATGCTTCCCGCAGGAGTGCTTTGGATCGACGGCAATTACTTCGGTGACATAGAGCCAATTAAGGGGTCACCATCTTATGTCGAAGACATTAAGGCCAAGTTGGCAGACACTCAAAACTGGTACATGCGCGTGCAAGGCGTTAACCAAGGTGTTGGTAAGTGCGAAAATGCCTCTTAACAGAATAATTAAAAGGGAGTTACGCTATCAAGTACTGGCCATAGTGTGTGGTTCACTTTTCTTTACCAATTTCAATTTTGCAAGAATGAACAGGTAAATTTAGACTTCTGGATCGTGGCAGGCAGTCATGGTTTTCATGGGCATTTATTTCTCTGCATAAAATGATTGGTATGAACTCTCGGTCACACTTTTGGGGTGGATTTAGGGAATGTCATATCGCTAAAGTACTGAAATGTATTCAGTCAGGGAGAGAAGACATGAAAACTGAAAACAACAATAACCTCTTTGATGTGCTGGTAAAGTGGATCGCTATTGCAGTTGCGACATTGTTTGCTGTCAGTGGCATCGTTTGGCTGGTTTATATTTTGCTTACAAGCCATGATAACTGACTCAGAGTTGGATAATTGCGCTGCACTAAAGAGTGGGTAATTGCATAGTCACGCTATTTAGTCGCATTAAAACATTGGCCCGCACATTTAGCTCGGTTAGAATGAGCACTTTTTTGTAAAGCGGGATAATGTGATGGAATTAACGGCTTGGTTGAGTCTGGCGTTTATATGTTGTGTGGGAGCTATGTCTCCGGGGCCAAGTTTGGCAGTTGTGTTGCGTTACAGCCTGTATCATAGTGCTCAACATGGTATCGTCGCGAGTTTGTCTCACGGTTTGGGAGTGGGGATCTATGCGAGCTTATCTTTACTGGGTTTAGCGAGTTTGATTGAGCAATTCCCGTTGGTTTATCAGGGCCTGGTATATGCCGGCGCCGCCTATCTTGCCTATATGGGTTACAAGATCCTTACCAGCAAAAGTAGTGGTATCGAGGTTGCCAACGAGCATGATGCTAAGAGCTATATTGCAGCGGCAAAAGATGGCTTTGCCATTGCCTTTCTAAATCCAAAACTGGCTATTTTTTTCCTCGCATTGTTCTCTCAGTTTATCGACCCTGAAGCGTTAACACTTCAGACGGCAGTGATTATGTGTATGACGGTGCTGGTGATTGACGCGCTGTGGTATTTCTTTGTATCCGTCGTGACAGCATCAGCCCGAGACCGATTTGACCTGACTGCAAAGCAGGCTGTTATTGATAAGATACTTGGCTGTACATTTTTGCTGCTGGCTGCCCGGGTTGTTTATCAAACCATCTAGTGCTTAATGCCAGCCATGCAGCCGGACATAATTGCTGACCACAAAGACTTTTAGTGTTGGGCTTGCCACGGTGTAATGATCGAATTTCAACGCCAGTCGATGTGAGCCCCGGCTGGCCACTGATGCGATATCCACATGAATACATTGTCCGTTTGGTAGCATCAGGCTGGCACCGCGCACAGTAAACATGTCTTCATACTGCGCAGCGTTGAGCGGGAAAGTACAGATGCGGGCACCAGTGAGTGACAAAGAATCGACATGAAAAGATGCCCGGGGGAAGTTCAGTAATAACCGTACAGACGGGTAAGGGGTGAATCGCCAGCTACGTGGCATGCCATGCCCTTCGACGATATGCGGCAGATCATCAATGATGGATAGCAGCGTCTGGTGATCCGGATGCCACTGACTGTTATTTTGGCTAAACGCAGAGCTCATTGGTTGAGCTGGAAAGTCAACGATATTGGCAGTGCGCAGGTGTGAATCGAGCAGACGCTCAGTTTGGGCGTAACTGGCCTCGTGCTGGGCCAGCTCTTCAAGCAGGTCACTGGTAAACGCCTTTAACTCACTACATAAATTGGCGTGTGCCTGAAATAAATCGAGCTGAGAGGTTTCCACCACCAGGTGAATATAGTCCAGCTCATCCTGTGTCAGATCCATGATAGTCATTACCGCATAATTCGTAGTTTGAAAATTAAGCAGGTTTTGTACCAGTTTTAGTTTCACCTTTGACTGATTTTTGACACCGATTCTGGTCGACGAGTTGAGTAAAACGAACAAGCTGTGATTCAATTTCTGAGCTCAGGCATTGACCAAAGTTCAGCCGAACATAGTTATGATAGAGTTCAGTCGTCGAAAACGCATCGCCACAGAGTATATAAATCTGCTCATCACGCAGTTGTGCCTGAAGTTGCTGAGTATCGACCTGTGGTAACTCAAACCACAATACCAGCCCACCCTGGGGACGGCTGAGGTTGATGTTAGCTGGTAGCAATTGTGTCAAAATCTGGATGTATCGGCTGCATTGTAAGGCAAGCGTCTGGTTGAGTTTTTTCAGATAGCGGGCGTAATGTCCCCGGCTGATATAATCTGCCAGTGCCAACTGGAGCGGTCGGTTACAGCCTAAAGAACGAACCCGGATCAGGTCGCTATAGGTTTGGTGAAAACGTCCAGGTGCACACCAGCCAAGCCTGAACCCAGGCGCCAGTGTCTTGGAAATACTGCTGCACCATATTACCCAGCCGTCTTCATCAAAATGCTTTACAGGCAACGGCGTCGTGCCCGTGTGGCTGAGTTCCCGATAGACATCGTCTTCGATCACCGGGATTTGATATTGTTTTGCCATCCGTGCGAGAGACTGCTTTTGTTGTGTGCTGAGGCTGTGGCCCGTTGGGTTTTGAAAGTTAGCGCTGATCAGGCAGGCTGCAATTGTTTGCCTGGCCATGGCATTTTCTAACTGGACCAGATCTATACCATCCTGGTTACTGGGGATTTCCAGTACTTGCCTGCCCATTACACTCAGTGTATCCAGTAAGCCGGTATAGCATGGCGAAGGGATTGCTATCACTTCCTGCTCTTTGGTTGTGATCTCCAGCGCTGTTTTTACCGCATCCAGGCAGCCCTGTGTGATGATCAATGCCTGTTCCTGCAACATAAAGCCTTGCATTTTGAGGTGCTCTGACAGGGCTCGCCTCAGTACTGGCTCACCGAGTGGATCGCCATAATTAAACATGCTGAGATTGCCTCTCATCGTTCGGTTCAGTGAGGCACGCAGTTGCTGCGTATCTATCAGGCTGGCGTCGAGCTGTGCGGTGGCAAATCCCGACCTGAGTCGTCGTGGTGGGGTTTTCGGTAACGTACTGATCTGGACATTAAATTGTGCATGCTCAGTAAGTGGGGGCGGAGTGTGTTCTGAGCAGGGAAAAAAGCCGCGTTTGGGATCTGCGCGAATGTAGCCGAGAGACTCAAGATATCTATAACAGGCCAGTGCCGTGGTCATACTGACCTGATGCAGGGCACTGAGTTGACGTAATGATGGCAAAGGCTGATCTTGTGGATATTCCCCGCCGTCCATGGCACAGATAAACTGCTCTGCTAATACTTTGTATTTTGCCTGTTTGCTCATCTGTTATCTAAAAAATTGCATTTTTTGTATCTGTTACCTTTTTTCTATCACGTTACAGTGAGAGCGTAAAGTTAAAAGGAGCCATCATGCATTCATTATTATCTCAATCTTTACCAACTTATACGCAGTTGCTTGCAGCGTTGGAGCAAGCATGCAATGAGTTTCGGGACTCGCTTGATACCCGCAGGGTAAGCAATCCGAACGCATGTCTGGAAGCGCGAGCGCTCGGCGATCAGCCTGCGGGATTCGAGGCATTCAGCCAGATTTTTAACGACGAAATCGCACCACAGCTTTCAGCCAGTAACGGCGGGCGTTATTGGGGATTTGTCACCGGTGGCGCGAATCCTGTTGCGACTTATGCCGACTGGCTGGTCACCTTGTACAACCAAAATGTATCGAAAGGCGGAGATTCGGTTGCCAGCCAGGTAGAACGCCAGGCTATCAAATGGTTAACAGAGTTATTTGAGCTTCCCGCGGTGTTTGAGGGAGTGATGACCACTGGTGCGACAGCCGCCAATGTGTTGGGCGCAATGACTGCCAGGCAGGAAGCTGGACTGAGACAAGGGATAGACGTTGCGAAAGTCGGATGCAAAGATTTGGATTGCACTGTGTTTGCCGCGACGCCTCATGCCAGTATGGTTAAAGCGCTCGGGCTGGCAGGGTTAGGTCAGGAAAGCTGGGTCCAGATTGCCAGAGAACCCGGTACTGAAGCCATGGAGATAGACGATCTGGCCCGCAAGCTGAGTGAGTGTGATAGCCCGGGAAAAATCGTGATTGCCAGTGCAGCAACGGTGACCGGAACAGATTATGACGATCTTACTCGGGTAGCGCAGCTATGTCGCCGACATAAGGCCTGGTTACATGTGGATGGTGCATTTGGTATTTTTGAGCGACTACTGAGTGGCCCAAATGGTAAAACACAAGGGATTGAACTGGCAGATAGCATTACACTGGATTGTCACAAGTGGTTAAATGTACCCTATGACTGCGGCGTATTTTTGACTCGCCATCCGCATACTTTGTTTGCAACCTGCAATGTGGATGCACCTTATTTGGCAAACAGCGAAGAGGCGTTTCCTTTTATGTCTTTGGGAATTGAAAACTCAAGACGTTTTAGAGCCTTGCCTGTCTGGGCTACTTTGCTCGCTTATGGTAAACAAGGTATCAAGGCGCAGATCCAACGAAACGTGACGCAGGCGGCAACTTTGGCCAACTGGATCGATGCTTCATCAGAGTATGAACTTGTGAAACCCTGTGAGTTGAATGTGGTTGTGTTCTCGGCCAGCGCAGCAAATACCTATGATACGGAGGCTCTGTTGGCACAGTTAAATAAAGCTGGTCAGGTATTTATGACGCCGGGCAGGTGGCTGGGGAGCCCTGTGATACGGTGTGCATTTAGCAACTGGCGTACTGAACAACGAGATGTCGAATTGGCCATTGCGGAGCTATCCCGGCTAGCAAACTAAGCGGGAAATGGCGATCCCTTCAGAGGTGAAGGGATCGCGCATGGCCACTACTTATCGGCGCATATCTGCATCAAATCGCATATATGAGCTGGTTGGGTCGTTTTCAGTGGCTGGGTCCGGCTCCATCATTTTCAGCACAGACACTTTCCAGCCATCATTGAGCATAGAGCTGGGTGAAATGACATAACCTTCAGCACTCAGCCCTGAAGCTGGGGTGTTTGCCATCAGCATCAATTGTCCCTGATTCACTGACCAAGTGAAGGCACGAGTTTTACCTTCTGTGACCATCTCAGCTAAGTTCCCGCTATGGAACTCCACATACATAGTCTGATCGCCATTGATAAGCGCATAGCGTTCATACATCAGAGTGTGGCTATCGAGCATAGGTTGACCAGACATAGGTTTAACACGTTGTACTATGCCCAGGTCATTGCCATCTTTCCACTGGATCACATCGCCGTTCAGGAACATGGCGAATCGCGTGTCACTGTCTGCGAGCTGATTCAGTTCAAACGTTAGCTCAGTTTGGCCCGTGCTGGCATCATAGCTAAAGCTACCATAGTTGATTCCAGCCATGGCAGAATCGGCGCTTTCATAGTCTGCTTCAAAGAACTTGTTACCGGGCATGAATGCGCTTACCCAGATCCGTCCGCTATCCAGTGGATACTCAACATATGCTCCGATCAAGGGGTTATTTGCGTCTATCAGACGGGTGAAGGTGAACGAGGGCTCACCCTCAACATCGACTGTCAGGGTATTTCCATCTATCATCATGGTGTGTTTGAGCGCAGAATCAAAGCCATACGAACCATTGGCGTCAAATACTTTATCAACCATAAACTCACCTGTGCTGTCATCCCAACTGGCATAACCGACTTCCAGACCCGCCATCGCATCAGGAGTGTCGTCTGATTTTAATTCCATATGCACCCATTTACCGTCACGGATCACCACGACAAAGTCGGGCTCGTTCGGGTCATACCAGGCGCCGTTAAGTGGGTCGGTTGAGTAAACTGGCACTGGAGGTTGTATCATATTTGCTTTGTCTGCTGCGCCAGCATTGAGGTAGTAGGTCATTTCCTCACCCTGGTCGCAGTTAGTGTCTAATGGGTAATTACAAACCTTGATATAGTCGCGATCAAAGCCTTTCAGGTCACTCACTGTAACCGACCCAGACTCATCAGAATGTAGCTTGCCTGACTTAACAGAGTAAGTACCAATTTCGCTAAAGTTACTGTCACGAATTACCCGGGTAAAGGTGTCATCGTCGCTGTAATTCAGGAAGTAGTATTTTAACTCGGCCTGAAAACCGCCGTTCAGAATGTGGAAAATACGGTTATCCATCCACATATAGTCAAATTGAGTTAAGGTCGTTTCAGTTTTCACGTATTTGAGCAAATAAGTAGAGAACGTGCCCGGGTCAAATATATTGGTAAAGCCAACGCGTACATACCAAGTGTTACCATCCATTGAGAGGACATCATAGCTGTTGCTGGAGTTAATGACACAGCTCTCAGGTGTAGCGTCTTCAGGACATTGGTATACATTACGCTGATTTACATTGTCGTAGTAAAAGTTGGTAGAGAGGGTATTATTATTTACTACCCAGGACTGAGTGTACTTATTCAGCTGTGAATAGGTAACACCATTGATATAGTTGTCGAAGAAGTAATTTTGCGGCAGGTTTGCCCCTTGGTAAGGAACAAAGCGCCCAAGTGCCATCGCATTATTCAGGGTGACATTTTGTTCAGGCATCATGATACCGGTGCGGTGACGGTGCGTCATTGACGCCATCTTGTCTGGTTCAGTGGCCACAGCATCATTGGTAATTGCCCAGAATTGGAATCCACCTTGCAGAGACTTTAATAACCAGTAGGTGAGTGTTTGTGCTTCCATTGTGTCAGTTTTGGCAAGCATCACAACCAGATTATTAGCACTCACTTCCCAGCTGAAATCACGCTCGGTGCCACCAGGTAAGGTCGATTTACCGGTGCCATCCTGGTTAAACATCATTTTACTGGCTTGCGGAAGGTAGTACTCGTTGCCTGTTTCACCCGCCATCAGGTAGTACATTTGATCAAAGTGCCATACTCCCTGCATTTGCGCTGCAGTGGGGGTAATGGTGTTGCCACGCACAACCATAGTGAAATCTTCAGTGTCAGACACATCCGCATTTAAAACGGTATCGTCATCGGCTTTGATCTCATCACGCACGCCGGTCAGGCTGATTGCTTTGGCAAAGTCATTGTCATCGTAAATGCTGAACGTTGCGGTTTTGTACCGTGAGTAGCAGGTATAGCTCATGCCTTCGGCATTTTTACAGCTGTGCCTGGGTGAGAAAATACCGTCACCAAAAACAATACTCACTGCTCCGTCAGTCGCTTGTGTCCAGGTGATGGTACCGCTGGTATGATCGGTGAATGTGCCTGTGCCGTCCTCGTTTAATGTCATTTCGGTAAAGTGGCTACGGAAGTATCTTGTTGAGCCAATCAGGTAGGAACCAACAATGGAGCCTTCGCCATTATCAACGAGCTTGTCGTCGTTTTTAATGGATTCTTTGGTTGTGTCAATTAAAGTCGGGTCCGTGTCATTGATTGTATTCGTCAGCTCATCAATGGCACTTTGGCTTGAAACCAGTTCAAAGGTGTTGTTTGCACCCGCAGGTAATGAGAATTTGGTATCGCCGCTGCCATCAACAACCAGCTTTATCAGTGCGGATAAGGTCAGTTTTTCGTTGGCATCAACCCCGACCAGCGCATTGTTCAGCTGGTCTGTGGTTTGCGGTACACCGCCCACGGAGCGTGTAACCAGCGCGTATTCTGCAGTTGTTACATTGGTAATGTTCACACCAAAGTTCTCGCTGCTATTGACTATGCCGTCGTCACCAGCCTGAGTCGCGACAGCCGCAAAGCTCTCAAGCTGTGAATAGAACTCGACATTTTCCTGGTTGGTTCCACCATTGGCCTGAATACGAATGAGCCGATTAACCGCTGAGTCATCAACATCAAGTTGAATGGTGTAAGTACCATCGTTACCCGCGGTCGCCGGAAAGGATTCATCGCCTACGTACACCATCAAAGAGGCATTTGCGACTGGTGCATCGGTCACTATACCGTTAAGTGTGACTGATCTCACCAAACGTTTAACGGTGAAGCTTTTCGTGGCTGTGGAAGTTGCACCATCGTCATCGGTTACGGTCACCGCAATAGTCATGGCGGTATCTGTGGTTACTTCGGGCGTTGTGAAGCTGACATCGCTGGTTGTGCTGTTGTTTAATGTCGTTGCAGGACCTGATGTGACACTCCAGCTGTAGCTGGCGATTTCGCCATCGCTGTCTGTCGCATTGGCTTTCAGCGACACAGCAGTTCTCTCAAGTGCTTCGTTATCGCCAGTAATACTGACCGAAGGTGCCTGGTTTTCTCCACCAGGGTTGGGATTTGGGTTTGGGTTGGGTGAGGGGCCACTATCAGATGAGCCGCCACACCCAGCCAATATGGCTGTCAGGCCAAAGGCTGCTAGTAGTAATTTTAGACTTTTCATAAACACACCTGTTCTATTTAGCGAAATAAACTCGCCCTTCCTTTGGTTATTTAGTGAGCAGGGTAAGCATAGTTTATAAGTCGAAAAAGTGAATTTTAAAAAGCAGGAAACCTCAGCAATACCAGTGATACTGGCTATTGTATGCAATTTTTTTGAAAGGAATTGAGTTTTGACTGTAATTTGTTCAGAAGAGGAGGGTTTTTGCAACGATTTTTCACTGGCGGGTTGCAAAGCAACGAGATGATCATAGACTAAACCCTAATTTGTTTCGTCATGGTCCCCCTCGCTGCCTGCGAGCACAAAGACGTAATAGCAGAAGAATAATAACGAGCCCAAATTTGCCAGCTTTAAGCTACTTAACGGCTAGTGACATGGCAGAGGATTGATGAGAAATCCATGGATTTTATACAAATCGGCGAGTTTCGCCTTTACCAACAAACCAATGAGCTGATTAACGGTGAGCATAGTATTACACTGGATCCACGGCAGCTCTCATTACTGACATTTTTTATCAACAACCCCAATCGAATTATCGGGCGGGATGAATTACAAAGCGCGATCTGGCAAGGCTCTATCGTAACGGATAATGCTATTAACAAGCTGGTGGCCAATCTGAGAAAAGTGTTTTGTGATGACCCTAAGGCGCCGCAATACATCCAGACTGTGCCTAAACAAGGTTATCGCTTTATTGCGCCCATCAATTCAGGCGGGGAGGAAGTGTCAGCTGCGTCGTCAGTGAAAACGGTGACGCAAAAGTCTGGCTCATCGCGTTATCTGCTGCTGGGAGTGCTATTAGTGGCTGGATTACTGAGTAGTCTTGCCTGGTACTATAGTCGTTCACCTTCATTGCAGTATGGAGAGAGCCAGGCGTTGAGCCGGGTTAGCGGTGGCAAGATGTTTCCTATTGTCCTGGCATCTCAGTCTCATGTTGCTTTTTTAAATGTCACCGCGGAGCAGGGGCGCAGTTTGTGGGTGGCTGATTACGAGCGGGACAATCGCGCTTTACCAAGGTCTGTAGATGCCCCGGGTTATCATTTACAACAATTGCTCGGCAGTCAGGGCGAGTATTTGGTCTTTAAAGGCTACTATCAGCAGCGGTGTGGTTGGTTTAAAGCCAGGCTGGACCTGGCTGCACAGCAACTCGCTCCGCCATCAGAAGCTCTGTACAACTGTGATCTTATTTATCATGACAGTATTTACGTTGCAGCCGAAGACCGCATATATGCACTGGCACATGAACGCCGTTTCGAGCATAAAAACGATTTATATGCCTTTAATTTCGCTGGGGAAATAAGTAAATTGCCAACTGAGCTGGAGTCAACATGGCGGCTGGCTTACCTGGATGCTCACCCGAACACAAGTGAGCTGTTGCTGACAGCACACACTATTGACGGAAACAGCAGAGTGATAACTTATGAGCCTGGATCAGGCCAGCAAGCGTTACAGGTTGCCCGAACCGGCCTGATGCACGGCGCAATTTGGGATCACAACCATAGAGGCATTGTATTTTCCTCGTCTAGTCCGCGAACTCAGATGTATCATCAGTCTTTCACAGCCAGCCAGCCGACTTTGCTCAGTAGCCTCAGCGATAAAATCTGCTGTAACATTGCTCGCCATAGTAATGGTAAGGACTATATCTTCACAACTTATGACAAAGACATTGAACTGCAGTGGCTGGAAACAGGCTTTGTGCTGGATAACAGTAACGGACTGGACCGTTCGCCCCGTTTAGCACATACCGACACGGGTGTGTATTTTATTTCTGACCGTTCTGGCAGCTCACAGGTGTATTATCAGAAGCCACAGGAGCAGGCCAGACCGCTTCCCAGACTACCCGATCACGCGCGTCTGAGAGACATGGCCTTGTCACCTGATGATGAGTTTTTGCTGATCAATCACGACAACCATGCCATGTGGCTGATCCCCACCACTGAGGCACAGCAAGGCAATACCTTATTTTTCGATGGCTATATTTATCAGCAAAGTTGGCTAAGTAATAGCTTGTTTGCGTTGTCTGTGAAGCAAAATGAGCTAAAACGCGTGCAAATTTACAATCGCCAGATGCAGCAAGTTGCGCAGCTGCCAGAAGGCTGGATAACCGCATTAACGGATCCTGCAACGCCCGAGTATGTGTATCTGACAGACATGGAACATGTCCTGTATCGCTTTGCGTTTGCCAGTATTTTGAATGGTATTGAGCAGGCACAAGGAGAAAAAATAGGAGAGCTGGAGCCTTTTTCAAATCTGGAAATAGAGAATGGCATAGTGTATCTGATGACCAAAGAGTGGCACGAGTTGGCCCGATATAAACTGAGCGATGAAGGATTACACCCTTTGTCTCGCCAAGACATAGGCTCTTATATGGGGTTTGATGTGCGTGACGGGCAAGTGATTTATGGCCGTAAAGCGGCTTTCAGAAGTGATGTTTACAAGACGGTAGCGCGTTAACACGGAAGCGCGTTGCCAGATTCACGCGAAAAGGCCTTTAAGCCGAAAGGAAAGTGATTTTAGCGAATAATGTGGACAATGACATTTTAGGTGACTTTGAGCAGCGCCATTTTGGCGCAGCTCAATGTATTAATCAGTGGCTTTAAAACGGTGCACAAATCAGTCTTACGCCATTAAGAGCTGTATCATCGTCACCACCCTGAGAGTCCTCAACTCGCGTAATAATGCCGGTAACAGCCTGACCTGATGGACATGAATATCGACTACTCCAATCGCCCCAGCCACTGTTTGCGCCTGCTGAGATCAATGCACCGTTCTGACAGTAGAGCTGTACATCGTTAGCGGCAGTATCATCACCGCCTCCTTGTGGCGGCTCTGTTCTCATTCTAAACCCAGTAACAGGGTTATAGCCTCCTGAACAAAATGCATTTGAGCTCCAGTTACCCCACGAGGCGTATTTGCTGAAAATTCTGTAGTAACTGTTACTGCCCCTGGGCGCGCAATATAGCTCTACATCATTGAGCGCGGTATCGTCTCCACTGCCTTGAGGTGGTTCACTGCGCATGCGATATCCATACACATAGTTATTAGCAGCACATGTTACTACATTACCCCAGCCACCCCAGTAGCCGTCGGTTGGTTGGCGTTGTGCATAATAGCCAGATGGGATCATTGTGCCGCCACGAATTTGGTCAATGCAGCGGCGTGTATCGCCGCCAAAACTGCAAGTCAGTGCTGCGCTTGAACGATAAGGCTGATTATATCCATTGTTATCACCATGTGTGGTTACCTGGTTGACTATGGTGTTAAAGTCCCCACTAGAATAGGCTGCAGCATCGCCTATGTGTGCTCGGTTATAGCGTTTAAATGAGATTCTATTACTGGAGGTATCTAACGAGATGCTCCAAAAAATATTATGAAAAGCCGCATTGACGTTAACAACGGGTACCGGACTACCGTGCCTGTTTTTGATACTGCCGCTAAACGCATCGATGACAAAACCCGGACTATTTTCTTTGTAGTCGCAGTGATCGCCACCACCACCCTGGTTACAGTGATAATGTCCATGAATGATAGCTGCTAAGTTGATGCCCCTTACCGCGGACACAAAGTCGCCCGAATAACTACCGCCGGGATAGTGGCCGACAATGATCACGGGTTTGTCTGGGCCTATTTTGCTGATTGCACGCTTTAAGTAGGCAACGGCATTTTTAGAGTAAATTTGATTGTGCAGCTGAATTAGGTATGCAGCCGCGTTGGATGATGAGGTACCAGGTTGAGCAAGGGCTGCGGTATAGTAATATGCATCTGCACTTGTGCAATAATGTTTTGGATTATGATTAAATCCAGAGCAATCGCCACCATCAATATTGGTGTGGTACTCATCAAAAATTTTCCAACCTTTATTATAAAGATCTTCGTATGAATGCAGCTCGCTGTAGTTGTCAAAGCTTGTTTCGTCGTCAGCTAAATCATGCGAATCATGATTACCTAGCCCATCTAGCACTTTGACACCAAAACTCTCCATGTGTTTATGTGCGTTGCCGTAGGTGGTGCGCCCATCACCATCCATAGTTAGGTCGCCAGCAATAGGGATTGCTTTAATACAGTTTGTACACTTAGATGCAAGAATGGCGGAGTCTCGCATGGTGTTTTGTGCACGGCGGGTACCGGCACTGTCAGACCAGCCAAACTGGGGATCAGCGATTGCAAAAAAGTTGATCTCTTGCGCTTGAACGTTGGCCAAAATAGATGTAAAAAATAGCGGGGTTAGTATTTTGTTCACTAATTTCAAATGCTTAGCTAACATTTCCTGTTCCTTTTGTTAAGTTTTCCGCTCTGATTGCAGCTCAGAGTTCGTGATGTCAAAACAAATCAAGCTGATAAGGGTACTGCCTAAGCTATTTACTACATGACAACAGGGAGAACATTAGTCACGCGTGTTGAATTTTAATATTACATGTAATTACGCTGTGGTTTTTTTGTTGTGTTTATGGTTTTAATTGAGAGGGGGAACTTGCTATTCCAAGGCGCTAGCCTTGTTCTAAACAAGATGATTGGGGTAAAAGAATGATGTATAGAATTGCAATGTATATAAGCAGCACAGAGATGATCATGCTGCTTATAAGGCCCGGTCACCTATGACCTCATGTAATCATCGCTCTCTGCCAAGGCGTCTCTCTGCTTGGCATCTTTCTCACTCCGGGCCAAACAGATAAAATATCTCAAAGGTATTTAAACCATGGCTAATAACACCTAAACCCCAAACGAAGGCCGCCCACCATGCCTATGTCTATCCAAGTGAAACAATATTGCTCAGAATAAACAAAAAGATGGTGGTGACGGCATACGTGATCAAATGCGTATAAAAACTCTTGATTGCTCTGAATAGCGCAACGCGCTTTACCATCTATAGGTGTAGTTTAGTTTCACGGCCGTTTCAGAAAATACGGTCTTTTTATCGTGCCAGCCATCTTCTAAGTCATACCCTTTGTTAATACTCAACTGATACAATTCATCTGGCGCTGGTTCGTAGCGCAGTCGACTAAAGAGTGAGAAGCTGTCTGACTGGGTATTGTGCTGCAACAATGAGTTCCAGGACCACTCGCTGTTAAATGCGATATTCACTTTTAGCCGTGTGTTGTACATGTTGCTCTTCTCGCCAGCCCGCTCGTAATAGTACATATGACGGCCAAGTTGCACATATAAGTGTTTATTCGGCCGGGCGTTCAGGGTCATGCTATAGCGTGTCAGGTCCGCATCAAAAAAGTCGCCTTTGACAATTCGGCCACTGGCAAAGACAGGCCGATCGCTGGCTGTTTCATAATACACCGTCCATTGGTTGTAATCATACTCACCCTGAGCAAACTGAATGTTGTCACGAAATTGGAACGGGTCTTTGAGCACTTTGTTGTACATGTCGTAGCTGATGTGAAAATAGTCATGAGACTTGGTTTGTATTATCAAAGGCTGTAAGAACAACTGCTGACCTTTCTTTTCGCCATCAGTATTTTCCCAGCGTTTATAATAGGTTCTGAACTGATAAAGGTTGAGGTTGTCACCCAGCCAGCCTGTTTGTGGGCGTACCCGGTAGTGACTGGTGAGGTGATAGTATTTCAGGTCTGTGCGATTCACAAAACCCATTGCCGGGCTAAAGTCCTTGCCGATATAGCGATACTTGGTGTCCAGATAAAATCGGTCATTCGGCATTTTGAACGCTAAACCATACGCTTTACTGTCACTGTCGGGCAGGTCATTTGGCAGGTCGATAGACTGGTAAAAGGCGTTGGCAATCAATTGCTCCTCACCAAATATAATATCTTCAAAGCGATAATCTATCCCACTGAGTGTTTGATCGGCACTGTCATCGGCAGTGCCATGGGTGAATATAGCGCCCAGTTGATGGCGTTCGCCAATGTGTTGTTTGGCTCTGGCGACACTGAGTTGAGTGGTTTCAGCTATGTTTCCGTCGCGTTCCTGGTTGACGCTCAATACGCCCAGATCGGTATTGCCAATTCGGCCTGTGAGTTTCGTGCCCCAGTTAACATCCAGCACACCTGACTGTGGGCCCTGACCAATCCGACGAGAATAAAATGGCATGCCGTTAAAATCATTATCGTCCATTCCACCAAAACGAAATATCTGACTGTCCTGTAAAAAGAAGTCGCGCTTTTCACTGTAGTATTGACCAAAGCGGGTCATGTTCATTTCTATTTCGTCGACATCTGTGCCGGAGAAGTCGGTATTGAGCGTCAACTGACCGGTCAGGCTGGGGGTAAACCGGTAAGTGGCATCCAGCGAAGGCTCAAAGCTGCTCTCCTCCAGTGAGTCTTTGTATGCCAGGCCGGGTTTCACTTCAATGCCTTTGCCCTGATTTAACTCGCGCAGCCCGGAAATCGGTGCGGTTTGTGAAGCATGCCAGCCTGATGAATTGGGGTTATTAAGGTTCCAATAGGACTGCACATAGGGACTGGAGAGTTTATGGCGCAATTGTAACCCCCAGTTTGGAGCATCCGGGTCGAAAGACAATGACTGCATGGGAATGGCAATTTCTACCGTCCAGCCATCGTCCTGCTGTTGGGTTTTGGCGTACCACAGTGTTTTCCATTCTGCGATATATTCAGTGCCATTCACCAGGCCATCTTCTCGTACGCCTGATGGGGTAACGTGAAATAAATAGCCATCGGATTTGTCATGGTTGGTGTCGAGGATCAGGCCAAAATAGTCTTCGTTCCAGACTCGCTCTCCCTGGGTAAGCACTCTGTCCGTGATCGTGTCAAAGGGCTGCGTAATTTTAGCGGCCACGTAAAAGAAGTGTTCATCATAAGCCACATACGCCGTGATAGGGTGCCTAGGGGTGCCACCAACCGTAGGCCGGAATTCAACAAAATCGGTGATCACTCGCGCATTTTGCCATTCTGTGGGGGTCAGTTCACCGTCTATATCAGGTGCCACACTGAGGCGTGGGATTGTAGTGTCGTTTTGCGTAAATTGCTGCCAGGGACGAAGGGTCTCTGACGATTGTTGTGCGTTACCGCAAGCTGCGTATAGAGAGCAAAGGGCTAAGCTTAGTGCGTTCAACTTATTCATTGTTTTATCCGTTTCGTAAAAAGCTGGCTCCATTGTTGTTGAGGCGAAAATAAAAAGCGTGAGAAAGGCGCGAAATAAGGTGACAAAGTAAGGAAATTATGTGACAAATACCTGCCTAACGTTATGAATTAAATGGTTTTAAATTTTAAGTATGTAAAAAGGACAACTTATGCACTATCCAGCTCCTCTTATCTCAGGAAGTACCATTGCGGTTACCGCATTTTCCAGCGGCGTGGCGGCACCTTTGCATCCCCGACTTGAGCTGGTCTTAGGTGATCTGGCACTGCGTGGCTTCAAGGTACTCGAAGGGCACTGCTTACGTGAAGATAAGTTACATGTGAGCGCGCCGGTGGAGAGGCGTGTGGATGAGCTGATGCGGTTTTTACTGGACGACCGGGTGGATGCGATTATGGCTCCCTGGGGCGGAGAGATTGCAATGGACCTTTTACCTTTGCTGGACTGGCAGGCTCTGCAACAGGCTCGGCCAAAATGGTTGATGGGGTTTTCAGATATCAGCACTGTGCTCAGCGCGTTTTCCAGCAAACTGGGTTGGGCAACCTGTCATTGCACTAACCTGATGCAGTTGTCTTTGGCACAAACCGATGCATTAACGGCAGATACCTTCACGCATTTGCAAACACCAACGGGTGGGGCATTCACACAGCGCAGCGCGCCTTTCTATGAACAAGGTTACAGCAACTATGCGCAAGACAGCGAAGCGGTTTTTAATCTGGCCGAACCAAGCCGCTGGCAAGTAATGAATGGCGAAGCGCATCATGCCGGGACGGTATCGTTTCAGGGACGTCTGATCGGAGGCTGCCTGGATACACATATGTTGATGTTTGGCTCAGAGTATTTTGATCCTCAAGCGCTGCTCGAGAGGCATCCTGATGACAAACTGATCTTTTACTTTGAAAACGCCGAGCAGTCTCCTACAGCCTACTATCGAGCTTTGCAGAGCCTGAAGTTGCGAGGTGCATTTGAGCACGCTGCGGGTATTCTTATTGGCCGTAATGCGGTAACGGACAATGCAGGTAAGGCATTTGATGGAGATACTGCCGTGAAAATGGCCCTGGGAGACCTGACGGTGCCTGTTATTACGGGTGTTGATGTCTCCCATATTGCGCCTAATATGGTGCTGATCAACGGGGCGCTGGCAGAGGTGAGTCAGGGTGATGAACATTGGGCCCTGGTTCAGCATTTGCGTTAAATAGGCTGTGTTAGTTCGGGGCGAACGTGGCTCGTCCCGAAAATATGTTACTGGTCGAAAATCCCCCTTTTTTCGGCAAAAGGTCCTTCATTTCATTCATATTTTAGTTTTATTGTGCCCACGCTGATTTATTGTTTCAGGAACAAAAGGGCATCATGATTAAACACGCGTTACCGGTTTTATTCTTCTTGATTACGCTTATGTCTTCACTGGCCTTGGCAAAAGGGCAGGGAGCAGAGCAAAGTGTAGTGATGATTTCACTGGATGGATTCCGCTGGGATTACATTGAAAAACACAAAGCAAAGAACCTTGCGGCTATTGCTGCACAAGGCGTCAGAGCCGAGTATCTTGAGCCTGTGTATCCGACCAAGACCTTCCCCAACCACCTTTCTATTATTACTGGCTTGCTGCCATCTAACCATGGCATTGTCGGCAATCATTTTTGCGATAAAAACCGTAACCAGTGTTATAAAATGGGCTACGGTCAGGACGATAGCTCCTGGCTAAAAGGGATCCCGCTTTGGAATCTGGCTGAAATGCAGGGGCTTAAAGCCGCTACTTACTTCTGGCCTGAATCAGATGCCCGTATTAACGGCATGACGCCCAGCTATTTTTACCACTACTCAAAGCACAGCGATTACCAGCAGCGTATCGATCAGATAGTGCAATGGCTTAAGTTGCCAGCGCAGAAACGTCCACGCTTTGTTGCAGGTTATTTCTCGCTGGTGGATACCATGGGACATGATTTTGGTCCCGATGCACAACAAACTTATCAGGCTGTCCAGAAGGTTGATAAGCTGGTTGGTCAGCTTGCAAGAAGAATACAGCGTGAGGTAGAGCAGGACGTTAACCTGATCATTGTGTCAGATCATGGTATGGCACAGCTGGATCCGGACATGAGTTTGCAACTGTCTGATTTAGGGGTAGAACTGAGAGACTTTATCGTTAAAAACAGTGGCACTCAGGTCTGGTTATATAAAAAGCCCGAAGCCCGTGTAAACCTGGATGCGGTGCGCACTCAGCTGATGCGCAATGCCCGCGGCCGTTACGACATCATTAGTGAAGAGACACTTAAAAGCCGCGGTGTGACAATCAATGAAACGACAGCCGATATTGTGGTTGAAACTCAGGCACCGCGTTATTTTGCTTATGATGAAAAAGATAAACACTATGGCACTCATGGTTTTGCCATCACGCAGGATATGCATGCAACTTTTGTTGCTATGGGCCCTGCTTTTAAACAGGGGACTAAGATTGGCCCGGTGAAAAACCTCGATATTTATCCTGTCGTGGCGCAGGTTCTGGGCCTTGAATTATTGTCTGATATAGATGGTACTGGTGCGTCTTTACTCCCCGCATTGCGTCATTAATAGTTAGCTTTTATTTATAGCTGAGGTGTCTCCGGTGACGCTTTTTATCCTGATGTCACCTCTGTGCTGAATTTGAGCGCGAGTGCTCCAGTTTGACATCGTTTATTCCTGAGTTACTAACAAGATAACCACATTTTCTGTGGGTAAGTTAATCAATATTAGCTAAATCAATAGGATAGTCACCTTCGGTTGGTGTGTTCAGATCACTTCTTGGTGCCAGGCTTATCTCGCCTGAAGAAGATACGGTGATCACTTGTTGTTCAGTCATCAGATCTATTACGGTTTGGAGGGTCATATTGTCTGCTCTGACACCCTGGAGTCTGAGCGCCGATATGGGCAAAGGGGCCGGATGGCAGCTTAACAGGTCAGCGAGGATTAAGCGGTACAAAAGCTTTTCTGCGCGAGTCATAGCGTATAGCCCCATCAATAATTATAACAAAGCTATGTTAGTTCATACTGTCAGGTTCTACCATCTGGATTGTATGAAAAAGAGCCAGGATCTGGCTCGTGGTCTGATAATACATGACATAATTGGATAATGTCGTTACACATAGTGCTTGCGCGATGTGGCAGTAAGATGCGTAAACAGTGACAGTTATAAGTCGCTATCAGGCAAGCTCCACGCTGAATGTTGATTGAAACGCATTTACTGTGCTTGGATAAGTGCAGCGGATACAAAAATGGCCACCCCAGGGCAGCCATTTTTTCTTACCGATTGTTAGCGTTTAGAGCGAGAGGTTATTGAGAATCTCGTCATCTACGCCATTTGGCAGTGTCACTTTAAGCTTAGGTGTGCGCGCCATTTCGCGTTTAATCGCGAAGTTAGCTTCTTCGTTACGAGCCCAGCTACGACGTGCAATACCATTGTTCACATCGAATAGCAGCATAGACTTCAGGCGACGCTCTGCATCGCTGCTGCCGTCCAGCACCATACCAAATCCACCATTGATCACTTCACCCCAGCCAACGCCACCGCCGTTGTGAATAGAAACCCAGGTTGCACCGCGGAAGCTGTCACCAATGACATTGTGAATGGCCATGTCTGCCGTGAAGCGGCTGCCGTCATAAATGTTCGAGGTTTCGCGGAATGGTGAATCAGTGCCACTCACATCGTGGTGGTCACGGCCCAACACAACCGGGCCAATCTCGCCGCGCTCGATGGCATCGTTAAAGGCCTTGGCGATTTCCATACGGCCTTGTGCGTCGGCGTACAGAATACGCGCTTGTGAGCCAACAACCAGTTTGTTTTGCTTGGCATCTTTGATCCAGGTGATGTTGTCCTGCATCTGCTGCTGGATCTCTTCTGGAGATTCCGCCATGATCTTGTTCAGCACCTCTGCCGCGATGGCATCGGTTTTGTCCAGATCGGCCGGGTTGCCTGAAGCACAGACCCAACGGAATGGACCAAAGCCGTAGTCAAAGCACATTGGGCCCAAAATGTCCTGTACGTATGACGGATATTTAAAGTCGATGCCGTTTTCGGCCATCACGTCGCCACCGGCACGAGATGATTCGAGCAAGAAAGCATTGCCGTAGTCGAAGAAATACGTACCACGGGCAGTGTGCTTATTCACCGCATCAGCGTGACGCTTAAGCGTTGCCTGTACTTTTTCTTTGAAGACCTCAGGCTCTTCACGGATCAGTCTGTTTGACTCTTCAAAGCTGATGTCTGCCGGGTAATAACCGCCTGACCAGGGGTTATGTAGCGACGTCTGATCTGACCCCAGGTGAATGAAAATATTCTGCTCATAGAAGGTTTCCCAGACATCAACAATGTTGCCGATGTAGGCAATTGATACCACTTCTTCGTTTTCCTGTGCTGTTTTAACACGGGCAACCAGTTCATCCATGTTGTCGATGAGCTCATCTACCCAGCCTTGCTGGTGACGTTTGGTGGCAGCAGCCGGGTTGACCTCGGCGCAGACGGTAATACAGTTCGCAATGTTACCCGCTTTTGGTTGCGCGCCACTCATGCCGCCCAGACCAGCTGTCAGGAAGATCTTACCTTTCGGGCTGTCGCCTTTTTCAAGGACTTTACGGAACGCGTTCATTACTGTGATGGTGGTGCCATGAACAATACCCTGTGGGCCAATGTACATGAATGAACCTGCTGTCATCTGACCGTACTGAGTGACACCCAGTGCATTGAACTTCTCCCAGTCATCAGGCTTTGAGTAGTTCGGGATCATCATACCATTGGTAACGACCACGCGTGGTGCGTCTTCGCTTGACGGGAACAAGCCCATAGGGTGACCAGAGTAAATGTGCAGTGTCTGGTCGCTTTCCATCTCGCTCAGGTATTTCATGGCCAGTAGGTATTGAGCCCAGTTTTGGAATACCGCGCCGTTGCCACCGTAAGTGATCAGCTCTTCCGGGTGCTGAGCTACTGCCGGGTCCAGGTTGTTGTCGATCATCAGCATGATTGCAGCAGCTTGCTGACACTTAGCCGGGTAGTCGCTTACCGAGCGTGCTTTAAGTTCATAGTTAGGCTTAAAGCGGTACATGTAGATACGGCCAAAGCTTTTCAGTTCTTCGGCAAATTCAGCTGCCAGTTCCTGATGCCACTCTTTCGGGAAATAGCGTAGCGCATTGCGCAGCGCCAGTTGCTTTTCGTCGGCTGATAAAATGTCTTTACGCTTCGGGGCGCGGTTGGCGTCAGCCGGGTAAGGTTTAGGCGCAGGCAACTCGCTGGGGATCCCTTGCTTAATTTGGTCCTGAAAACTCAGTGTGGTGGTCATTGTTATTTTCCCCTTAGTTAACCGTAAATGCTTGTGACTTAACCAATGTTACCATGTGATCAATGTCTGGCTTAAGCAGTCTGTCTTCTTCAAGTTTGGCGACTTTGCTGCGGATCAGCGAAAAGTTTTCTTCGATCAGGTCTGAGCAGGTATTAGGGCGTCTGAACTCAATGGCCTGGGCTGCATACATCAGCTCAATGGCAAAGATTTTATCCAGGTTACCCAGGATCTGGTTCAGTTTACGACCTGAAATACTACCCATAGATACGTGGTCTTCCTGGCCCATAGAGGTTGGTACACTGTCTGCCGATGGTGGGAAGCACAGTGATTTGTTCTCGGTAACCAGGGCGGCGGTGGTATACTGCGGGATCATCATGCCCGAGTTGAGGCCGCCTGAGGTCGTTAATAAGCGCGGCAGACCGTGCAAGCCTTCAAGTAGCAAATAACAACGACGATCTGAGATGTTGCCCAGTTCCGCTGCGGCGATTGACGCGTAATCCAGTACCATGGCCAGAGGCTGACCGTGGAAACTACCACCTGAGATGGCTTCTTCGCTGCTGATCACAATCGGGTTGTCCGTGACTGAGTTCATTTCAATCTCAGCCAGCTCTTTTAGGTGATTGTAGGCGTTACGAGACGCACCATGTACCTGTGGAATACAGCGTAGTGAGTACGGGTCCTGTACGCGGTCACATTCTTCGTGGTCCGCCATATTCTGAGAATCTTTAAAGAAGCGGCGCATGCGCTTGGCCACTTCCAGGTTACCAGCGAAAGCTCGGATCTGGTGCAGCTCTTCTCGGAATGGCGACTGACTGCCCTGCATGCCTTCAATACTCATGGCACCGGCCAGATCTGCCAGGTCCAGCAAATAGCGCATTTTCGTAAGCGCTGTGATGGCATGTGACAGGATAAACTGAGTACCATTGATCAGGGCCAGACCTTCTTTCGCGTGCAGCTCCATTGGTTCAAGGCCGTGTTCTTTCAGCGCTTCGGCAGCCGGGACGATTTGGTCTCCCTTCCAGAATTCACCTTCGCCCAGCAAAGGCAGGAATAAGTGAGACAGAGGCGCAAGGTCGCCTGATGCGCCTACCGAGCCTTGCTCTGGTACGACTGGGATCAGGTCCAGCTCAATGAACTTTAGCATCCGCTCAACGGTTTCCAGACGGATACCTGAGAAACCCTGGCTCAGTGCATGGACCTTGGTGATCAGCATGAGTTTAGAGATAGGCTTAGCAATTGGTTCGCCAACCCCAACCGCATGGGTGATAAGCAGGTTTTTTTGTAGCAGATTGGTTTCTTCTGGTGAGATTTGCGTGTCGCACAGCGGGCCAAAGCCTGTGTTAATACCGTACACGGCCTCGTCGGAAGCGGCCATCACGTCAACATTGCTACGGCTGGTGTTGATTTTATCCAGCGCTTCCTGACACAGCTCGGCTTTAATGCTGCCATCGGCAATGCCGTTGACTGTGTCCAGGTCCAGACGATCGATACCATATCTAAACGTCATTTTATTCTCCTAAATATCATCTTGTTACATGCAGATGTTGTTTTTATCCCGCAATCCTAACTTGCTGTGGTAGTTTTATAAATGCATAATTATCGTAATTCATTCCGGTATTATCGAACTAAAAAGTATCGAACTCAATGAGGTGGGTATTTAATGCAGGTACAAGACGTTGATTTAAGGTTACTGCGGATCTTTGTCGCCATTGTGGAATGTGGTGGTTTGTCGGCCGCAGAGTCGCGCCTGAATATAGGTCGTTCAACCATTAGTTCGCATCTGTCGGACCTGGAAGTTCGTTTGGGTCTGAAACTATGCAAACGCGGGCGCAGCGGTTTTGAGCTGACCGAGCCGGGCAGGGTGACCTATCAGGCATCTTTAGAGTTGTTACAGCAATGCGAAGCGTTTGCCAGCACAGTGGCCAGCTCTAAAAACGAACTTTCAGGGCGGGTGACCATTGCCACCATAGATACTATGGTCAGCGACCCCCGTTGCGGCGTGGCACGGGCCATTTCTGCACTCAAGGCGCGCGGGGGCAATATTCAGTTTGATATCCATGTCTGTGAAGCCCGCGAAGTCGAAACTTCTGTGGTGAACGGGCGCTCTCTGGTTGGACTGGGCGTAAGTCGCCATCAGCTGCGTGGCCTGGATTATTACCCACTGCACAATGAGTACAATTATTTATATTGTGCGCAGGGGCATCCGCTGTTCGAACTGCTGGATGGGAATGTGGCCAAAAGCGACAGTGCAAAATTAGAGGCATTACTTGCCGAAGCTGAGGTGATCACCAGTAACTACCTGCGCGATAAAGAAGTGCGCAACGATGGCCTCAACTATCAAAACAGCGCCATTGCCTATCATGACGAAGGCATTGCTCACCTAATTCTCTCCGGCGAGTTTATCGGCTACCTGCCCGAGCACTACGCCAGCTACTGGGTTGATAAAGGCATATTCAGAGCCATACAGCCAGAAAAATACGCCTATCAGATCCCGGTGATGCTGATCACGTCAAAAAGCAATACGGCATCGCCGTTAGCCGAGGCGTTAATTGAAGAGATAAAGCGGGTACATGCAAATTAGCATGGTGTACAAAAAACAATGCCAGTCAGTTTTGCTGACTGGCATCAGGTGATTGAATGTTTTAATCTGATTTAAGATGCGCGGGAAGCCTGAGTGCCATCCTCTCTTGCGGACAGGATCATCATGGTCAGCAGTGCGCCACAACAGATTGCATATGCAATATAAATGAACACTTCGAAATTATCATAGATGACTGTCCAAGATCTCATTTCAAAATAGGACCAGGCAATGTTCTCAAGTAATGCAAGCATGTTAATCAAGCACATATAGAGAAAGATCCAATGAAAAATACCGTCAAAGTGGGTTAACTCTATTTGCTTGGATTTTGAAAGTATTCGAGAAATCTGCACTCTAAAAATTAAGGCTGTTGCCGTTAATAAATTAAGTAAAAATTGGACTCCGTAAACAATAGTGCCCTGTAGTAACTTGTTTTCTGAAGGGGTAATTACGTCTACTACACCTGCTTCAAAAATAACATAGCTGATTCCCGTTCCAGCTAAAATAAAACCGGAAATATGAGTTACATTGACTTCCTGTTTAAGGACGCCATACAGTGTGCTTAGTAATAATAAGGTCACATATAATGTGGTTGCAATGCTGATGTCCCATATATGAATGTATAAAAAAGCCAGTGAAGCAATGCTTAGTAAGATCAAATTTGAGAGTTTCATTTCCTAACCTTGATTAATCTTTTTTGGAGGGGTAGGTTCATCATCAATTTCATATCGAGCTGCTCTTGGCGGTTTATAGCCCGTTGTGCCTCCGGATATATAAGTGCAAATATCAGTCTTTATTCTTTTTGAATTTAGGCCATTTTTTGAATAGTCAGGCTTGGTGTCTTTCAATAAGCTAGCAACTTTGGCTCTGGGTGGCTTATATCCTGTACTGCCAGATATTGAGCTGCATGTGCGCTTAGAAAGCTTATGTATATTTTCTGTTTTAAGCGAAGACACCTGATATATACCTGCTGTCATAGAGCGAGGTGGTTTCTTCGCTGTAGTTCCACCCATTACTCCCATACTTAAATCTTCAGAAAGAACTTGCACGGCATTAACCTCACAAGCTTCAGGCCTGACCGGCTTATAAGGCCCTTTAGAACTTGGTTTATCAGACCGGTAGGGTCCGCAGCCCGTGACCAACAGTCCTTGCCCACCAGATAAACACTTATTATTACTCAGGCCTCGACTCATTTTCCGGTCAGTTAGTTTTACCAGAGAAGCCAATTTAGTTAGAAGTGTGAGTGGGCGTATCTTTTTCATTTTTCGTCATCCTGTAACTTTGACGCATCATGGCGGTTTAAACTGCCACTAATTTGTCTGATTTCATTGAGTAAAGATCGCGTATCTATTTTGCATAGCATCAGCCAGCGAAAAAGCTGCTTGGATTTGATGTCACTGACACCCTGCTCATAGTTACTGATTGTCTTACGGTCGCACTCTAACTTTTTGGCCATCAGCTCCTGGGATATGCCGGCGTTTTTCCTCATTGCCTTTAAATCATCGCCATCAATCACGTCCTTTTTTCCTTTTTTATTGTAATGCGGAGACTTTTCCACATTCGAACGAACATAATCTTAACAAGAAAGTCGCAATGTTAATACAAAAAGGGAACATGTCAAACTGACGCAAGTTAGAGATATCAAGTTATCTCGTTGCAATAGCAACACTAACAGCCGTGCGGGACTGTGAGTTACACGATATTTCTTAACGTTAAAAAGGTCAACAGGGCGTTTACATTAGTTGCGATTTTTCTGACAGTCGAAACCAAGAATACACCTGAAACGGTATTTGTCAGGTGTACTCTTTTAATAAATCAGGTCAGCATTTGGGCAAGCTGACATACAAACGTGTAAAAGGATTAGGCGATGAAAAATGATGCGTTTGCCAGGAAACAGCGGATTGATAAACTGATGAGGCGATTGCAACGCAACCTGCGGCAATTAAGGTATAAAAATAAGCTCTCGCAGGCGCAACTGGCTGCCAAGCTGAATGTTGACCAGTCTACTATCAGCAACTTTGAGTCAGGCCGCTCAGTGATGACCATAGAGCAGGTATATGAGTTATATTTACTGTTTGGCGATGACTTTTCCTGCCCCGATATACTGTTTGCACAACGTGACGCCGACGAAAAGGGTAATCTGGAGTGTAATCAGGAGGTTAGTTACCTGTCAGAATGAGTAAATCGTTAAGTGAACCGCTTTAGTGTGTGATTAAAGTGAAAACCAAACCTTAATCGGGTTTTCACTGTTCTATTCGTATGCCAGGGCACCTATTGGGCGAGAAGCAAACTCAATCTATGATTGTGCCACAGGCAACTAACAAAAGGACGAAAGACAACACACTGTCTCTACATTTTCAGTATAGTTATGATAGTCACAGTGTTTTCCATGGTAGGTTAAGGGGCAATAGAAGCTAGTGACCAGATCCGTATTCATACCACCCGCAATGGCTGGTGTTGCATTATTTGGAAGTTTTGAACTATCGGCCCTTAGAGACTTAAGACTTCTTTTCTTGAATGATAATTTCACTAAACTAATCCTTTTTAATTCATACTCGAATAACCCGAATGATTCTCAGTTATTCAATAAGCTTATCTTCAATAATAGATTCATGATGCCATACGTAAAAACCAGACCGCAGTCTGGTTTTATGGCTGGAACGACTGACATATCAGGCGTTCATCTGGAGCCTGTAACTAGCACCAGGCAGAGCCACAACATTCAGTCGCCTGATCATTTGAGTGCCTGTTGCTGTCGCAATTGTGCACTGCATAGGTGAAGCAGTGATTTGAGCAGTAGTCTGTCAAGCGGCCGCCTGCTACAGCTGGTGTTGCATCATTTGGTAGTTTTTTATTATCAGCGCTGAGAGACTTGAAGCTTTTCTTCTTTAAACCTAATTTCATTATAATATTCCTTTAAATTTTTTGTTAAATATGCTCGTTGAGCGTAATGAATTTAATATATCTCAAGTTTAAATGTCAACACTTTGTTTTTAAGGTTTTTTTAGTGTAAATTTCTTCCCATATATTGCTTGTGGTTTATTAACTCTGGCTCATGATGTTTACTCTATGATGGTCCCTGCGGCGAAACTTTCGCCAACTCTGATCAAGTTTAGCCGGAAGTGCGAGCAACGCCACAAAGCTGGCACATATCAACAGGTCCCAGTACCAATGTGCAGTGGTGTATTCATGGCTCCACGGCAGCAGAAAGTAAATCACGATGCAGTGAAAGGCAAAAACGGGCAGGGCATGCTGGCCGATAAATACCGGATATCTGAGCGTAAAGAACCACCGAAAGCGACGCATCAAGTGCATTATCAGATACACGCTCAACAGCAGATTAAGCTGATAGAGTAAAGAGGCGCTGCCGTGGCCGCCATAATAGGGCCGCATTAACTGTGGATAGCTATGCTTGAGCAGTAAAAAGAAGCCTACCCCGCTCAATAGCAACACCCGTACCGCAGGTGTAAACGTAAAGGTATGGCCTTTATCAAACTTTAGATAACTCAGCACAACCCCCATAAAAAAGTATATCTGCCAGGCGAATGGGTCAAAGTGACTTACGTTTAACTTGATGTCATTAAACACCAGACTAAACGGGGCTGCTAAAAATTCTGCGGTGACAAACTGGGCCAGCAACCAGACAAAAAAGGAAGCCGTGACGACATACATCAGCTTTCCTTGTTTTAGGGCCACAATAGTCAAAGGCAGAAATACCATAGGCACTAAATAGAGGATCAGGATATCGTGAAAGCCCGGATGCTCGAGTAGCAATATGGCCGACAAGGCACTTTGTATGGGATTGCTAAACCAGTTAGCGGCATTAAAAAAGCCCGACCAGTGCGTGACATATAAAGGCAATGAGAGGACCAGCGAAAAGCAAATCAGGATGGCACTCAAATGAAATCCATAAATCACCAGACAACGTCGCCACACTTTACGCCGCAATTCGGTGCGATTGTCTGCCAGCCGACTATATACCAGATAAGCTACAAACCCGGATAAAAACACAAACCCCTCGGCCGCCGAAACAAATCCCAGCGGCGTGCGGGTAAATTGTGTGACAAAACTGCCAAACAAGTGGTTGCAGGCAATGATGATAAGCAGCCAGCCTCTGAGGCCATCATAGCTTAAATCTCGGCTCATGTTCTCTCCTTAAACCTCAATGGCGCAATGGGTAAATGGGGAGCTCATATTGCCGATTTACAGATTGGGTACCATTGACTTGCGATATATTAATTTTTAGGTACAAAACTTATCGTATAGGCCAGGGAAGCACAATTGAGATTCTTTAATTTGACTCACTGTTTATTCTTTAGGCAGACAAAGACAAATGACCAGACTGATCTATAAGCAATAAATACAGGGTGTTTTGTTGTTCTTAACAATTAACATGTTCGCTAACAACAAAGGGGATCAGCCTTAATTAAGTCTTTGCTATCAATAAATACATTCTAAAACAATGAATGGAATGGGGAGAAGTCTTCATCGTAGGAGCCACAAAATCGTGGCTCCCTGTTGTTGATTAGTTGTCACATGGCTTTGTGGTTAGTTCATAGTGTTCACTTTCTGTTTTTACGTACTCGCCGTTTTCCTGCTTGATATCGTAAAGTGTGATTGTGCATTGCTTTTTGCCATCTATTTTGTCTACATAATATTGTGCTTCATAGTTATGGCCGGCCAGTGGCGTAAAGCTGACTTCTTTCACACAGTATCTATAGCCGTCGATACGTGTGTTAGCGCCAGTAACCCAGACGCCTGCAAAATAAAATGAAATAGGTACATTTGCTTCAACGTTTAGCTCGGTTTGTTGTTTTTCATGAACCTCTGAACGGTACATGGGCATGCCAATTACGCGGCCAGCCTGACGGTCTGCCAACAAGTTGGCTTTTGCTCCCAGTACAGCGATTTCTCCACCCTGGATAAAGTTGTGATTAATACACCCTGGTGTTTTATCAATCCATACTGATACGTTGCCGCTATCCATAGAAACTACGCGAAGTGATGCAGTCTCCTTGCCGGGAGCAACCGTATAACCGGTTGTTGAGCAGGCTGATAATGTCGCAACCATTAACGCACTGACGGCTATTTTTCTTTTCATTTGTTTTTCCTGTGACTTTAAAGGGTGATTGGTTTTTGTTGCTGAAGCCAGCGAAGTATAGAGTAATTTCTACAATTGAGTACAGTCATTCCGTGCAGAGTACCATCTGTGTGCAGCTGTCACTGTCTGACAAGTATCCGTGTCATCCTCAAGGAGGTCTTCTGCTGGTATTTGGGCGGATTCAGATGTCTGATCGATTGACATTGAGAGTGCCGGAGTAAAAACTCAAATGTGTGAAACAGGCTGGATACTGACTTGCGCAAGTATCCAGCTTTTGATTTCACTGTTGGCCCATCACCAGTTAACACTGGAAGTTGTCAGGCCAATCAGATTACGCGTTATATCATCGTTATAGTTGAAACCAGCGCTGCAATATTCAAACAACGCTCAGGGCGTATCAGGTTTGTATGTGTTTGCTCCAGTTCATCAAGCTGATGGCAGCTGGCAACATCATTGCCCTGTAAGTTGATTGTTGAGTCAGACGATAACTGATACAAGGCGTCAAGGTTGACGATCCGGTTATCACTCAAATCAATAAACGGTGATTCAACGACTGGCCATCCTCCCGGAGTCGGTCTGACGATGGTTGAGTGTAAACCTGTGATGCCCTCGAGACCATCAATAGAGCCAATATCAGATGCCGAACAGCTGATACTCGTAATGCGATTGATGTCGTACACACTGCTACCGGGTGTATAGGGGTAAGTCTGTGAGATACACGAGCGCAAATTTGAATCACGGTAATTCAGCGTGTGTACGTCTGGTGTCGCGTGAGCGGCGAAATTAGTACGAAAATCTCTTATCGTTCTGGCTGCATTCCCCAGTAGCGCATTACCACAAGGGCTGGCGGAGCCATTTTCACCGCAGGCAACATCAGTTATGTCCGGATTGGAAAAGATACCCACAAAGGTCGTCGCGTTGCGTCGACTCCAGTATTGCAAGTAGTTTCCTACCATGATGGTACCATATTCACCATCATCACGTACTTCGTCTCCGGACGAGTCACCAACAGAAGCCAGGGAGACGATTCGCCCCCACCCTTTAGAGTATGCGTGGTAACTCAAATTGTGACCTGTGCTGCCCAGAGCTTCGGCAACCTGAATACCGTGTGATAAGCCAAATACATGGCCAAGCTCGTGGGCAAATGTATCTGTGCTACAGTCGTAGTCAACGATAACGGTAGAATCCATGAAGTCCACCGCATTAATTTCATCTATGTTTCTGCTGACAGTATTAGCAATTCCGCAGTAAGCTTGTCTGTCGTCACCTGTCAGGCCATTGTCTAATCTCGGGACTACGGCAATGGTATAATCGGCACCAATCTCATCTGCTCTGTTTTCAAGGTTATTAAAACCATTGATTTCACGTCTCATATTGTTAAATATGACGCTTTCATCCGAGTCCGCAGCCATATCGCTCATGACGGTCTCAGCAGGGTATAACCTCATGGCAATGTTTGAGTCGGAGAGCATTGTATTGGTCTCAAGGATCCATCGTTCCAGTTCGTCCCGGATGGTTTCTTCTGAGCGCCAGCTGGTGATCAGTGCGTCATCTACGACAAAGCGAACACCCACCTCTACATTTGCCAAAACGCTTGTGGAGGCTAAGCAGAGCCCTGAAATAACTGAGTTTATTATACTTTTTTTCATCATTTTCTAATCTTTTCCTTATGGTTTTCAAGTCCGTATAGTTCTACATATTCCTTGTGAGACATCATCAGTATTTGATTATCGACTGACTGAATATGGTATCGGGTGCCATCAATTGTAACTTTACCCCGGATACCCGTATTACTGTAGGTAAGCATCATATTGGTCAGGTTACTGCCATTGTTGAGCTTAAATGACAAATGTTGATTACCACTGCGGGCATGGTTTGATGCTTTTAGTGTGGCTTCAATATGCGTGTTCAACAGGGTTAGTTTTGCCTTTTCACCTACTTGCAAAGTGGTTAACGGCATTAAATCCCCTGAGTATCTCACGGCATGTGCACTGAAGGCCGGATCAATATGAGGCAGCGGGGTAATCGCATTAGAAGCGACGGTATTGATTTGCAAAGGTGGTGCTGATGAGTTGTCGAACTCATCATTAGGTGCATCATCGTATGCTGTTTCTGCGACATGATTATTGGATGCAACGCTTTGTTTAACTTCGTTTTTGCCAGAGGTTACAGGCAAAGAAGCTGACTCGTTATTTTGTAATTTGTCTGATGAAGTTTTGTTGGCCTGCAAAGCCGTTTCTGCAATACTTGCAGATTCATCCACAGCAGGCTCATCGGTTGCATACTTCGACAGTGTTACCACGGCGAGCAGTAACGCTGCAGCGGCAGATAAAACAATTTTTTTCACAATCCTTTTGTCCAATTTTGGTAAGTGATTTTTATTTTTAAGAACGTACGTGTCCTGGTTTCGATGTTAACATTGCAGACCGTTTTTTGGAACAGTCGTTGACTTTAGGGCTAAAAATGATGTTCTGCTATCTTAGAATGTACTTACGGAGCACTTTTAACATCCAATCCCGATGCTTGAGTACAAAGCGGTTCTTAGGTAGCCAGCTGCTGGAATACAATACTGTTTTTGCCTTTGAAAAGGTTAAAAAGCCTTCGTAGCCATGGTAATGGCCCATCCCCGAATGGCCTATGCCTCCAAAGGGGGCATCGTCGGCCACCACGTGCATGGTGGTGTCATTAATGCTAATTCCGCCACTGTGGGTGTGGGTGATCAAGCGCTCAATCAGTACTGAATTGTTTGACATAATATACAGTGCCAGCGGGCGCGGCCGAGCCGTGATGTAGGTTATGACCTCATCTAATGTGTCATATGTCATCACAGGCAGCAAGGATCCGAATATCTCTTCTTTTAATACCGCCATATCGTCAGAAAGATTGGTGAGCAGGTGCGGATAAATGCGTTTGCCATCCCCAGGCTCAGCATCTTTGACGGTATGCACTGTCGCCCCTTTGGTTTTAGCATCATCCAGCAGTTGCAACAGGCGGGCATGCTGGCGCTCGCTAATGATGTGGCTTTGCCGATTGCTGTTGTTGCTTTGCAGATGATATTCCCTATAGCAGGCGATAAAGGTATCAATGAATGAATCCAGGCGCGAGGTGGGCACAAAAATGTAATCCGGGGCTACGCAGATCTGCCCGGAATTAACAGACTTGCCCATAATCACCGCATCCACGGCTACCTTCATATCTATGTCATGGTCAATGATAGTAGGCGATTTGCCCCCTAGCTCGAGAGTTATTGGGGTCAGGTTGTCTGCGGCCGCTTTTGCGACCAGCTTGCCCACTGCGGTTGAGCCGGTAAAGATCAGGTGGTCGAATGGCAGGGCAGTGAAAGCCGCGCCAATGTCTGCATCCCCTTCTACCAGGTGAACATGATCGCTGATGTCCTCCAGAATGGTGCGCAGTACCTGATTTGCATTAGGCGTAAACTCACTCATTTTGATCATCACACGATTTCCCGCGGCCAAGGCTTGAATTGTAGGACCCAGCGCGAGGTAAAGCGGAAAGTTCCAGGGGGTGACAACACCCACCACGCCTAAAGGTTGATAATGCACTCTCACTTTCGAGGGGGCGAGCATGAGCCCGGCATGACGCCTTGAAGGCTGCATCCATTTTTTCAGATGTTTAATGGCATATTTAATGGTTGCTATGGTTGGCATTAGGTCGGCAAAAAACGTATCGAACTCGCTGCGGTAGCCATAATCCTCTGACAAAGCCTGATAGATCTGTTGTTCATGATTGATGAGTGCACGTTTCAGCTTTTTTAGTACAGCAATACGTTGCGCATAGTCGGGTGCCGGATCACGGCTATAGGCAGACTGCATTGCCTGAAAGTTCATCTCCAGCAATGTATGTTCAGAAACTGTGCTCATATTCGTCATGGTTGCAGGCCTTGTTTTGGCGAGTTTTGCAAAGTGATTTACATGATAATAACGCCGATATGAAGATGTGGAAATAAAAGTACTAAAATTGGCCAAAATAAATCATTGAGGTTTTTAGGGGATTTGTATTCCTAAAGAGACAAACCAGATCGCGCCGGGATGGGTTTAATTTAGCGTTCACGAATGGGTGCTAGTGTAGGTGTGACGGCACGTCTGCAAACTATGCACTGAGCGAGGTAAAATGATTATAAACCGGCTATTTACTAACGTCTGTACAACCAACCTGACTGAATCCCGTGACTTCTATATGTCGTTGTTCGCGTTTGATGTCAGGTATGACAGTGACTGGTTTATTCATCTGGTATCACAGGAGTCGGGCCTTGAGCTTGGGATTATTTTAAAGTCTCACCCCATCGTGCCGGAGCAGGCACGACAGAGCTCATCTGGTATGTATCTGACTTTTGTCGTCGACAAGGTTAGCCCCATCTACGATAAAGTCAAAGCGCTTGGCTATGAGGTCGTTCAGGCTCCCGAGGCAACAGAGTATGGGCAAATGCGATTGTTACTTTTAGCCCCCGAAGGGACGCTCTGTGACATCTCATCGCCAATTTAAGCGCGATAGATGTATCAAGTAATAGGCCGATTTTGCCTGCTATCCTGAACGAAATGAGTAAACTGTACGTATTGTAAGGATAAATTCAAATACAGGGGTAGCGTGTTGAACAACAAATCGCGACGAGTTCCGTCCAGTCGCCTGAGCAGGCTGGCACACTTTGGCGGGCTGGCAGGAAAAGTAGCATCCAATGTCATGATTGCCGGTGCCAAACAGGCTTTGAGTGGACAAAAAACCAACCGAACCGAGTTGTTACTCCAGCCCGGCAACGTTCAGGCTGTTGCTGATAAACTGTCTCATTTGCGCGGTGCGGCTATGAAGCTGGGGCAGCTGCTGTCAATGGATGCCGGGGAGCTGTTACCTGCGGAGTTATCCGCTTTGCTGGAGCGACTCAGAGCTGATGCCGCACCAATGCCACATAAACAGCTGGTTGCAACGTTTGAAAAAGAGCTCGGAGCCGACTGGCTGGACAAATTCAGTCACGTTGATTTGAATAGTTTCGCCCGCGCTTCAATAGGACAAGTACACAAGGCGACTTCTGAGCAGGGGAAAGCGCTGGCGATTAAAGTGCAGTACCCTGGCGTTGCCGACAGCATTCATAGTGATGTTGATAATGTTGTGAGCCTGATTAAACTGTCTGGTTTGTTGCCAAAAACCTTAAACATAACGCCTTTAGTCGAAGAAGCCAAAGTACAGCTGCTGGCTGAGACTAACTACCAGCAAGAAGCCAAATCACTTACGGCGTTTGCAACCGCGCTGGCGGGTAACCCGCACTTTAAGGTGCCAAACAGCTATCCCGATCTGAGTACTCAGCATTTACTGACCATGGAGTTTGTAGAGGGTAAACCCCTTGAAGACATGGCATCCTTGCCTCAGAACACCCGTGATGAGCTGGCATTTCGTTTAATTGAGCTGTTTTTTACTGAGATGTTTGAATTGAGTATGATCCAGACCGATCCTAACCTGGCAAATTATCAGTACAACCCAGATACAGGGCAGATTATTCTGCTTGATTTCGGTGCAACCAGAGTCATTTCACCGGCATTGAGTCAGAGCTACAAAGCATTGCTTCTGGCTGGTGCCGAAGGCAACCGAGAGGCTTTGAAGGAAGCTGCCTGCGAGATCGGGTATTTTTCTCAGGACATAGATCCGAATTACCAACACGCCGTGTTGTCTTTGTTTGAACTGGCCATTTCACCACTGCGAGCCGAAGCACCATTTGACTTTGCTGCCAGTGGACTGGCAAAGCAGATCAGTGAACAGGGCAGGCAATTGAGTATGCAGTCCAGTCAGTGGCATACGCCGCCGGTTGATGCCTTGTTTATTCATCGCAAGCTGGCGGGATTGTATCTGATAGCTGCCAGGCTGAAGGCACGAGTTGATCTTCGACCTTTGCTAAGTGTTCTGGAGTACTAACACGCCTCTCTTTATTGTTTCCGTGTTGTTTGTAATAAAGAAACAATTGAGTCCATTCTGTAGATATTTTATAGTTTACACTTTAACAACAAAGAGAACGATTATGATCAAACGGATGTTGGGAGCGACCCTGCTGGTTGCCTCATTTGCTTCTTCAGCGGTAACTGATATTGGGCTTGGCACATTAAAAGGTGTGAAAGTATATGACTTTGCCAGCAGCAAAGAGATTCGATTGTATTTTGGCAACGATGTACAGTATGAGATGACTGGATGTAACAAAACCGCAACAATAACGTACAGCAAGCACAGTGCGGATAAAATGAACCACTTTCTGAGCCTGGCTTTAGCTGCTTACATGTCTGGTAAAAAAGTTCGTCTGACATCGGCTTCAGATACCTGTGAAGTAAGTCTGATGTCGCTTCAGGAATCGCGTTTCTAGTCTTTTTGTTTAAAATGACAAGTGTGTAGTTTTTCGTAAATAGGAGTACGACAGATGAAAACAATGAACATAAGCGCTGTGGTTGCAGGTATGCTGGCGTTTTTGTCTCTGGGGGCTCAGGCTACAGTGACAAGTGGTGGCTATTATAAAATTGATAAGCTTTACACGTGGGCAGACTACACTGACAACGTTTTTTTAATCACGTTAGAATCGCAAAGTGCCTCTGCACAAGAAAATTGCCCGTTTGGGTACTGGCTGGACAAGTCGTCCACGACCAATGGTAATGTTTTCAGTGCTGCACTTGCGGCTTATCATGCAAATACAAAAGTACTTATTTATGCGGATGAAACTGCTGACTGGAGCGGATTGCGTTCCAAAGAGTGTAAAATAAAGTCCATTATCAGTGAGTAAGCGTGTTTCATAGCAGCGCGAGTGCAAAACAAAGTGCTGTTACTATTTCACGTTCCTTTCACAGCGATGAGTTCAAGCTGGATCCCATGATAAATCATTCAGGGATCCAGATATGGCTCTGTCACTCGAGGTCAGTGACCTTAATCACAGTATAAAACTGCACAATGGTACACAGCTGGCATTAATAGATGCTCTATCGTTGCGCATTGAAGCCGGCGAGCACATTGCAATTGTGGGGGCGTCCGGGTGCGGTAAATCAACATTGCTGTCTTTATTAGCTGGCCTGACACCCGTTCAGTCCGGACACGTCGCTTATCGCGCTAAAAACCAGGCGCTGAATACCACCAATATACCCGCGCACAGCGGCTTTGTATTTCAACAGTTTCATTTGTTACCTGAGCTCAATGCGCTTGAGAATGTTGCACTGCCTTTGCAGCTCCGAGGCCATTGTGATGCGGCTCAGCAGGCAACACACTGGCTGGCGCAAATGGGGCTGGAGCAGCGACTCACGCACAACGTGACTCAGTTAAGTGGTGGCGAGCAACAAAGGGTCGCTATTGCCCGTGCCTTATGTGTCAGGCCGCAGGTGCTGTTTGCGGATGAACCCACCGGCAATCTGGATGAAACCACCGCGGCGCACGTGATTGACTTGATGCTAAGTGGCGCCAGACAGAGCGGCACTACACTGCTGTTGGTAACACATGATATGGCTTTGGCAAAGCGGGCAGACAAAGCGTTTCGTCTAAGTCACGGGAGGCTCATGTTATGTCAATAGAGCAGGCAGCAACAAGTTACCCCCTCAGGCAGCAAGAAGTCTCGCCCGGCTACGCTGTGTTTGCATTTGCCTTGATACTTTGGCGGCAGATCATGCAAGGTAAATACTGGCTCACACTAGGAGCGCTGAGTATATTATTTTTTTACTTACTGTTCAGCAGTTTACTGGGTCAGGGCGTTGAGCGGTTTTTGGCACACAATCTCCAGGCTACTTTGGGTGCCGATACACAAGTGACGGTGCGGCGAACCTGGCATGAGTCGGAGTTAACCTGGGTTAGGGCGCACAGCGACTCCCATAGTTTACAGTCTCAATACCGTGTTAGTCTGAGTCATCAATCGCATCATCAGCCCGTGCTTCTCAAAGCCGTTGATAGCCATTACCCGCTTCAGGGCGACATTCATATTAGTCTTAGTAAAGCGCTTAATACACAGCGTGTGCAACAGGGGCCATCACGCGGAGAAGTTTGGCTGGAACCCAGGCTGGCGGTGGCTCTGGCGGTTGAGTTGGGTGATACCATCATGTTGGGAGGCACGCAATTACGTGTCTCTGCGTTGTTGCAACTTGAGCCCGACCGAATATTGGAAGGCTTTGGCAGCGATATGCGTGCCATGGTATCCGACGCCAGTTTGCGCCCTGAACAACTTACACCCCACTTCAGCAGAGCGTTAATGTTGCACACCAGGTTGTCTGAAGAGGAAATTACCCGATTTCAATCAAGCTCTCCCACCGCGCAGATAGTCAGCAAGTCTCTTAATAATTATCCACTGGCAAAAGTCTGGGAGCGGGTGCAGAATTTTCTCGGACTGCTGAGCTTGATCATCGTTTTATTGAGCGTGTTGATCCTGTGGTTGTGTAGTCAGGTACAAATGCAGCCACTGAAGAAAAGCGTATCGGTTTTATTGACCTGCGGCATGTCGCGGCGCATGTTGCCGGTGCTGGCGATCGTGGCAGGCGCAATGCAATTATTGTTGAGTTTGCTGCCAGCGCTCATCTTGTCGTTACTGGCAAGTCATGGGGTCAGCTATATCGCGCAGGCATACATTGACGGGTTTAGTTTGCAATGGCAGTGGCAAGATTTACTGGCTGCCTGCGCTTTGGCCACGGTTGTGTATGTGTTCATCGCGTTACCTGTGTGGTTGTCTTTGCTTCAGGGAGACATTCGTTTGCTTCTGGCGCAACGTACTGAGCCAAAGCGCTGGCGTTGGCTTGCCATGCTAAGCCCAGTGGGTCTGCTGGCAGCCCTGGTGGTTAATTACACAGACAACTGGTTGCTCAGTGGCATGTTGCTGAGTGGACTAGGGGTGTGCGTGCTACTGGTGCTTTTCGTGACCTGGCTGGTGTTGCGGTTTGGTGGTTATCTGTTGCCAAGTGCCTGGGTGCTGTCAAGGTTTAGTCTGTTGCTGTTACGTAAGCGCATGTCGGTCAAGCTGGTGCAAATCACGGCGCTGGGCCTGAGCGTCACTTTGTTACTGCTGTGCTTCAACATGGGGCGTGATGTGACCAGCATGCTGTCACTGTATCTCTATCAGAATCAGGGTAATGTGTTTGTCAGCCGGGCGAATGATGAGCAAAAAGCAGCGTTGGAATCTTTTGTCAGTCGATATCAGGGCCACATTAAAGAGATGAAGCCCTTTCAGTTGGCGCAGGTAACCCACATCAATGGCATAGCAATACTAGAGCGTGATGTTCAGCCCAGTGATACTCTGCGCCGTCTGGAGCAGCCTGTAAACTTGCATTGGCGGGCGCAAACACCTGAAAATGTGCGGATCACACAGGGGGCATGGCCTGATGCACTTGCCCGGACGGGGGTTTCTGTCGATCAGGAGGTATTCGAAGATTTGGCGCTCTCAATGGGTGATAGGGTACAGCTTGTCGTTGGCAGTGAATCTGTCGAAGCCAGTGTTACGGCCGTTCATCGGCATAAACCTGGTGCCAGCTCAGTGACATTTTGGTTTGTGTTACAACAAAGCAGGCCGCCCAGTGTTGCAGAGCCCGTCTATCATATGGGCAGTATCGAGCTAAATGCGCAGGGTGTAGCGGCAATCGGTACGGTGTGGCGTGCACATCCTCAGTTGCGCCTGGTCACTGTGGATGCGTTGCTGGAGAAGATCCGGGCGCAGGTTCAGGCATTGATCACATTGGTTCTGAGTTACGCTGCGTTTATTGTGTTGCTCAGCAACTTGCTGATGGTGGCGGCTATCCAGACCCATATGGAAAAAGACCAGATACGCAATGGACTGCTGCTTAGCTTTGGGCTGTCTCCAACACAAGGCCTGAAGATCTTCCTGTTTGAGTGGCTGACGGTGACCTTGATCCCCGCTTTATGCGCTGTTGGCGCAATTTACAGCTTTATAGACGCATTCTATCAACAGAATTTGGCTATGCCTTATCAGGGCAGTCTGATACGGATGCTGGCTGAGGCCCTCGCGATTGCACTGGTGGTTGCCATCAGTGGCATTTTACTCAGTCGTAAGCAATTGCGTAGCAGCGCCATAGAATTACTAAACGAAGGCGGTTAACTCCATGGCTGGCAGCGGCCATGGCAAAAAGATGAACAAAACGTGATTAAATGCAAGCAAACCAGAGGAAGCCCCACATTTAGGTACACTTACTGACAGTTCGCAACAGGGTTAAACAACCTTGGACAAGCATACTACAGAATCGAGCAAGGCATTCATCTAGCCTTAAGTCTCCTCATAAGGACCAGCCCGGGTTGGCCGGGCTGGAAGACAATCAAATGGAAAAGGACGAAGGTATGCTTGACTTGATGGGTAAGAAAATGACGGGGTGGAAACCACTGAGCCTGGTGAGTGCAGCTTTACTTATGGCTGGTTGTGGTAATAGTAATGATAATCATGCGCTTGCTAAGCATCGGGGTGTGTGGGTGCAACAGGGCACGGGTAATCTGTGGCAGTTTGATACAGATAATTTGCGGCGTTTTCAGTACAACACCCATGGATGTGTGCTGATTGAGACGCATCCATACAAGGATCTGGATGCTCTGGATGAATATCTTAAAAGCGACAAGAGCACACTGACGTTGACCACCCATGCGACGAATGACTGGGTGTTTGCGAAACAATCTGAAATGCGCGAGCAATGTAAACCGAAGCAGCGCCTCAGCGGTGACGACCCTATTGCCAACTTTGAGTACTTCTGGCACACATTTAATGATTATTATGCATTTTTTGAACTCAGAGAAATCGACTGGCAGGCGGCGTATTCGGCATATCGACCACAGATCAATGCTGATACTACGCCAGAGCAGCTTGCAAACGTGTTTGAGGCTATGCTCGAAGATTTTGATGATGTGCATGTGTCACTAACGGATGACAAGCGCTTTGAGATCTCCGGTGAAGGTGAGACAGAGTTGTATGAAGATTTGGCCTGGCTTATGGTACAACGCCATGGAGACGACTGGGAGGCACACATTGAGCAGGCCTACAACAATCAGTTAAATGCTTTCGCTGAAATAACGAGTTTGTATCTGACCGATAAACAACTAACCCGTTATGAAAACAGCAATGCGCTGGGCTGGGGCAAACTGGATGGCAACCTGGGTTATATTCGCATAGATCGTGAGTCTGCTATGCTGGCCAGTGAAGAAACCGATGTAGACAGTTTCTTTGATATCATTTCACAGGCAAAGCAGGATATCGAAGACACCCAAACGTTAATGCGTGAAGTGATGAAAGACCTGGCTGACAGCGATGGCATCATCATTGACCTGCGGGTTAACGATGGGGGATTTGATGGCGTGTCGTTGGAAATCGCACGCTTCTTTAATGCCAAAGAGCAGACAGTGGCATACAAGCAGATCCTCAATGGCGATCATCAGCAGGATAAACAGGCTCTAACACTTAAAGCCGCACCCGATCAGGCTTACACTAAACCCGTTTATGTACTGACTGGCGAGCTGGCTTACAGCGCTGGTGAAGTGTTAACTCAAACCCTCAAATCCTTAGAGCATGTAACGCTAGTCGGCGGTGCGACTAACGGCGCGGTATCTGATGCGTTGGATTTTATGCTGCCAAATGGGTGGACCGGCTCGTTGAGCCACCAAACCTACTCCGACCTCAATAACCAGGGACTTGAAGGCGCAGGGGTAATGCCGGATATCGCGGTGCCCGTTTATACGACAAAAGAAGTTGAATGGTCGTCGGATAACGTGCTCGATTACGCCATTCAGGCAATGGGCGCGACGCCCGGCCGGGGTTTCGATTTCACCTCAGTTGACCAGGCATTTACGCAGGGCCTAGCGGATATGGACATTCCTGGGGTTGCTGTGGCGGTTATTAAAGACGGCCAGATCATTTTTGAAAAAGGCTACGGTATCGCAAATTTAGAGACCAATCAGCCCATGACAGTCCACGCGCCAATGAATGTAGGCTCAACCAGTAAAGCAGTGATGGGAACAGGCTTCATGCAGTTGATAGAGCAAGGCCTGCTCAGTCTGGACACGCCGCTGGCGCAAATGAATTTGCCATTTGAAATTACGCACCCGAATACAGAGCGCGATATCACTCTGCGCCACTTAGTAACGCATACTTCAGGTATCAGTGATACACAGTTATACAATTGCAGCTACTACATTCACGGCACCAACCTGTCTTTGTATGCGCAGGGCGGGCATGAGTTGTGTGAAGAAACTACGCTGACAGGTGCGACTGAGTTCTACCAGGCCTATTTGCTGCCAGGTGGTCAGTACTTCACGGAAGATGTCTATCTTGGTGAAGGTAGTGTGCCGGCGGGCAGCATTCATAGCTACACCAATGTAGGCGCTGGACTGGCGGGGTATGCCGTTGAACATCTGCTTAATATCAGTCTGGTGGACCAGATGAAGCAGAACTTATTTGCGCCTTTGGGCATGAATAATACCCATTGGGACTACACGCAGTTGCCAGAAGAAAACCCGAAAACGCCTCAGTATACGATAGATGGCGATGGGGTTGCGCAGTACGTGCCTGAGTTCAGCTATCCGACCTTTTTTGATGGGGATCTGAATTCGTCTGCTCACGACCTGGCACGCTTGTTAATTGCTATCAGTCAGGGAGGCACACTGGACAATGTCAGGGTGTTGAGTGAGCAAAGTGTTGAAACTATGCTGTCTGTACAAACAGACGTACCAACGTACTGGATGGACACACAAGGGCTCTTTTGGTTCTGGCAAGGTCCATTTGTAGGCCATGACGGGGGAGATCCGGGCACCCATACTATCATGACCTACAACCCCTACACCAAAACTGGGATAGTGGCCCTGTCGAATGCTGAAGATGGTCACTATGGAGATGGTTCAAATATGCTGCGTTTACAGACGCACCTGGCAGCGTTTTACCGCGCCGGCGTGGCACATCAGGAGTAACGTATAATAGTGACATCTAAATAAGGAGGGTTTATGCCCTCCTTATTACTATAACAGGGTAAACCCTTGTGGTGCTTTTGGCGCTTCAAATTGATACAGGTTGACATAAATGATCACCGGCTTTTTCTGGCCCGGATAGCTGAGTTCATACTTATCCAACATACCACCGCCAAATGGCATAGATTTATCTTCAAACGGGCAACAGCTGCCAAGCCGTTTTACCTGCACAGGCTCGCCATTGGGGCCCGTCAGGCTCTGAAAATACTCAATATGGCTGCCTTCATACTTAGAGCCACGCAAAAAGCCGCCAAGTTTGACAGGCTTATGGGTGGCATAGCCATATTCAGGATCGGTTGCAGTCAATGCAGCCTCTCCCTGAATGCCGGGCTCGGATGGGGTGCTTTGACAGCCGCTTAACAGGGCGAAAAAGATAATGAGGAGTGCGTATTTCATATCAGGTTTCCTGTGGTGATCTTATAGACATTGTTATTGATTGTATTGCCGAATGCTTCAAAACTGAGTGTGCCAATTTGTTTTGCACCAAGCCGATGGTAGAACTGATTCGCGGCGTTTTCAGTCCAGGTGTAAAGCCATATAGGTGTGCCAAATTGTCTTGCAGTGTGCCGTAGTAAGGCACGTCCTACACCTGTGCCCTGACACGACTTATGCACATAGAGCTTGTCAATTTCATAGCCATTGTGCGGGGTCTGATAGTGGCTGGCCAGGTTAAGCTGGATATAGCCTTGTAACAGGCCACTTCTTTCACCAACGAATAGCCGGTGATCCTCTTGTTCGAGTAATGACTGAAAATAGGACACTGTGAAAGTGCTGTTCACGTATTCAAGGTACTCTGAACGGATCCCGTCTGTGGCGTAAGTGTCCAGCCAAACCTCAGCAGACAGCTGGGCCAGTTTCTGACAGTCCTGCACTGTTGCACTGCGGATCATCAGGACAGTTTTGTTGTCTTTATTCATTCCTTGACCTGTTGCGAGGGGTTGGTGGGCAATAACAAAACGCTCAGCATAATCAGGGGCAGGTTGGTGGTCACCGGGTTAAATGCTTCAAACAAAATCACAGGTTGCAATACGGCAACTGCCAGTAGTAAACCAACTAATGCCACAATATTCAGATAGACAATGGCTGGTGTTCGATACCAGATGTAGAACACAACAGCCCAGATGATTTCTCCTATGCCTGCAGAGCGTATCAGCAGGTGCGTTAAATCATCTTCCAGTCCCAGACTGGCAGAGATCTGCCACTCCAGTGGGGCAATGCTGAGTAATTTGGGGACTAAGCCGTGATAAAACCAGGCGAAAGCGATTGTTAAACGGGCTAGCTGAATAATGGGCATTGGCAGTAACGTATAAGATTTATATAGATATATTGCCCAGTGTATGTTTTTGTACCGAAATTTAAAGTAGTTTGTATCAACATTACTACGCTAAGAGCTAATTAAGTGGATATTAAAAAGTTACTTATCAGCGCCTGCCTTGTCATGCTGCTCCTGTTAGTTAGCGGTTGCAGCCGGAGTCAGCCAGTAGGGCCTGTCAAAGCAGAAGATGCTGACAGTGACTTACATCAACACGTGGATCTTTTGCTCGCGGGTTTAGTATCGGACTTTATTCCCGGCGTGAGCATTTACATTGAAACGCCGAATGGCGGATATGCTGCCAGTGCAGGATATGCAGATCTGGATACACTGATACCTATGACCAGCCAGAGCAGGATCCCCAATGGGAGCGCCGGAAAAAAGCTGATTGGGTTACTGGGGGCGATTCTGGATGATAAACAGTTGCTCAGTCTCGATGAACCTGTGATGCCCTGGTTGCCGCACGATATCGCCAGGAAGATAAAAGACATAGACAAAATGACGCTACGTCAGCTGCTGAATCACAGTTCAGGCGTAATTGAATACAATGATGTGGGCGAACTGGACTTTATACGCGCGCAACTGGCTCAGCAGGCGAATCGTAAGGGGAATAAGTTCGCACTGCAGTTTGTTTTTGGTCAGTCAACCTATTTTGAACCGGGAAGTGACTTTGCTTATTCCAATTCTGGTTATGTGCTGGCTGCTGTGGCAATAGAAAACAAACTCCAACGTCCACTGGGGGCGCTGCTTCGGGAGCAAGTTATTGAGCCGCTGGGGTTGAGCGAAACCTTTGTTAAAGGGTATGACAGTGCGGCTGATGACGTGGCGTCTGGCTATTTTTTTAATATGGATGAGCCTGATTTTGTGCTGCCATACCGCCAGCGATACAACACCAAACAGCTGATTGTGAATACGGCATTAGCAGATGCGCCGATTGCGGCAAGTGCAAGGGACATGGCCAAGCTACTTAAAGCCATCTTTGTTAAAGCGCAGCCTGTTAACGATCGTATTTACCGTAATATGGTCGGTGATAAGCATCTACAAACGGCCCGCTGGTTGCCGGGTTTTATGGGTGGGGCTTTGTATTATGGTTTAGGGGTGATGGTTGAAAAGCATGAAGACGGCGTTTTATACCACCATGGCGGCAATGAGTTTGGCTATAACACGCAAAGTGTTTATCTAGCCGAGCAGGACGTGGCGATCGGATTGATCGCCAATTGTGGTGCTCAGGATGAGTGTGATGAACCGGTTATTGCGCTGACTCAGGCACTGATCACACGTTTTACCGCTAATAATAGCGACTAAGTGGATTCCCCTGAGTTTCCAGCAGGTGTGCTATGCTCTGCCGGGTTTCATCACTTTTATTTTGGCTTAGCTTAAATGTGCCTGTGATCGACTCAATCTCAATTTTGAAAAAAAACAGCTGCGAAAATAATTTCGAGATTTGATTGTCACTGAGCACCGACATATCCCAGGGGTTAACGGGCGACTCGAATTGTTTTAGCTGCTGACACAATGCTGCGCGTTTCTCTTCAGGATCCGTGATTTGTGTGAGTTGTCCTCGAATATGCGCCGTGGCGTAATCCCAGGTTGGCAGCGGCAGGCCTTTTACCTCACTGGGAGATAAATATGCATCCGGCCCTCTGAACAACACCTGTAGCTGTGCTTTATCCAATTGCGTGAGCGGGTTCGCTGGGTTGGCATGCCCTAACAAGTGGGTTTTGTCATGGTTCAAACTCAAAGACATGTGGACAAAAGGGGTGTCAGAGTTTGGCACAATCAGGGTTGCCAGTGGATGTTCATCTATCAATTGCCAAAGGCGTTCGGTATTTTGCTCCGAAAAGGCGCTGCGTGGATAACTCATAACCAGCCCTCCAGTTTACTTTTTACGTCAGGCCACATGTCATCTGTGATCACAAACTGGGCAGTGTTACGAAAGGCATCAGGCGCGATGCGCTGATCTTTGAGTATGAGCCCTTCAAACTGTGCACCCAGGCGGGTAATCGCCGCTCGCGATGTCTGATTGTGCTCGTGTGTGCGCAGTTGCACGCGCACCAGACCCAGCGTTTCAAAGGCATGTTTCAGTAACAGATATTTTGCATGGGTATTGATATGGCTACGTTGCCATTGCTCGCCAATAAAGGTGTGGCCTATTTCAGCACTGAGGTTGGTCTTGTGCAATCTGAATAAGCGGGTACTGCCTGCCACCTGGTTGCTGTGTTTGTCGATGATCACCAGGGGCAACTGAACATCTGGGTCAAATTGCGCCGAGTGTTCAAACCAGTGTGTTAGCGTTTCATCTGACTTGCAGTAATTGTCTAGTACCCAGGTCCATAGCCTGGTCTGCTCAGCAAAGCCACGTAAATGTGGCAGATGTTCACGAGAAAGCGGCTCTAGTCGTACTTTGTCTGATCCCAGCGTAATTTGTTTCAGCATAAGTCTTTACTCCAATAACTGTGTTCCAACTAGGCTCAGCTTAGTCTTTTCTGGTAGGTTATAAACAACCAGAATTACATTTTTAACTAGACCAGAGTGTTCCAGGCCTGGTCGGGAGAGAAAGCATGTTGACCGGCGTACCACTGACTCAGGATTCACCCAAGCACATACAGTTGGCCGAGCAGATTTGTGCTGCAATTAAGCAGGGACATCTGCGGCCCAACGATCCGCTGCCCTCGGCCAGAAAGCTTGCGCAGTTATATGGCATTAATCGCCACACGGTGATGACCGCACTGCAAAATTTGGTGGCTCAGGGTTGGCTGTCCTCCGAGCAAAGACGTGGTTACCGGGTTAATCAGGCCTTGCCGATTGAGTCCAGTCTGCACATTGTGAGGCCCAGTGCACAGGTCAGGGACATACAAGCTGACTTTGCACTATCGCTGTCGGCAGGTGAGCTAAGTGATAGAGAAAATACTCAGTATGAGTATAGTTTTGCCGGTGGCCTGGCCGATCTGATGGAGTTCCCTTACGATGAGTTTCGTCGTCACCTGAGTCAGGCTTGCCGTGCTGTGAATGTTGCACAGCTGCACTACGGTAATTGTAGCGGTGAGCCGGCTTTGAAGCAGCAACTTCAGCACTACCTGCGCCGTGCCCGAGCTTTAGAATGTGATGATCTGCTGGTGTGTAATGGCTCTCAGGAAGCGTTGTTTTTGATTGCTAAAGCTTTTATCAGAAGCGGCGAGGGCGTGGCGGTGGAATCACTGGGTTACCCACCGGCGCACCGGGCGTTTGAGGCATGCGGTGCGACACTGCATGGTATCGCCCAGGATAAAGAAGGGCTGAATGTCGACAGCCTGCGCACTTGCTTTGAACAGAACCGCATTAAGCTGCTGTACTTAACGCCCTTGCACCAGTATCCGACTATGGTGACCTTATCTATTGGACGTCGGATGGCGATATATCAGCTATGTGCAGAATATGGTGTGTTTATCATTGAGGACGATTATGACCATGAGTTCCATTATCGCTGCCCACCGTTGCAGCCAATGGCGGCGAGTGATCCTCATGGGATTGTGATTTATGTCTCGACGTTCTCGAAAATCATGTTTGCCGGCGCCAGAATGGGTTATTTGGTGGCCAGAGCGGATGTACTGAGTGAATTGATATCACTGAAGCAATTGATGAATCATAAAAACGACATCCTACTGCAAATGGCTTTAGCGAACTGGATGGCCAGCGGTGAGTTTGAACGTCATTTAAGACGCATGACCAAGCGTTATCAGGCTCGCTGTGATGCATTGGCATCTGAACTCCAACGCTATCAGCAGTCCGGGTATCCATTGACCTTTACTGTGCCAGATGGCGGTATGGCATTTTGGGTGAATACACATCAGGATGTATCTGCTTTGAGTGCCCGTGCCGCAGAGCTGGGGGTTTATGTTCAGACCGAGGCTGAATTCTGGCGATTTCCACAACAACACTATACCCATATTCGTCTTGGTTTTGCCGGTCAGAATGAAGATAAAATGCGTTCAGGGTTGTCGCGCATAATCTCGTTACTTTGAATGCTGAATGACAAGCAATACATCGCTGGCATTTGATATTCAGACCCGGATCACAGAACGGAGCGTTCAATTGTTCGTGGTGCGATTAATATATTAATACTAAACAGTAATTTAACGAAAAATATTTCCACCAATCTTAAATGTTTGAAGGGGTGCAATAGGTGAGTAAAAATATAACCAAAGTGTAACCATTTTGTTTTTATTGTGTCTTTTGGTTTTTTGAATGTTGACTTTTACGTGTCGGTGCAGCTAGCTTTATTAACGAATGTTGCAATGATTGTTTCATTTCAATATCAATCGGTTCACAATAATGATAAGGACAATAACTATGAAGACAACAATAAAAGCTTTCGCGCTCGTAGCCGGTACCCTGTTTGCTGGTTCTGCCTTCTCTGCACAGGTTGTATGTGACGTTTACCCTAAATCCAATGGCAGCAGCTGGGGTAATGGTACAGCTAACTGTTCTGGTTTTGACTATTCATTCGGCAGATCAACCAATGGCCGCTATTACTTGAAAGACGTTACTAAGTCTATTCAGGAAGTACGCTGGGAAGGTGATGCGCGATGCACTGGCGGTACTAGCTGTAACGCGACTATTCGGGCGTACACCAGTAATAGTGCATCAGCATTGATCCTATACAAAGACGGCACCTGGGAAAGAACTAATTCGGCAAGTGCGTTTTACGAAACGGGTCACTAGGGTATTGCCTGACATTGTCGCTCTGGTGCGGTTAGCGCCCGTCGGCGCGGCAATTAATAGCTTTGTCTTACTTTATATAAATAAGGAATATATCAATGAAAACAACAATAAAAGCCTTTGCTCTGGTAGCGGGAACATTCTTTGCGGGCTCTGCATTTTCTGCACAACTGGTATGTGACGTATATCCAAAAAGTGGCGGTCATAGCTGGGGTAACGGCACAGCTAACTGCTCAGGCATAGATTTCTCGTTCGGCAGCTCTACGGGTGGACGCTTCTACCTGAAAAATGTCACTAAGCCTATCGAACAAGTAAGCTGGAGTGGAGATGCCCGTTGTTCTGGAGGCACAAGTTGTAATGTCACAATCCGTGCATACAGCAACACGTCTGCGTCGGCATTGATCCTGTACAAAGATGGTACCTGGGAGCGCACCAAGACTGCCAGTGCATACTACGAAACAGGTCATTAACCACTGATGAGAGGCCCAGTGCTGCTGGGCCTCATTCATTTGAATCTTGCTCTTCCAATACGGCTTTACCATCCTGCCAGCTAACGATAAACACCTTATTAAATTCATCCTCGCGAATACTGACAGCTTGTCCGCTCAGTAACTTTACCAACTCTGGTGTGGTGTTACTGTGACCCGCAACCACAATGGTCCCCGAGTAGGTTTTGAGTTGCGCAGCAAAATCGGCCAATGCCCGTGGGTCATACAATTGCACTGGCACTGAGGTCGCAGTGCTTAAAGGTGCCAGCGTCTGTCTTGTCCGGTTGTAATCTGTTGAAAATAAAAGGCCAGGGTTCAAAGGGGCCAGCAAGGTGGCGAGTCTTTGTGCCCTTAGTTGGCCCTGTGGCGTGAGTTCAGGATCCTTGCCCTTCATTTTTTCTGCGTGGCGCAGCAAAACAATCTGCTCTGGCTGCGCATATACAGTAACCGAAGCGAGCGTTATCAGTATCAGGAGTAGGGTTTTCATTGTATTTCTTATCCTAAAAACGAAAGCCAACAGTGTGTCTAATTTTGTCCCTGATAGCAAATGGCGCCAGCCAGGGTCGTCCTGTCCGCTTTCGGTGATCTGTCCGGTTTTGCTCAAAATAGCGGACACTTTTTCCGTCCGCGGACACTTTTACTCTGACCTGAAAATTACTTAGTTTAATAAAAACAATAAGTTAAAAATTGGCACGACTCTGGTATTCATTTTACTAAACCGATGACAGGACACTTCGACATGCACAGGGTTATGGTTTTGCCATTGAGCAATGTTGAAAGCAGAACCTGACAATGACGAAGTGAATAAGACTAAGGAGTACTCATGATTAAAGACACCAGTCAACAGGATTTAGTGGTGAAACCCGGGAGAGTGAGCTGGAAAAAGGCCATCGGTGCGATTGTGCTAATTGGTGCTTTAGGCGCCACCGCACGTGCCATTTCTATGGCTGATACATCCGGTCGTTCATTTGAACTCAGCGCTTTGCAGGTGGCAACAGTGTCGCAAGGAGATTTTGTACGCGATATCCTGGCCAGTGGCAGAATTGTTGCCGCGAATGCACCGCAAGTTTATAGCCCCGAAGAAGGCTTTGTTGATTTGTTGGTAAAAGCGGGTGATACCGTGGCAGCCGGTGACGTCATTGCCAGGGTCGTCAGTCCGACGCTGACTAATGAGCTAAAACAACAGCAGGCTGAGCTGGCTCGTCTGAGCGATGGCCTGGCACGAGAGCAACTGGAGGTCAGACGCGAGACGTTGGCACTCAATCGCAGCCTGGAACTGGCTAAGGTGACACTGGATGCCGCCGAGCGTGAGAATCGCCGGGCCCAGCTTTCCATAAAGAAAAACCTGATCAGCCAAATTGACCTTGAAGAAGCGGTGGATGACTTAGCGCGTGCCCGGCTGAACTACCGTCATGCTCAGCAGGAAGTTGCGTTGGGTAAAGATACCCTGGCGTTTGAGCTGGCCGCGGCGAGCAACCTGGTAGAGCGACAGCAACTGGTTGTGGATGAACTACAGCGTAAGGTGAATGCATTGGATATCAATGCACCGGTAAGTGGATTAGTCGGCAACTTGTTGGTTCAGACTAAGGCTGCGGTCTCAGCCCAGCAGGCACTGATGACTTTAGTTGATTTATCCGCCTATGAAGCACAACTGCAAGTGCCTGAAAGTTATGCTAATGAGCTCGGTCTGGGCATGAGTGTAGTACTGCAAGTTGGTGCCAGTGAAGTGTATGGTAAGCTCTCTGCGATTTCTCCGGAGGTCAGCAATCGGGAAGTGACGACCAGAGTACGTTTTGATCAAAGCGATATTGGTGGGATCCGTCAGAATCAACGTTTGTCTGCTCGCATCCTGTTGGATCACAAAGAGGGTGTGATGAAAGTGCGCCGGGGTTCATTTATGAATGCAGGCGGAAACGTCGTTTACCGTATTGAAGGTGATGTCGCGACGCGTCTGGATGTGCGCACTGGCGCATCCAGTGTCAATGAAGTGGAAATTTTGGATGGCCTGAAACCTGGCGACCAAATCATAGTATCTAATTACGAACAATTTGAACAAGCACCTTTAGTGCAACTGAGATAAAAAAGGATAACAACAATGCTAGATATGAAAGCGATCAGTAAAGTTTATCAAACTGACATGGTACAGACTCATGCACTTCGGGATTTTAATCTGCATGTGGCTGAAGGAGAGTTCGTGGCTGTGACCGGTCCGTCGGGCTCAGGCAAAACCACTTTTTTAAATATTGCGGGCATGCTGGAGCCTTTCAGTGGCGGGCAATATAGTCTGGACGGCGTCGATATCGGCAAACTCAATGATAACGCCAGAGCCGATTTACGAAACCAAAAAATTGGCTTTATTTTCCAAGGCTTTAACCTTATTCCAGACCTTAACCTATACGAAAATGTGGAAGTACCTTTGCGATACCGTGGTATTAAGTCGGCAGAACGTAAACGTCGGGTAGAGGAGTGTCTTGAGCTGGTAGGCCTGGCTGGGCGGGCTAAGCATTTACCTCAACAATTATCAGGCGGTCAGCAACAACGTGTTGCGATTGCCAGAGCGCTGGCAGGACGACCGCGTTTTCTATTAGCGGATGAACCGACTGGTAATCTCGATAGTCTGATGGCTCGTCAGGTAATGGAGTTGCTTGAGCAAATTAACCGCGAGGGTGCAACCATTGTAATGGTGACCCATGACCCTGAACTGGCACGCCGGGCACCACGCAATATTCAAATTGTAGATGGCCGGGTGACAGATTTCACCCTGTATCAGGGCCGTTCATCTGAAGCGCCGATAGCAGCAGGAGGTTAATATGTTTGTTCATTATATTGATTTGGCCTGGCGCAGTTTGCGCCAAACGCCCATGGTGACCTTCTTGATGATCTTAGCCATCGCAATCGGCATTGGGGTGACGATGACGACTTTGTCTGTTTATCACATGATGTCTATGGATCCGATCCCGCATAAGAGCGATCGTTTATTTGCGGTGCAATTGCAAACGATGGATGACGGTGAAACATGGCTGACAGACGACGATATTCCGTATCAGTTAACTTATCCGGATGCCATTAATCTTCAAGCGTTGCCTGGAGAGTTTGCGCGCGCGGCGATGATCCGCGCCGGGTTTTCCGTTCATCTTAATACACCAAGGAGTAAGCCCTTTATTGAAAATGCACGGGTGACCGGTCGTGACTTCTTTAGCATGTTTGACCTGACTTTCATTCATGGTGGAGCCTGGACAGAAGCACAGTCACGTGATGCAGCTCCTGTGGTTGTTATAGACGAGGAAATGGCACAACAGCTATTTGGTAAGACAGACGTTGTGGGGGAGTCGCTGTTTCTTGGTGAGCGTCGTCAGGAAATCGTGGGCGTGACGCAAAAATGGCGACCAACCATTAAATTCTATGACCTGAACAATGGCAGTTTTGGTAAGGCAGAGCGACTGTTCGTCCCCTTCAGCCATGTTAAGGCCTATGACGTTGATACCTGGGGTAATACCAATGGCTGGAAATTTGAAGAAACTCGGGACTTTAACGACAAAATGAACTCAGAAATGCTGTGGATCCAGTTTTGGGTTCAGTTAGACACACCGCAGCAACGTCAGGCTTTTGGCGACATGTTGATGGCCTATATGCAACAGCAACAAAATCAGGGGCGTTTTAATCGAGACTCGCTGGCGTATTCATTGCAGGACGTAAACGCCTGGATGAACTACAACGATGTCATCAGTGAAGACAATAAAATCCTGGTCGGATTAAGCTTTATGTTTCTCGCCGTGTGTGTGGCTAATATTTTGGGCTTGTTATTGGCCAAGTTCATGCGCCGTGCTGCTGATGTAGGTGTAAGGCGAGCGCTGGGCGCCAGTAAGCGTCAGGTATTTTATCAACATCTGGTGGAAGTTGGCTTATTAGGCCTGCTCGGTGGCACGCTGGGGGTATTATTTGCGCAGTTGGGCTTGCTGGGAGTACGTCAGACCTATAACTATTACGAAGGCCTGGCCAATATGGATTGGGTGATGTTGCTCAGCGCGCCTGCTATCGCAATCTCAGCCTGTATTCTGGCGGGGCTTTATCCAGCCTGGCTTGTTTGCCGAACCACACCTGCTACCCATCTGAAAGTGCAATAAAAGGAGTGTCACATGTTTGAATTAAAACCGACCATTAACGCACTGATGCGTTCTAAGTTGGGGGCTGTATTGTTAATCCTTCAGCTTGCAATCACACTGGCAATTGTCAGTAACGCGGTATCCATTATTCAGGACCGGATGGCCTATCTTAATAAAGAGACGGGTTATCCGGAAGACGACATTTTTAAGTTCAATTCACTGAATTTTGATAAGCAATTAGACCTGCTGCAACAGGTGGAGCTGGATGAGCAAAGCTTGCGTGGTATTACCGGTGTTATCGACGCCGTTGCCATTAGCTCAGTACCCTTGTCAGGCAGTGGCAGTTCCGGTGGCTTTCAGCTCAAACCCGAACCACAAGAGAGTAAAAGGTCTACTATGGGCTATGTTACGGGCGACGAGCATACCCTTAATACATTGGGTTTGTCTGTTTCAGAAGGACGTGATTTTAACGAGGCGGATGTGGTGGTGATTGATGAAAGCGATGCCCGCCCCTCCGTAGTTATTGTCAGTCGTGCGCTGTCTGATGAGCTATTCGGAGCAGGTAAGGGGTTGGGTGAAACCATTTATTGGGGCGCCGATCCGCTAAGCATAATAGGCATTGTCGAAACTATGGCTAATCAGTGGCCTAAAAGTAGCTTTGGCGAGAAAGCGGCCATTATTCCTATGATCCGAGTGGGTAATTTCCAAAAGTACTTGGTCAGAACTGCACCGGGATCGCGCGCTCAGGTAATGCGTCAGATTGAAGAGTTGATGTTGTCCAGTCATCGCGACCGGGTGGTGAGTGATATCACAGGGTTAGATCAGAAAAAAGCACGTTACGATGCCAAGGATGTATTGATGATGCGCATGTTGATGACGCTGATTGTGGTATTGGTGGTAGTCACCGCGTTAGGTATTTTCGGCTTGTCGACCTTTAATATCAGCAAAAGAACCAAGCAGATTGGCACACGTCGAGCGCTGGGCGCCAGAAAGTCAGCGATTGTGCGCTATTTTGTCGTAGAGAATGCGCTGATATGTACAGTAGGGCTCATGCTGGGAAGCGCTGCGGCAGTGCTCCTTGGACAGAAGTTAATGCAGTGGTATTCCGTACCGGCGCTGGGTTACTCATTCATTGTCGTAACGGCAAGCTTATTGTTAGTGATGAGTTTGCTGTCGGTACTTATGCCCGCGCTGCGAGCGGCTAATATCTCCCCAAGCATCGCGACACGGAGTGTTTGATTAAGGCCTAATGCAGTAAACCAGGCTTCCGGCAATCAGAGGCGGATTGTCGGAGCCTGGATAAAGGACAACGCACATAGCCATATGTTTCGTTATTACCTGCTGATATTAAAAAGGAACATGATACACTGGCAACAGGTGTCACAATAATGGAAATGACAGACCCTACGGATATTATGCGAGCACAATAATAATGATGAATAAGATACTCGTCGTCGATGATAACCAGGCTGTGTTAGATGCACTTTCACTGTTACTGGAACTCCATGACTATCAGGTCGAAACGGCTTTAACCCCCTTTGAAGCGCTACAGATAGTGCGCTATCAGCGCATCGCTTTGGTGATCCAGGATATGAACTTTACTGCCGATACAACGTCCGGAGAGGAAGGCAAAGCGCTGTTTCAGGAGTTGCGGGCGATTAATCCGCATTTACCTGTGATTCTGATCACTGCCTGGACCGAGCTGGAAATGGCCATTGAGCTGGTTAAAGCTGGCGCTGCGGATTATCTGGCCAAGCCCTGGGATGACCAAAAGCTCATTACATCGGTTGCCAACCTGATTGCCTTGGGTAAGGCAAAAGAAAAAAATGAACAGCATGAACGTATTGCGCAACAGCGTGAAGCCCTCAACGCCGGTGCCGACCTGCGTGGTTTAATTTTCCGCAGTGGCGCGATGCAGCGTGTTGTGGACATGGCGGTGCAAGTTGCGAAATCTGATGTGGCGGTGTTGATCACCGGAGATAACGGCAGTGGCAAAGAAAAAGTGGCAGAGATTATTCAGGCCAACTCAGCGCTTCAAACGGCGCCATTTATTAAAGTAAATGCCGGTGCGCTGCCACAGGAGCTGATAGAAGCTGAGCTGTTTGGTGCAGAGGCGGGCGCTTATACCGGTGCAAATAAACAACGTATCGGGCGCTTTGAAGCCGCCGATGGAGGTACTTTGTTTCTGGATGAAATTGGTAACTTACCTTTATCGGGTCAGATGAAGTTACTTAGAGTGCTTCAGACAGGTGAATTTGAACGCTTGGGGTCAGTCGAAACCCGTCGTGTGAATGTCAGGGTTATCTCGGCCACAAATGCAGATTTGTTGACAGACATCCAAAGTGGCCGGTTTCGCCAGGATTTATATTATCGACTCAATGTCATTGAACTGAATTTGCCCCCGCTGAAATCGCGTAGTGACGATATTATTCCGCTTATCTCACATTTTTTACCTGATCGTGAACTGAGCCTGAGTGCGGAAAGCGCGCTGTTGAGTTATGACTGGCCCGGTAATGTCAGGGAGCTGGAAAATGCATGTAAGCGTGCCGCAGTGCTTAACCCGCAGGGTGTATTGGAAGTCGATGACTTTGGCTTACAACCCATAAGCGCGCCTGCTCAAACACCAGACTCTGGCAAGCAAGAGCCGGGAAAAGCTGAACTTGAGGCGGCGATGAGGCAATTTCAAGGGGTGATAGCGAAAGTTGCACGTCATTTTGGTATGAGCCGACAGGCCTTATATCGACGGTTGCAAAAACATGGTATTGACTATTAAATGAAGATGCCTGGACTTTCTATCGCACATAAACTTTATCTGGCGCTGGCTCTGACCCTGTTGGTCGTCAGTTTGCCGTTGTTGAGCTTGGTGGCATGGCAAACCTGGATGGCGGCTTTACTGGCGGCAATTTTGCTGGGGTTCGCCATACTTAGACTGCTAACCCGAAAGCTATTTGCCGGTTTGCAGGCACTGGAAAGTGGTTTACTGAACTTTAAAGACAGCGACTTTTCGACTCTGCTGGCGTATCAGAATGACGATGAACTGGGCAGATTGTGTCAGTTATATAATGAATCGGCAGCACAACTCAGGAATGAAAAGCAGTGGATTTATCAACGTGAGTTAATGCTGGATAAAGTGCTACATAGCGCGCCTCAGGTATTGTTGCTGACTGATGATAAGGGCATTGTGGTGTTTTCTAATCACAGTGCAAAGGCCTTGCTTAATTGTGAGCACAACCTGGAAGGTATGAAACTGGAAGAACTTGCTCGGCAAGCAAACCCGGCTTTGTACAATGCTTTGTCAGAAGCCACGGATGGGTTGTTTGAGTTGCAATGCAACCAAGACGACAAGCAGACCTGGCATTTATCCAACGGTGAGTTATTACTCAATAATCAGTTTCATCGGCTTTACATCTTTAAGCAGCTTACTCGTGAATTAAATAGACAGGAAGTCGCGGTATGGAAGAAGGTGATCCGTATCATCAGTCACGAGCTAAATAACTCGCTGGGGCCGATTTCTTCAATGCTGCACAGTGGTAAAATACTGGCCAATAAGTTGGAAGATACGCGGCTTGAGCGGGTGTTTTCGACTATAGACGAGCGGATCAGCCATCTGACCGAGTTTGTGCAAGGGTATGGAAAATTTGCCAAATTGCCCTCTCCCAGACTGGCTCCTGTCGCATTGCCTGAGCTACTGACACAATTGCAAGCCCATTGGCAATTTAGTTACACGCAGGCGGATACCCTGCCTCAGAGCCGGCAGCTGCTTGCTGATGCAGCTCAATTGGAACAGCTACTGATTAATTTACTCAAGAATGCTCATGAGTCGGGTAGTGCCCCGGATGAGGTCGGAATTGAGGTGGGCTTTACGGCTCAGCATGTTCAGATCCGTGTTGTTGATTCCGGGCAGGGTATGACAGAACATATTATGGCTAATGCCTTAATTCCGTTTTACTCTACCAAATCAAGTGGCACAGGTTTAGGCCTGGCATTATGTCGCGAAATCGTGGAAGCACATCATGGCCACATCCAGTTAAAAAACCGTGCGCAAGGCGGTTTAAGTGTCGAGATCCGTTTGCCGCTCACGACCATCTGATTGGGAAGCAGGGCGCGCCGGGCAGCCCTTTACCTTTTCCAGCCAGGATACTGTGTTAGCGGCAATGACTATGGTACCCGATACCACCAGACTGGCTGCACTTGCTAACCCGAAACCAGCTAAAACCAGCGCGCAGGCATCCCCGCGGCACTGACTGACGGCGTGCATTTGTGTGCTGGTTAGTGTTTTCTTGCGCAACATCATTTTGCATTTTGGGTCGTAATATTGCGTATCCTGTGGAGCAAACATGCAACCACTGACAAATAATGTACTCAGCAACCACAAGCCCGCAAGGGGTTTTAAACGTGTCACGTGGACCTCTATTGGGTGAAAGTCATGCCAAAGTATGGCAGGAATCGCATTGCCAAGCTTGAACTAGATTGAAAAATGCACATACTCAAATAAGTAGGGTATGAATGACGTTTTGACAGATTATGGTTGATCCGCTCAAACAGGTAAAGCAACTCAGAGTCAAGTTGCTGTTATTATTAGTTGTTGTGTTTGTGGCACTGACAGCCATCGTACCGTTTGTGATCTCCAGTTTAAATGAACGCAATGACCTGAATTTACATATCGATTCAATCAAAAAAATAACCAGTGAAATCATCTACTATGATGAAGTTTTGACCATGTCATCGCGTATGTATACCTTTACCGGGGATGAAAAATGGTCGCAGCGTTATCTTAATATTGCCAACACGCTCGATAAAACCTTGTTAGAAGCCAGGGCGCTGGATCCAGCGATTGCTGACGCGATAGCACAAACCGTTCAGATAAACACACAACTGATAGAAATAGAGACTCAGGCTTTTGCGTTGAGCCGTGCCGGTATGCAGCTTCAGGCTCAAAAAATACTACTGGATGACACGTACTTTGCGCTTAAGTCGCAGTATCAGGCAACCGTTTTTGCCGCACTGGACAAAACAAGGGCACTCAGTGAGACTGAACTGGTAAAACAAAATGAAGTGAAAACCAGCATTTTGCTCTCCTCTTTGGTTGTATTGACTCTGTTATTCTTGGTTTTCATCGCTTATTTGTATCGTCACAATAAGCAAGCCGACGAGACGATGGCAGATCTGCTGAAATCACTTAACGGCTCGATAGCGCAGTTAAAGGCGACTTCGGGAGAGTTGGTATTGGCAAATAAAGCGAAGTCGCAGCTGTTGGCTAATATGTCGCACGAGTTCAGAACGCCAATCAACGGTCTGTATGGGGCCCTTCAGCTGTTACGTAAAGAAAAACTTTCAGCTGAAAGTAGCTCGTTGCTGGATACGGCGACTATGTGTAGTGAAATGCTCTCAACCTTGGTAAATGACATTCTAGATTTCACTCAGATGGAAGTAGGTAAGTTGCAATTGGATGTCGGTGAATTTGAACTGAATAAAGTAACCAAAGCTGTGGAGCATATATTTCGCCACGAATGTGAGCAGAAAAAACTGCGCTTTGAGTACAAGTTCGACGTAGCGCAAACACTAAGAGTGGGTGATGAACTGCGTCTTAAGCAGGTGCTGATAAACTTGCTCAGTAATGCCGTTAAGTTTACTGTGCAGGGCCGTATCTCTCTGTCTGTGGTGGCAGTGTCGGATTCACAATGGGTTGATATTGTGATCCGTGATACCGGGATTGGTATGAGCGAGCACGAGATCACTAAACTCTTTGAGCAATTTGAACAAGGTGATGCATCACCTACCCGGCTTAACGGGGGGACTGGGCTTGGCCTGGCAATCGTTAAGTCTCTGGTCGATGCCATGGAGGGGAAAATTGACATTACCAGCCAGACTGGAGTGGGTACCAGTATCAAAGTATCTTTGCCACTGCAGCTGGTTGATGCTCAGGAAGATGTGAGCCGTAGTCATGGCCAGAATGTGAATGGAGAAGGCTTGTTGCAGGGCCTATCGGTGCTGATTGTTGAAGATAATGCGGTGAATCAAATTATCCTTCAGAAAATGCTGGTGACCCAGGGGGCCAAAACGGCCGTGGCAAGTAATGGTCAGGATGCAATAGATAAGATGAATTCAGAAGTTCGTTTGGTTCTGATGGACATTCAGATGCCAGTGATGGGCGGCATAGAGGCATTTCAGGTGATCAGAAATCAGTGGCCAATCGTGCCCGTGATAGCGGTAACCGCCAATGTGTTTGATAGCGATATTTCACACTATGCGGATCTGGGCTTTGACGCCGTTGTGGCCAAACCCATTTCTCAGTCTGAACTGACAGATACCATACTAACCACCAATTGTGTCTGAATGTTGAGCCGCTGTCTGACAGCGACTCATTTTGTATTGCCTGATTGGTTAGCGTTTAATTTGCCGCAAATTCTACGCGTAGTGTCTGATTGGCACTCAATGCGCGGAAGGTGTACTCACTGACCGGGCCAATATCAACACCGTTGATGGTGACTTTGCTGATGTGCGCACCGGTTGCCGGCGTAAAGTAGAAGGTCTGTCCTTCGTTTGGCGCGATGAGGACGTCGCCATAGGTGTCTCCGTGCGGTGACACTTCACCTAAGTGTTTAACTTTAGTTGCTTGTGCGCGTGTGATCAGTTTCCAGGGATCATAGTCAGGCTCCTGCGTGCCAGGCGCGCTGCTGGCGTACCATTTAGCTTCGAAATATTGTCCGTTGTGGTAAACCTGGTCGCCCTTGTAGTAAATGGTGCCTGCGCTGTACGTTGGGCTGGCCCCCACGCTTAGTACTGTTACCACCTTACCCTCATTGAGTGGTGCGGGGTTGCGCATCCATTCAACAATGTCTTTAAATGGTACAATCCGCACAACAGGCTGGCCGTTTACTTTCAGACTCAAGGCGTACTGAATAAACTCCTCGATCGCTTCCTGGCGTTCACGAAATAGCGTGGCGCGATCACCATTGTCATAGGCTGATGCATAGATGTCAGCGTGGGCACCAAACATTAATGGCGCCCGGTTGCCCTGCAGGCGCAAATGCAAGTTATGTTTGAGTATTTCCAGTACCTCTTGCTTACTCATAGCGCCACCGACCCACATATTGGTATCAAAGCCCACCATCTTACCGCCCTGTGGCTTTTCAAAGACATTGGATGGCAATTGCCAGAGTCCGGCGAAGTGGCCAACATCGGGTTTGCCTACGCGTTTGGTTGGCGTCCCCTGGTTTAATGTATAGGGCCAGGGGTTATTGGTGCCATTATATTGTTGCCCCCAGCCTTCTTCGATGCTGGTGTCATAGACAAACTGGTTGGCTTTTAATACAGAAAATAAAGCGTTATTGTGATTGAGGTACGGCGTTCTGAACCCCGTCATATCGCTAATGGGGATCCCGGGGCCTGCGTTGTCGTTTGGTGCATCATCCTGCTCATCAGGATCAAAAGGTTTGTTAAGCCAGGTTCGTGTCACGAGGATTTCTTCTTCCCACATTTGTTCTGAAAAGTTCCCCGTATCTGGCCCGCCATCATGATGACTCCAAGTATGATTGCCTATCTCGTGACCATCCAGCCAGGCATTACGCCAGGCGTGTTTTATACCCACAGGATCATTGGCAGAAGAGTGAATGTAGGCCGCGGTGTTAAAAAAGCTAAAGCGAACTGGCGCCCCATCATAGGTGGCGGCATTATTACTGCCCGGTGCATTTTGCAGGTGACGGGTATAGCCGGTTATCCAGTCCATCCCTTCCTTAGAGCCATTATCATCAAAGCCGATAGACACAAACAAAGGGACCTGAACCGGGCGCAGCGCCGCGGGTGGCATCTGGCTCCATGGTTGGTTGTCTGAATAGTCATAATTTTGTGTCTCTGCGCTGTGGGCTATGTCTGTGTAGGGTAAAGGCGCAGCTTCAATGCCGGTGTTCTGGGCCATTGAAGGATGAGAAAAAGACAAGCCCGATAAAATGCCAAACGTCAGTGCTGAAAGTGTAAATTTCATGGCGATTTCCTTTTAATGAGTTAACGCTAAGAGTTGTATTCAGTGTACTCAAAAAGGGTATTTTGTGGAGTGATTTCGTCTTGATTCAGCGCTCTGTTTGATGTGCCACAAACTTACGATGAGAAATAATATAATCAAATTAATCATTGATTTAAGTCAATGCGGATGGGGAAGAAATTGCGCGTTGAATGGCAGCAAAGGCACCGGGCGGTGCACTTTGCTGATGGGGTAAATACGTGTGCTTGTTTAACTGAGCTTGCTTAACTTGGTGATAATATTATTACTGGCTTGTTCAACCAAATCGAGCACCAGTTCAAATCCGTCTCCGCCGCCATAATAAGGATCGGGCACTTCGTCATGAGGCTGTTCACCGTAGCGTAAAAACAATGCCAGTTTGTGCTGGTATTGCCCGGGGCATTTAGCGTGTAGATCGGCCAGGTTTTGCTCATCGGCGCATAGGATCAAATCAAAATACTCAAAGTCTTGTGGCTGAACTTGCCTGGCCCTGATTGATGACAGGTTATAGCCACGCTTATGCGCTGCCGCTGCACTGCGCCTGTCAGGTGGGTTACCCTGGTGATAGGCAATGGTACCTGCAGAATCGACCTCAAGATTGAGTCCCTGTTGCGTTGCTGTGTGCTTTAATACCGCTTCCATTGTGGGAGAGCGGCAGATATTGCCCATACAGACGACTAATACTTTGGCCGGCTTAGTATCATGAAGGAAATCACTCATAGAAGGGTCCTTGTACAGTTGATTAAGGGCTGCCAGATCACTGCAGCCCCAAGTGTCCTTCATCATATCAGACTTTTATGGCAATACCTGGATCAATCACAGGCTCTCATGCGGGCCAAATACTTCATACAAAATCCGTGAGTTATCAACGCCCAGCGTAATCAGTTGTTGTTTAATGTCAGCCATGAAAGGCATTGGACCACACAGGTAAAACTCTCCATGCTCAAGGGGCAGTGAGGTGCTCAGCGGCGCAAGGCGCATACGCCCTGCATGATTGTTTGCACAGACAAGGTCGTTCTCATTTTCTTCCATCCAGGTATGGATGGTGAGCATGGAGAGTGATTGAGCCGCGCTTGTCAGTTCAGCTCGAAAACTCTGTTGTGCCGGGTTGCGACACGCATGAAGGAAGCACAATGGCTGATTAAACGCTTGTTCTGCCAGTGTATGTAACATCGACATCATGGGCGTAATACCAACCCCTGCGCTGATCAGAACTTTAGGTGAGCGGGTTTGCCTGAGCACAAAGTCCCCCGCAGGCGGCATAACGTCCAGCTCATCTCCTTCACGCAAACGATGCAGATAGCCTGAAACCAGATTATCCCGTTTGACGGAAATGCGGTAAAACTGCGAATTGGAGGTATGCGACAAAGAGTACTGACGGATCTGCTGATGATTTTCTCCCGGGATACGACATTGAATGGCGAGGAATTGTCCTGGCTTAAAGGGCATTACAGGCCGTGCATCGAGGGGTTTTAGGTAAAAACTCTTCACCAGCTCAGATTCGCTGACAATTTTACTGATGCAAAAACGACGTGTGCCTCGCCAACCGCCATTGAGCTGTTCAGCTTGTCGATAAATGCCTTCTTCCTGCGTAATGAACAAATCGGCCAGGAACGCATAGGCTTCAGCCCAGGCTTGCTCTACCTCTGCTGTAAATTGGTGCGGGAACATCTCACGTAAAGTGGCGAGCAAATGCTCTCCAACAATGGGGTAGTGATGTGGTTGTATGCTGAGACTGGCATGTTTATGGTTGATCCGGGCAATAGCCTCAGTCAGGACCTCAGGTTGATCCAGGTAGGTTGCATAGGCGGCCAGGGCATTGAACAGCGCAAACTGTTGTTTGCCTGAACGTTGGTTGCTGAGGTTAAAAATATCGAGCAACTCGGGATTGTGAGCGAACATACGCTGATAAAAGTGTTCTGTAACCTCAACACCAGCGTTAGCCAGTAAGGGAATTGACTGTTTAACCAGGGTAATTGTTCGTTGAGAAAGCATAAAAACTCCTAATGAAATCACTTTGCAGTGAAGTGGTATAGATACATAAAAATGAGAAAATTAACCGCGACGTCCATCTGCGCGCTTGCGCATCAGCATGGGGCCATAGATAAAGACAAACAGCGCAAAACCGGCAGACCAAATCAGAGCACTCAGTTGCCAGGCCATATGTGGGCCTATGTGTTCGCCAAGCAGGCTTCGGATCAGTGCGCTGAGTGCGATAAGAAGGAATGCCACTGACATCAAAGGGTGTGGTGTTAAAGGGCGGGCGGTATGGCCCAGTGCTACCCGAGACATCATTGCCAGGATCATCATGCCCATACCGCCCACAGTGATCAGATGAAGGGCATCTTTGGCGTGCCAGCTACTGCTAAAGTAGGCTGCGCCGAAGCCAACCAGGCCTAAAGCCATCATTAGATAAGCCAGATACAGGGACCAGAGCAAGGGCACCGTGAATATGCGGTACTGAAACCACATGACAGCGCGTGTGAGGTGTAACAGTCCCGCCAGAATAAGCAGGTAGCCTGGCACAACTGTGAGCTGAAAAAAATGGTGCGCAAAAAAGCCGCAAATCCCAGCCACAGACACGAGCATGAGTAGTTTATCGAGCTTTGGTGTGCGCTGCTGTTGCGGTAATCCCAAACCGCGAGAGATAAAAAATGGCACGACGCGGCCACCCAATATGCTGATAAGCAATGTAAAACCTAACACAGCCATTTGACTAAGCAGGCCCGCCAGTTCAAAAGCGTGCTGACTGAGCATCACAATAAACACCAAGTTCAGTGTTGCCAGCATTGCCAGTACAGGCACAAACAGGTAATTTTTGCTGTTATGTACCTGAAGCACCACCCAACTAAAATGGCAGATGGCAATCAGCCAGAATGCACCTTGTAAGATGATCAGCCACAGTAGTGGCTGAGCAGCGCTGAATGCGACAATTCTGGCGCTGATCCATATCATGCAAAGCCCCAGCAAAGGCCAGCCGTTCAGTGTGCTGACGCCTGTCCAGTTCTTTGCCGCCGTAAATAGAAAACCGATTGCAATGGCGCTGGCAAAACCAAACAGCATTTCATGCGCGTGCCAAAGCGTAGCCGGGAAGGAATTAGACCAGCTAAGGTTGCCATTTAGTATGGCAAACCACAGTAGCATAGCGATACAGGCCCACAGGCTGCCAAGTAAAAACAGCGGCCTAAATGCCAGCATAAGCAAAGGAGCATGCTGAAGCTGGTACCATTTTGCCGTGTCCGACATTGGCTCTTCGAGGTTAAGCAGGGCCATTAGCGCACCTCCAGTCCAAGGTTGTACTGGCACAAACAGCGTATTACGTAGCTGATTTTAAGCAGGGTTGCGAAAACAATTGTACTGACGTGCGCCGTAATTTGTGCTGACAAAGATAGATAGTGATCAAATCCATAGCTGGCAAGTACTGCAAGTAAAAAACCAGTCAGGCTGAGTATCAGGCACTGGTTGGCATAGGGAAGTGTTTGGCGATAATGTTTCATAGTTACCTTTACATAGCAGAGTGAGTCAAACTGGTTATATAAAGGGCATGAAGCGTGCCAGATTTAATTTTCAATTAAAACAATGGCTTGTTGATTTGTTGTTTGCCTTTGTGGGTCAAAATGACCTACACTATATGGGTCTATAAAGCTCTAATAGGTCATTTTGACTTGGATCAAAGAACGTTATCGCATTTGCTCGGTATCAGTACCGAGTTGGCACAGCAACTTCCCCGTCTGAATGAGGGAGATGTCAGCGTGTTTAGCCACGCTTTGGTACGCGCAGTACAGGGGGTGGTCACAGCCGATGCCATCGCAGTATTACGCTGCGAGCAGGGGGTTGCTTTTCCGCTTGCATGCTCGGGGTTAGCACCTGAGGCTATGGGAAGGCGTTTTGTGATCAATGACCACCCCAGGCTAGCGGCCATAGCTAGCGCGACACTGCCTCAGGTATTTACAGCAGGGTGTGACTTGCCGGACCCTTATGACGGACTGTTACTGGCCACCACCGGGGTTTTGCCCGTACACGCCTGTATGGGCTTTTCGCTTTATCAGGATGAACAGTTACTGGGTATGATCACCTTTGATAGCCTTACCCCCAATGCCTTTGAAGGAGTTGCATTGCCTATGTTAGCGATGTTGCAATCGCTGGTTGCGGCGCATTTTGCAACTGCGCTGAACCTGGCAACCCTCTCTGAGCGGGCCCGACATGGTATGGCGATGCTCAGAGAGATAAGCCATCAGCGCTTTACTATGGTAGGTGAGAGTGATGTGATGCAAAGGCTCAAGCAGGATATTGATTTGGTCGCTAATTCTGAATTGAGTGTGTTGATCCAGGGGGAAACCGGCACAGGCAAAGAGCTGGTGGCAAGGCGTATTCATGAGCACTCGTCACGTTGTCAGGGTCCGTTTGTACAGGTTAACTGCGCCTCTTTAAGTGAAAATCTGGCCGAGAGCGAATTTTTTGGTCACCGCAAAGGGGCGTTTACCGGTGCTGACAGACACCGCGAAGGTAAGTTTCTGGTTGCCCATGGCGGCACCTTATTTCTTGATGAAATAGGAGAGCTGCCTCTGAGTATGCAAAGTAAATTGCTGCGGGCACTGCAAAGCGGCGAAATTCAACCCGTTGGCACGGACAAGCCCCAGTATGTTGATGTGCGGATCGTTGCTGCAACCAACCGGGACTTGCGTCAGGAAGTCGAGGAAGGCCGCTTTCGGGCCGATTTATATCATCGCCTGAGCGTCTATCCGTTGCAAGTTCCGCCTCTTAGAAGCAGAGCGCAGGACATCGAGCCTCTGGCGGGGTTTTTTATTGAACAACTGCGTAAAAAGCTTGGTGTACGCCAGTTAGTGCTCTCTGCGCGCTTTCTCAAGCAATTAAGAGAGCATGATTGGCCTGGCAATGTACGTGAGCTGGAACATGTCCTCAGCCGTGCTGCGCTCAAAGCAAAGCATGTTGCCCGGGAGGAGGATATTGTCGAGGTTGATGTCATGCATAGTGTTCAGTGGCGTGACAATGGCACGAATGCGTTGGTAGTCGCTCAGGATAAGGGCGTTGCATCTGTGCAACTCTCCTCAGCACAAACGCTTAAGGCAGCCACAGAAGCGTTTCAGAAGAGCCTGATCAAGGCTCGTTTACAGGCCAATGCACTCAACTGGGCTGCAACTGCGCGTGAGCTGTCGGTTGATCGGACAAACCTGGTGCGTCTGGCAAAACGTCTTGGAATAGAAACAGTCAAAAAGTTGAATTAATCATCTACGGGTGTTTTTAAAAATGAAGTAACAGAATAAGGACTGTTATTCGCAATGAAAATTGTTCTTACTAAGTTTATAAGTTGTTTATTTTAAAAGAATATATTAAGTAATTTATTAGTTTTAATCGGTCTTGCTAAGTTGTGATTTTGTTCTAGTTTTATAAGGCGTCTAACTATTCCTTATTGAGGGGGCCCTATGCAGGGTAGCAAGCAAGTAATAGCAGCACTAAATCAGGTTTTAACACTCGAGCTGACATCTATTAACCAGTACTTTTTGCACGCACGCATGTGGAAAAACTGGGGCATTGAAGAGCTCAATGAGAAAGCCTATAAAAAATCCATCAAAGACATGAAGCAGGCTGATGATTTGATCGAGCGGATCTTGTTCCTCGAGGGCCTGCCAAATCTTCAACACCTGGAAAAACTTCGTATTGGTGAGCATACCGAAGAAATGCTCAGCTGTGATATGGCGTTTGAAATGGAACAGCTTCCGGTATTACGCAGCGCCATTGAGTTGTGTGAAAAAGAGCAGGACTATGTCAGTCGTGAGCTGCTCGAAGATATTCTGGAATATGAGGAAGACTATGTTGACTGGCTGGAAACCCAGCAATTCCTCATTAAAAACTGCGGCATAGAAAACTATCTGCAATCGCAAATTGAGGAGTAAGACATGCAAGGTTCTCAAAAAGTAATTGATTTACTCAACAAGCAGCTAACCCTGGAATTATCGTCAATGGACCAGTATCTGGCTCATTCTAAAATGTACGAAGACTGGGGCCTGTCGAGGTTGCACCATAAGCTGGCGCATGAATACGAAGAAGAGTTGGATCATGCAAAGCGCATTACAGAACGCATTTTATTCCTTGAAGGCACACCCGATACTGCTTCAAGGGCACCGATCAAAGTCGGTGAAAATGTACAGGAAATGCTGGAAAACGACCTGGCAGCAGAGATTACCGTTAAAGATCACCTGAAAAAGGTGATTGCGGTATGTGAAGAAGAGCAGGACTATGTATCTCGCGAGATGCTTGAAGCGCTGCTTGATGACACGGAAATGGATCATATTTACTGGCTGGAACAACATATTGGCCTGATTAAACTAATCGGCTTACCTAATTATATTCAGAGCCAGATGTCAGGCGGGGATCCTACCTGAGCATAAGGCCACAACGCTATTTATAAGGAGGCTTTGCCTCCTTTTTTCATGCCGATTTAAACACAGTCTTGGACTTGCCAAACGGCGTATTCGCAGGGATACTTGCCGCCATGACAACAGGTGGCTTGGTGCCCCGAAACGGAGAAGTAAATTGGAGAGACAGGTCGCCTGCCTGATTGAGGCATGTAAACAGCTGGGGTTAAGATATGAATGTATCGACCAGGAACAAAACCTGGTACGGGTGTACTTTAACCATGGCGTCGAGTACTTTGAACTAAATAAAACCCCGTTTAACTCCGAATCCATCTACGGTATATGCCGGGATAAAATGCACTCATATCAGGCGTTTAATCAAGCTGTCGCCATGCCTGAAACACTTTCATTTCTCGATCCAAATGTACCAGATGAGTACAAGCACTATCTGCAATATCAAACCATGGATGAGATTGTTGAGGCCGTTGAGCGCCAGTTTGGTTACCCCGTGGTGGTGAAAAGTAACAGTGGTGCGCTGGGGATAAATGTCCATTTGTGTCACGATCAAACATCGCTTATTGCCGCCTTTACCGAGATATTTAATGACCAGTCAAAGCATTATGATTACCTTGCGCTGGCGCAGGCGTATGTTGAGAACAAGGCCGAATATCGTCTGGTTTGCGGTTTTGGTGAACCTTTACTGGCATATAAAAGAGGGATGGCGCAGACATTTAATGTGCGCTACTGGGAAAAGAATGAAGTGGCTACGCTTGAGCAAGACGAGGCCTTGATCTCCGCTTTGTTCGAGTTTGTTAAGCCGGTGTTTGAATTGGCAAATATCGGGTTTGTTGGCTTTGATATTATTCTCGGTCAGGATGACCAATTTTATCTGATTGAGCTGAACTCCTCCCCTAAATTCAATCACTTGATCATAGACAATCCAGAGCTTGGTCCCTCGGCGGTCGCCAGTATGTATAAAAACATGTTGCTTAAGCTAAATAATCGCGTCGCTTGAGTCTAAACTGTTGGTAATCCTGTCAACGTGCCGAGCTGATTGATGAAATGGTTAAAGGACATAGACAGCAGTTTTGACAAGCTGCTGACCGATTGTTATCAAAGACGCGAAATGGAGATGGAACTCCATGTGAACAAGCTGCGTTTTTACGGCTTGATTGCTTTGTTTGTTACAGAGCTGGTGATTGGTTTATACAGTATTGGCTGGGACACGACGCTGGTGGTAGTCGATTTAGTCACCATTGCGGTGGTGATCTGCTGGTGTGGCTTGGTGGTGCGCTGGGCCAGTTCTGAAGGATATAAACCCTGGCTAAAATATGTGTCTATTCTGTTTGATTACGCGATCATTCTCGTCGTTTCCCTGGAGGTTGAGTCTTTAGACGTTTTTAAGCACTTTTTGCAAGACCTTCACCAGACCGAATTCGAACTAATGCTGGTGAGCGTACTGTTGCTATTCAATATAATGAGTGCGTTTCGTCAAGGTAAGTTGATTATCTACTATTCTACTTTGTGCTGTGTCGTCACCGGAACCTTGGTGCTGGAGCACAGCCACACTGCCAGAGCGATTGAGATCCATGAACAAGTAATCATGATCTGTTCCGGCTTTCTTGCCTGGTCTCTGTCTAGCTATATCACCGGAACTTATACCAAATTACGCCATCGTGAGCGGCTCCTGCGCTATTTGCCTGAGCAATTGGTTAAAGCCGTTGAGCGCGGTGATATAGACATTGAGCCTGGGGGAGAGAAGCGTAATGTTACCGTATTAATGGCCGATATTCGGGGCTTCACCCGGTTATGCGAACAGCACGATCCGGAAGTGATAACACGGCTGCTAAATCGTTATTTCTCCCGAATGAGTAGTGTGATTTTTATCCATCGAGGCATGATAGATAAATTCATTGGTGACGCGATTATGGCCGTGTTCGGTACTCCTCAGGAGGAAGAGAACAATGCCAAAAATGCCATTGAGGCCGCCAGGGAAATGCTTGAGGCACTGGCGCTGCTAAACCAGGAGTTTATTGCAGAAGGACTGCCTGCTATTAAGATTGGCATTGGTATTCACAGTGGTGTTGCCATAGCGGGTAATGTCGGGAGCAGCAGTTGTATGGACTATACCGTAATTGGCGATACCGTGAATGTGGCTGCACGCATTGAGAGTAAAACCAAAGAATTGAAGCATCCACTGCTTATCAGCGAGCAAAGTGTTCAGCAGTCGCAGCTCACGCAACTCAAGCGGGTTGCTAAGGTGGAACTCAGTGGGCGCAGTCAGCCGATAGAGGTATACCATTATCCCGACTAAAAAGATTGATAAGGTGTTGCACTAAGCAATCTTTTTGAAATAGTCTAACTTTAAATAATCAGTTACTTAACGCGCTAATTTATATGGGACGGATACTGTTAGCTATTTTACTTTGCATCTTGTCTGTCAGTACGTGTGTAAACGCGGCTGAGCGGCCAGTGCTGCGTATTTATCATGATTCAGACTACAGTAGCCATAGCGTGTCGGCTGAGGCCATGAAGATGGGCTTTAATAGTGCGCTCAGGGAGCGTGATTTTGAGGTTCAGGGGTTTAAGCTACAGTTGCTCGAAAAAGACCACCGCGGCAACAGTAACCGCAGTTTATTAACTATGCGGCGCTTTTTGCAGGACGACAGTGCATTACTGGTACTTGGTGGCTTACATTCCCCTCCCTACATTAAGCATCGTGAATTCATTAATCAGCAGGGCATTTTGCTGTTGGTCCCCTGGGCCGCAGGCGGGCCGGTAACGCGTTATCCGCAAGCCACTAACTGGGTGTTTAGATTATCGATTGACGACACCAAAGCCGGTGTGAGGCTGGTAGAGTTTGCCAAGCAAAAGCAGTGTCGTTCATCACATATGTTGCTAGAGCGTACGCCCTGGGGTAAGTCAAACTATCAGACCATAACCCGCACATTGGGGCAATCCGAAGCGCCCGTGACCTGGTTTAACTGGAATATGAAAATGAATGCCACCAAGATCATGGTGCGAGAGATTGTCGCAGCAGGCCATGATTGTGTCATCTTTGTGGGTAATGCACTGGAAGGCAAACAGCTGGTTAAAGCCGTTGCGCAAATACCGCAAGCGCAGCGCCCGGCCATTATCAGCCATTGGGGCATAACGGGCGGTAACTTTTTTACGCAGGTAGCTGATGAGTTACGCACTGGTACTGACCTACACTTTTTGCAAAGTTGTTTCTCTTTTCAACAAAAGCCACACTCTGAGTTTGCCGCTAAGGTCTGGCAGCAGTTAGTGGTTTCATATCCTGACAAGGTGATCAATGGTGAGTTTATTCAGTCACCCGCCGGTTTCATTCATGGCTATGATCTGGGCCGGGTAATGCTTAGCGCGCTCGATCAAATTGCCTTAAGTGGTGATGTCAAAAAAGACAGGGCGGCGTTGCGTGATGCATTGGAGAATCTGAAGAAGCCAGTTCAGGGTCTGATCAAAGTGTATGAGCAGCCTTTTTCTCGCTGGACAAAGTCACAGCCTGACGCGCATGAAGCATTGGGCCTGGATGATATCTGTATGGCCAGCTATAACGCTGACGGTAGTATCAAGGTGCTAAACAATCAATGAAGAATAATGCCGTGAAGTCGCTATTTAAAATGAGCTCCGACAAAGCATTCTATGCATTTTTGTTGTGTAGCCTGGTTTTGTCTGTGTCTTTAAGTCTGGTTATGCTCAGTAACCATGCTGATACCGCCATTAGACAGGTGCAAACTGAGGTCCGTCAGACCGAAGCACGGTTAGGGGTTAGTAATCTGGGACAGTTTTTACGTACTCGCCTGGTACTCCTTAAAGATCTGGCGCAATATCCTATCCTTGCCAATGGCGTTATGGGGTCAGACATCTCTCGGGCTTCTTTGTCTGACTTTCTGGCTGAGTATCGTATCCTGGGCAAAAAGGAGCCGATCTCTTTATACAATGTCCTTGGTGAGCCTGTGTATCGTAGCAGTCAGGTGTTAACCGCAGAGAAAGAAGAGCGTGAATGGCTGGAGCAGTTACTTGATGGCCGGCTGTCTCACGCCGTGATTTTGCATCGAAATGAGCAGTTATTTAGTTTTGTGATTGCTGTGCCCATTGAATATAACGGATTTACGGAGGGGGTGCTGGTTGCTGAGTTTGATACAGATCTGGCCAATCTTCTTGCGCTGGATCTGAGTAATCAGGCGCAGGCGGTTGAGTTGTCCGGGCAATGGGTTGGATACAGTAATGCTGCGCCCGGTGCTGAATACGTTGAGCTGCACAATGCACAAATACAGGGCACGGATATTCATGTCAGTCTGATGATCAGTCAGTCAACCATAGATGATAGCGTCTTTGATTTTATCGTTGAGCTGGGTCAGGCCATTTTTATTGGTTTGTCCCTGTCATTTCTGCTGTTACTCTTTTTTGGTCGTCAGTTACTCCTTAATCCGTTTAAGCGACTTCAAACGTCAGAGCAAATGATTAAGAAAAGTGAAGAGCGCTTTAAGTTAGCAATTGAAGGCAGCCACGATGGGATTTGGGATTGGGATATTGAAAGTGGCGATGTATTTTATTCACCACGCTACAGGGAGTTACTGGGTTACAGCGCGTCGGATCACACAGGTTTTCCCGATCGTTTTGAAGTGCTTGAGCAGCATTTACACCCAAAAGACAGAAGCACCACATTTTCTGCATTGCAGGAGCATTTGAATGGCAATGGCGGCTTTGATGTAGAGTTTCGTTTGCGGACTAAACAGAACGATTACCGTTATTTTCGCTCGAAGGGGCTGGCACTGAGAAATGATTCAGGAAAAGCCATTCGTATGTCCGGTTCTTTGACTGACATTACAGACCAAAAAATGTTTCAGGAGGCATTAAGTCAGGCAAAAGAACACAATGATCTGTTGGCTTATGCTATAGAGTCATGCGATGTGGGTATTATTATTTCGGATGCCAAAGTACCGGGTCTGCCACTGACCTTCATCAACAGCGCGTTTACCTCTATTACTGGCTATGACGAGGAAGTATTGGGGACTAACTGCAAGTTCTTACAAGGTGAAGAAACGGCGCCGGAAGTGGTCGCCAATATGGTGGATGCGATTAAAGAGCGTAAAGCACATCGCACCGTTATTCTTAATTACACTAAGCTGGGTAAGCCATTTTGGAACAATTTGCACATTGCCCCGGTGAGCAATGATCAGGGAGAGTTGGTGGCTTATGTGGGGATTATTCAGGATATTTCTGAGGAAATTGCACAAGAAAGGGCGCTTGCCGAGGCTAAAAGTCAGGCAGAGCAGGCTAGTCGGGCAAAAAGTGAGTTCCTTGCCTCTATGAGCCATGAGATCCGTACCCCAATGAACGGGGTGCTGGGTATGCTCAATTTACTGCTCAGCAATGAGCTCGACGAACAACAAACACACAGAGTAAAACTTGCTATGAGCAGTGCCAATTCGCTGCTTAACCTGATCAACGACATACTTGATTTTTCTAAAGTAGATGCGGGTAAGCTTGAACTGGAAATGCTCGACTTTGATTTGCGAGGTATGTTTGAAGACTTCGCCGAAGCCGCGGCTTTACAGGCCCAATGTAAGGGGCTTGAACTCGTGCTGGACACGCTAGACATTGAAGAAAGCATGGCCAAAGGCGATCCGAGTCGGATCCGCCAGATCCTCGCTAACCTGGTCGGCAATGCTATTAAATTTACTGAGCAGGGTGAAGTCATCATTCAGGGGAAACTGATTGAGCAGGGTGATAATGTGCTGCGCCTTGAGTGCGCTATTACAGATACCGGCATAGGGATCCCTAAAGCAAAAAGCGCCGCCTTGTTCGATTCATTTTCTCAGGTTGATTCGTCCACGACGAGAAAATACGGTGGAACAGGCCTCGGACTGGCGATTGTCAGAAAACTGTGTCAGCTGATGGGCGGTGATGTTTCGGTTCAGAGCATCGAAGGTGAAGGCAGTACCTTTACTTTTACTGTACTGTTGGAGAAAAGTGCTCAGTCAAAACAGGTGCTTCCGGACCTGGATATGTCTCAGCTTGAGTTACTGGTTGTGGATGATAACCAGACCAACCGCACAGTATTAGGTCAGCAGCTCAGGCACTGGGGTGCCCAGGTATTTGAATCCTCTTCAGGAATAGCCGCGTTAGCTGAATGCGAAAAACGCCATCATGATGGTGAGCGTCGAATGTTTGATATTGCATTACTGGATATGCAGATGCCCAATATGGACGGTGCGCAACTGGGCAAAACCATCAAAGAAGATAAACGCTTTCAGGGGATCAAACTCATCATGATGACCTCGATAGGTCATCAGGGAGATGCGTCCTTTTTTGCTGATTTAGGCTTTTCGGGGTATTTTCCCAAGCCAGCAACAACCGAAGATCTGTTTAATGCGCTGTCAGTGGTTGCTGATGATGGTGAGGCGCTCGCTAATGCCAAGCCTTTGGTTACAACGCATTATTTAAAAAGCATGAAAGATCCGCACCAGGATACAACACCGGTAAAATGGGCACCAAAGCCACGTATCTTGTTAGCAGAAGACAATCAGGTTAACCAGATTGTGACAGTAAGCATGTTGCAAAAGCTCGACATTGAATCCGTCGATGTTGTCAGTGATGGGAATGAGGCGTTGCGCAATTTAAGAGAATACCAATACTCAGAGGGGTATTCGCTGGTTCTGATGGACTGTCAGATGCCTGAAATGGACGGGTTTCATGCCACCAAAGCCATTCGTAAAGGGCAGGCGGGTAAATCAAACACAGACATTACCATAGTTGCGCTCACCGCCAATGCGATGGTGGGTGATGAGAAGAAGTGTCTCGAAGCGGGTATGAATGATTATTTAAGTAAACCTGTATCAATAGAGGCTTTACTGACTTGTCTGAAAAAGCACCTCGACTATGAACATATCGTGGTAGAAGAATAATGTAATAGCCTCCTGCCAATATACTTACGTATCATACATGGTGATTTGACTCTTGTTAAGTTACCTGAATAGTATACGGCTTAGGAGCATTGGGCAGTTTTTTAAAGTGGCTACTCTGGTGACGATATTGCAATCAGTTTTGGGAAAATAAGTGAACATAGTTAGGTCTGTCGCTGTTGTTTTGATCTCATTTTTTGTTGCCGCCTGTGGGTTTTTTAAGAAAGAGGCGATTGCTTGTGAACTCATAGGCAGTACCCATTTCAATGAAGTATCACCCAATTTATATATTGATCAAAGCATCGATAGCCAGCAACAAGTTAACCTGGCTCATGCTATTCAGACTGCTGTACAAAGAGTGCCCCATGTTTATGGTGCACCTACTTCTGACCCCAGAATTATCGCGACCGCCCAAACCAAATATGCAAAATTTGGGTTTAACCCGACAGGCATGCAAATTACTGGCTTTTTTAGAGAGTGTATCTTTCTGGGTCCCAAGGGGCTCAATGCAGATGTTGTCGCCGATGAGCTTGTCCATGCTGAAGTCAGACACAGAACAAATCTGTTTGTCGAGCTCACTCAATTACCTGCGTGGTTTATTGAAGGGACGGGGATCCTGGTAGATTATCGTGCTCCGTTTTTAGCACAAAACATCGACCTGAAACATGATGAACTCGCTGAGATTAAGTCGGTGTTTTATCTTAGTGACTTCCCAAACACTCAGGTTGAGTACTACCAGGCATCGCTTATGGCCGTTAAACCGATGAATCCAAAGACTATGTACAGTAGCTTAGAAAGATTGAATAATGGAGAACAATTTGAGGACGTTTTTAACGAACTCTTTTGATGATTACTTATCTTTGAAGCGCCATTTTCCTCAGCATATAAATGGAATCGCGCCGAGGTTATTTGGGGTAGGGAGTTTATGTTAAAAGCGTTACCAGAAAAGTATTACCTCACTCATTTCTATGAATTGCAGGAATTTATTTCAAAAACCAGTCTTCACTTGTTAACTCCATCGCAGCAGGCGTTGTTCACTGAACTGCGCATGCTTGATGAGAATTGCTTGTGTTTGCTGCTGCGTATTATTAATCGCAAGCGGGTATTTGTAACCAGAGCGCAGCTGAACTACTCAGAAATTAAGGATACGGGTTCAGCGCTGAGAGACCTGCAGAACAAGGGGTTGATTAGTACAGCACAAGCGGGCGATACCAGTGTACTGCTGAATGAGCTGACGAAAGAGCAGCTGCAGAGCATTGTCGCCGAGCTGACATCATCAGGAAATATAACGGGTGCTACTCCGACTAAATCTGCAAAAAAAGCGCTATGGATAGAGTTCGTCCAGACACTGAGTTCAAGCTTTGATCTGACTGGCACATCGGTATTTGAAGCGCACCTATGTGCACCAATCAAAGCGGATTTTGAATACTGGTTGTTTCTGTTTTTTGGCAAGCTCGGAGGCACTTTACAACAGTTTTCATTACGTGATCTGGGTGTTATGCAAACACGTGAGGGCATCTCGACGGGCAACGCACATTTCTCTGAACTGGCAGAGGCGCAAAGTGCCTATTTTTATCTAAGCCAATGTAAACATCTGAATAATTTAGACATAGAGGGTAAAGCGCTGTTGGCTGAGCAGATCTGCCAAGCGCGGGTGCCAGTTGCTGAGGGGCCAATGGCCCATGCCAGGCGAGATGATCTGACACACAAGCTGGCTTGTCAGCTGGAGCCAGATAAACCTGAGCTCGCAATGGCCATGCTTGCGCTCAGTAATCATCCAAAATCAAAAGAAAAGTATATTCGTGCCTTATATGCCGCCGGGGAACATGATGCTTGCCGGACTCAGCTGGAAGCGGTGTTGTCCTGCCCACAAAATGAAGAATTGCTGTTATTTGCCGAAGATTTCTCGGCGCTGAAGTTTACTACCAAGCGTACCTCTGTATTGACAGATATGCTGCGCCAAAGTGGCCCCCCTATCGCACTCGATGAGGCCTATGTCGGGTATCCAGAGCAAGGGGCAATTGCCTGGTATCACCGCCAGGGCAGCAGTGCTTATCATGGTGAAAATCAGTTCTGGCGCATGTTATTTGTTTTAGCCTTCTGGCCTGTGCTTTATGAATCTACAGCCAGTGCAGCGAGTAATGAATTTGATTTAATGCCGAGAAGTTTAAAATACAATCAGTTTTATGAGGTACATAGCGAGGAGATTGAGCAGATCCTCGACGCAATGGCGGATAATCAGAGTTTATTCGATTGGCTGCTGCGTCAGGCCACTGCGCACTTTGGCAAGCCGAACAGGTTGGTCTTTTGGCATCGCTCAACACTGGACCTCGTGTTGATGGTGGCCCGGGTTATTCCTGTCACTGCACTCAAAACACATCTGCTTGCAATGTGTAAAGATTTTAAAATGCTCAGGGATGGTTATCCGGATCTGATCTGTATTAATGGCGATGATGTCTCATTTGTTGAGATCAAAGCTCCCGGAGATAGCCTCAGACGCAATCAGCTGGTGACAATAAGGCGGCTCATGGAATCCGGGTTTAGGGTGGATATTCAACAAGTTTGCTGGCAGATAGCACCACAACAGGCTTATGTCGTGATCGACGTTGAAACCACTGGAGGTAAGAAAGAGTTTGATCGTATTACCGAAATTGCGATGGTGAAAGTCGTTGATGGTCAGGTCGTTGATCAATGGCAGAGTCTGGTTAATCCAACACGTCGGATCCCTAAATACATCACTGAATTAACGGGTATTAGTAACGAGATGGTCGCAAATGCGCCCTATTTTTCTGACCTTGCAAAGCAGGTCTATGACTTTATGCAGGATGCGATATTTGTGGCGCACAATGTGAATTTTGATATGGGCTTTATTAAAGCGGAATTTGCCCGTCTTGAACAATCCTTTCAAAAGCCTAAGTTGTGCACTGTTCAGCAGGCCAGGAAGTGGTTGCCGGGGCTGAAATCATACGCACTAAATAAAGTCTGTGCTGAACTGGGGATTTCGCTGACTCAACATCACAGAGCCATGGCCGACGCGCAGGCAACGGCAGAGTTATTTATGATGATTAACGCTCAACGGCTTGCTCAGCAACAGCAGTCTTCATAACAAAAGGCGTGCAGGGGATGCTTGTTTAAGATGTTTCGTGTACATTTCTCGCCATGTTCTGAGTGAGCTCTCACTAGCATGTATAAAAAGTATTTTGTGTATTCTTTATTGCAGGTGTCCTGGGGGTTGTCTGCAATACTGATGGTATTCGCCATTACGCCCAGTTTAATTGCGCTGTCCTTACCTGCCTGGTCTATCCCTGTGTATCTGTTGCTCTCCAGTGCCATCGCATTTGCTGTGTATGGAAGAGACAAAGCGTTGTCTAAAAAAGGCACAGAGCGCATTTCGGAACGTGTGCTTTTAATCGTGTCTGCCAGTGCATTACACATGGCGACTTTGCAAATCATGTTGGTTTTAAGGCATAAAACCATCAAGCTTCCATTTTTATTAAAGTTATTGACCCTGCATCTGCTTCAGGTGATTGCCTTTGTGTGTGTGCTGATCAGCTATTTGATGTAATGACAAGCGCTGAATTGAATTTGTCTGTGGTCAGGAGAGTGACAGGCAAAAGCCTGTCACTAGTTGGTCAATTGAGTTTTAAGTCAAAGTCGTAGTCCAGCTCATCCATTAAAGACCAGCGATGCTGTTTGTTTTGGGTTCCTTTTCCGAGGATCCAGTAGTCATAGCTTTTGTCTATTTGTCCCTGGCTTTTCTGTATGGTCAGCCAAGCATCAACATAGCTCAGAATATCCAGATTGCGCTTCGCAACAGCAAAGCCCACCGGATATTTTAGCTGTGCACCCTTAGGCACGACCACACCAAATTCGGGGTAGAACATGCTCCAGGCAAATCCCGCCTCCGCGCTGATCACCATGGCATCGAACTGCCCGTCAGACTCGAAGAAGGCCTGGTGGTTAGATAGCGCAGATACCTGAATATGCGAATATTTTTTTGCCAAATCCTGCATTAACGGGGTGTACTCTACGTGTGCAAGACGCAGTCCACTGTAGTTTATCACTTGTTCCCGGGTTGCTAGCTGTTTAAGCCGGTGGTCCTTGGCAATTAAGGCCAATTGTAGCTCGAGGACGGGAGCACTAAACCTGATCTGGCTGAGGTCTGCCACGTTGATTTCCAGCCCGGACATAGCAATGTCAAAGAAGCCTTTGTTCAGGTATTCTGCAAGCTGCGCTTTTTTAAAGGGAATAAACTCAACTTTGACATTCAGATCTGCCGCCAGTTTGTGTGCCAGACTGATATCAAATCCGACTAGTTCACCTTTTTGATTGAAGTAACTGAATGGAACGTTATCGACCAGGTAACCCACTCTCAGTAAATTCCGTTTTTTGATCACCTCTATGTTCGTCAAAGACAGTTCGCCGCTTTGGTAGGCTTTAGGTACATGATTCAGTACTTCGGCGGGAACCCGATCAGAGACCACCATATTGGCAATGATCTCATCCGCTGCCTGTGTATCACGGGCCAGATGGTTGTTGGCCGTGAAGCTCAGCAGCATAAAAGCGGGTAGCAGGGCGCTAAGCAAAGTCAGGTAATAGATAGATCGTATCCGCTTCAAATGGAGCTGACGCTTGGTGTAAAAGATGCTCAGTAGCACAAACGAAAAAATGTAAATCACAGTCGTTGGTGACACTATTTTAGCCGTCAGCACTGACATCGACAGATAGAGCTGATAACTATCTGCCGGAATTTTCAGGCTGTCCAGCAGGTAAGGGATGGCAATATGGACGTTTGCAAAATAGCTCAGCATGGCAGACAGCGTGACGTTGGGGATCTGTTCCAGGGTAACCGGGCTGCCGGTAAGCCAGGATGCAAAGGTAACAAACATCAATGTTGTTAGTTTGCCGAGACTCGGAAAAGTATAGGCGATGGGCACCAGCACCTCTGCAATGTGATCTGACTCTTCATCACTGCGCTTTATCTTTGCCAGGTGTGTTTTTATTCCTTCAGTGATCACTGGGAGGACAATAAAGACATTGCCCGTACTGAATGCAGTTATCCAGGCATTGCGCATCACCATAATGAGGTCGCGATATTTTACCGGGGTTAACGCCGCGACTAGCATGGGCAGCAAGGCGAACATCAGATAAACACCCAGGCAGGTGACCAGAACCAGATAAATCTGCAAGTTGTTTAACTCTTCCATGCTGATGGTGCCCGCAGTGCTGGCGGTCATTGCAAAGATCCCGATAGGAAAGAGTTTAATGATTTTCTTTGAAATTAAGGACAACCCCTGGCCAACAACTTCCAACACATCTAGTAGACTGTTCTTTTTCCCGTTAGAAATTAATGACAGCCCCAGTGCAATACAGAATATGACCAGTGCTGGCACATTGCCTTCAGCCATAGAAGCAAAAGGGTTAGCAGGAATGTACTGGCTGACAAAGTCAACGTCGGGGGCACTGGCGACCAATGCAGGAGAGAAAAAAGTGCCCGCATCATGGCTGGGTAAGGTAAGTGAAAACGCCCAGATAGCAGCCAGACCAACCAGCCAAAGGCTGATCATGACTGTGGTCGCTTTAATTAAAATAGACTTAACCTGATCCGGGTTAAATTTGCCCAGACCGACCACCAGACTGACGACGATGTAAGGGAAAATGGTGATCTGCATGAGTTTGACAAACCCCTCGCCGAGTGGCTTTAAAAATGCCACCCGTTCACCAAAAATAAGGCCACACACTATACCTAATAACAATGCCCAGAGCATCCAGTTAATGCCCCTTAACCAATCGATAACGAGTTTCATAATCCCCATGTGCGCAATAAAAAAGAGCGAGATTATATTGAGGTTAGCTGAAATTAATCTGAATGCTTTACTGACATCTGAGGTTTTTGTAAATGTAACTGGCTGAGGAGCGCAACGCTATCGGCAGGTTTTCTATGACTTTGCCACCAAGAATAGTGCGGAAAAGGCCTATTTGATGAGTCGAAAGATCGATAAACTAAGTGCGATAATGGTAAACCATTACGTTATCGGGAACGTTAAAAGCGGCATATATTACAGTGCTTTGGCTAAGAGTTATTAGCAATTTTGGTCGTCTGGCTTTTGACATTAGAAATAAAGGCTATCGGTTGTGTGCTCGCATGATTACGAGCACTTTTTACTGACGCTTGGTCTGACAGAAAGTCTAACCTCGCTGGATTACAGCTGATAATCCTCGCCATTTTTGGCGCGATAACATTTACGGTCTTGTTGTGTCACTAAGGTATATTGTACGCCCGACACAAAACTCATCCACATACGACTGCCTGCTTCACCTTCCCCAGTTACGGCACTGAGGGGGGTTTCGTACTGAACATCGTTCAGGTGGGCGCGGTCATGATGGCGAGGCTCACAGCCCGTGTCAAAACTCAGTTCAATGTGCATGCCATCTGCTTTTTTCAATAATAGTGCACTGGGAGATTCACGATGACCGCATAAAGCAACGAATTGCTTGGAGTTTTTGAGGCCACAATGTTGGCCATCGGCAAAGAACACCATTAAATGGTTGTAGTAAACGACGTAAGAGCTTACTTCTTTATGAGAGCCGAATTCTAAAGGACAATGCTGATCCAGGTACTGCTTTGCGACGGTCAGCTTTTGACATTCTGTGCTGGTGTTTTCTAATTCTGTTTGCTGAATTTGTGCTTTCATGTGTGTATTCCCAGTTACCAATGTTACCCGATATAAGCTGCCAATGTGCGGTGATGGCTTAATTGCCGGTCAATTCACCTGTTGTCGTCACAATACAAAATATCGCTACTATTATTAATTACCTGCTTAGTCCCGGTGGGGCGCAGAAGCTTCTGTTGACAAATTCAGTGTATGAAAAAAAATCGATAAATTTCACAAAAAGAATTTTACAGTGTAAATTTTACAAAAACTGGTCTGACCATGCGCTGTGGCATAGTAGTGAGGCATAAGCGTTCAGGCACCTTACAGACGTAAACAGGAATGAAGCGGTGAAAAAAAATTCAGAACTCATGAGAAAGTCACACTTTCTGGGCACCAAAATTCGTAATTTACGCAAGCGAAATCACTTAACACTTGAGGATTTGTCTGCCCGATGTATCCGCTTTGATCCACAATCGGCGCCATCGGTATCCTATTTGTCCATGATCGAGCGCGGTAAACGTACGCCCAGCAGTGATATGCTCGAGAATCTGGCTGAGGTGTTTCAGAAGCCAGTAGAGTGGTTTTTGGACAATGAGCCTGAAGTAACCGAAATCACGCCACAAAAAGGGCGTCATGGCGGGATCAGCGGCATGGCATTAGAGCCTAACTTTTTATTTGATAATGACATTTTGCAAATAGCCATTCCGGAAATGTTGTCTCAGACCGGGATCAGTGGACGTCAGTTTGCTCACCTGTTGATCCGCGCCCACCAGGAACATCACCAGAATCACTTTCCCGATCTTGAACGGGCAGCAGAAGAAGTGGGTGGCAAAGATCTCTATTTGAATGCGGATACTCTGCTGAGCATGCTTAAAGCACAGGGTCTTGTGGTGCATTGGTTCGATGAAGCTCCGGGAGAGATTATCGATGAAAGTGGGCACATGTTTCAGCGTGTCATTACCTCATATTTTGCGCCGCCGAATCAGGTCCATGTCAATCGTATGTTGCTGCAAAATCAGCCCAGACTTAAATACGATTTGGCCGTGCATCTGGGTCATGCGGTGTTACACAACAGAGATGGACTGCAATGTGTGCTCGGCTCAGGCGGAGTGAGTGGCGGAACAAACGCGGATGAATCTGCGCCAAATGCGCAGGATATCCTCTCTGCGTGGCATGACTTTGAGTCCAGCTTTTTTGCAGGTGCGTTACTGTGCCCTAAAGTAGCTTATCGACAATTGTTAGATTCTTATGGTTATGAAACGCACATACATCAGGCGCTGGGGATCTCTCCCTCGGTAGCAATGCGCAGGATGACGGTTGCTTCGCCTTACCCACATTGGCATTACTTTGATGCCTATTTACCCGGTAAGCTTAAAGCGGTATATCGCGGTAACGGCATCCCCTTGCCCTGGGGAAATATGCGTAGCGTTGCAGATCCATGCCAGCACTGGGCTGTGTTCCGTAAATTTCAGGAGCAGGCCATGCAAGCCAGCGCGCAACTGTCTGTGCTTAATGTGAACAATCAACCCCGGCTTTATTGCTGTGAGTCTATCAAGGTGAATGACGTGGCGGATAATCCCCATGTGCTTTGTGCCGGAATAGACTTAAACCCGGCGATCGCAGCACAGGGGCTGGATGCGAATGAAGTGGTACAAGAGTTACAGGCACTGTGTATTAAGCAGGGCGGTGCGAGTGTGGTACCCTGGCATTTGAAAAAGCAATTGCAAAGCGTGGCTAAAATCTTAAATATCAACTGGATTGAGCGGGGAATAGCGAATGATGTCCGTGTGATTTGTACACGCGGTAAAGCTTGCCCCCGACAACCTGGTTGTTATGACTAGCGGATAGAGATAGCAATCTCTACTTCATCACTTTGGTGATAGATTTCTATATCCTGATGGTAGGCGCGCTGATATGGGCAATCACTATGCTCGAAGTAGCGCCAGACAAGCTCCCACAGGCGAATAACTGTTTGCGGCATTTCGCCCTGGGCTGCAAAACTCAGGTATCGCCCGCCATCTAGCTGTTGAATTTGCAGTGTTTTATCCGTATCAGCATGTGCCATCAATCCAGCTGCATCGCAGGCAACCATAGCATCAAAGTCTCCATGATGATCTGACTCGTAGCCTGAATAGATGCCATAGAGTGTGCTGCCTTCTGATAATAAAGGGGCATATTTTTGGCTAAAAGTTTGCCACAGCTGGGCTATTTGACCTTCTCCTTCGGTCTGCTCATGATGATTATTGGTGCGGGTACTGATCCCCACTAATTGGCGTGAAGTGAATGTTTTAACTTCCATTAGATTCCCTGGTAACTCGTCGTATGTCGCGAAAATTGCTTTACTCCGAATATCTGTCCTTGTCTTCTGACACAGCCACCCATTCTGCATGACTATTAGCCTTTCCCAAGAGAGGCGGAGAGTGCAATTTAAACCAATCCACATAATGAAATAACCAATTTTAGCCAAGACGTCCTTTGTGATAACCGGGTAAAAATGTGGCGAATCCAGGCTTGTAAGACAAGTTAAAACTGGGACGCTTTTACACAGTGACCAGCAGATTTAATCCCTGATATTGGTCGCACATTAAGATAGATTAGTATTATATGTATATTTAATAGTCACTTAGACTATTAATAAGGCGGTCGAATAGTAACATAGTGTGGGTTTTAGGCAAGCAACTGGGAAATAAAATATCCATAATGATAATTTGACTGGGGACCGCAAGGGTCCCCATAGTGATAATTTTGTCACTCAAGACTATTGACCACGCCAATCCCAATCTGGATAAAAAACGCCGTTCACCGTTGCATTGTGACCCGAGATGATAGAGTTTGGCTTGTCAACGGGCTGCCACCCGGTCGCTGAGGAGTGCTCCAGCTCGAATACCACATTACCCCATAGTCTGTAGGGTCCTGTGATGTTCGACTGTCTATATGCTGCGAACAGAGTTTGACCACCCATCATGATTTCTTTAACCGAGCTTTGGTTGTTTACTTCAGCCACGCCTTTGCTCCAGATTTTAAGCAGCTGAATGCTGGATTGGTTGTCACCCAGAAAATAGCCGTTACCAGACACTTCAACATCATCAAATTGATTGCTGCTGGTTGAGCGGGCCATGGAGGTATCGGTGACATTCAATGCCACCTGACGATTGCCCTCCATGAGGTTTGCCGCTGAACTACCGGATACCTTCAACTGTAACCCTTTGTGGTTTTTCACATAAAGCGTGCTGTTTTCATCTGCAAGGAAGGGGTAAAAAGGGGCTTTGGGGTCAAAAATATGCGTTGTTTTAAGGCCATCTATTGTGACGGTTGCATTGGCGTCAACGTGCAATGACAGCGCGTTTTCAGGTGTGTCTATTGCAAAGTTTCTAAGTGTGGACACCGCGGATTTTATGCGTATTACACTTTGCTGTTCATCGCTGTCGCCGAGCTTGATCGACGCTGCCTGCTGATCCTGGCCCGTTAGTGTGATCCCATCGCGTTCGATGAGAATTGGCCCCATGCACTGACCTGAAAATTCGACTGTCATGTCAAATGACAGGGCATGAAGGTAGTCGAGCATACGCCTGAGTGCCAGCGGATCATGTTCACACTTTACGGTGATTGTGTGATGGGTGCCATTGAGCGCTAATTCAGGGATATTTTCCGCGTTGATTGGATGTGCCGTTATAGTACACGCACTGAGAAATAGCGGGATCATAGTTCGGATAAGTGTATTTATTGGGGTCATTCCTGTGGCCTTACATGTTGTTTTAATGAAAATAAAATGTAGCGCCAGTGATATTGTTGGTCAATTGTTTTTACTAATTTATTCGGCAGGAAAGCATTATAACTCAATAGTTAGTAAATCTTATTCTTAAAATCAATTGTTTATGCCGGATCTTTCGACCCGGCATTAGGGTTTAGTTCATCAGTTGACGTATGAACTTAACAGGCGCACTGCCGTAGCTGAGAAACTCTTCATGGAAGGCTTTGAGGTCAAAGTCCTGGCCCAATTGTTTCTTTTGCTCTTCGCGCAGATCGTAAATCTCGCGGAATCCGCTGTAATAACTGGTAAGCTGAACCTGACTGAGTGTTGCCCGGCGCCACTTTCCTTCGGCTTCGGCTCGTTCCTGGTACGCCCCATTCATTAGCAGATCCAGGCCTTGTTCTTTGCTGAATCCTTTAACCTGAATGCCATAGTCCAGGATAGTGTTGCAGATAACACGCAGGTTCCACTTGTAGTACATAAGCCACATTTCTGGTTCGAAATTGCCGTATCCTTCTTCCAGCATCATGCGTTCTGTATACACAGCCCAGCCTTCAACCATGGCACCATTACCAAAGATGCTTTTTACCAATGAAGGAGAAGTGTTGGAGTAAACCAGCTGGGTGTAGTGACCTGGAACTGCTTCATGAATATTCAGAATTTGTAAAATCCAGTGATTGTACTCACGTAGCATTGAGCCAGCCTGCTCATCCGTCAGTCCATCCAGAGGCTCCACGTTATAGTAGGTGTTCTCTTTTTTCTCGTAAGGTCCCGGTGCAGAAATCGACGCCAGCGCAAAGCCGCGCATATAATCCGGTGTCTGGCGCACAACCAGCGGTTTTTCAGGATCTAATGTCAGTAAGTCTTTTTCCATCACAAAACGTTCCAGTTCGGGGATCTGGCGTTTGATTTCGTTAACAAATTCAGACTTCTCGATATGGCGCTGAGACAGGTGTTTGATTAGTGTAGCTATGGCTTCGGCATCATTTTCGGGGCGTGTTGTATTCGGAAAATACTTGGGCCAAAGTTGCTCGGTTAACTTGATCATTTGTGTTGTTACGCGGGCTTTGTCTGCAAGTGCCTTTTGGTACATTTGCTTTGCGGTGTAACCCGATTGAATATCAAACGCAAATTTCTCTTCGTAGAGTTCCTCACCAATCCGGAAGCTTCGGGCTTCGCCAGTTGATTGCATCTTTTTCTCAACCGCAGTCAGAAAATCTATGTAGCCATGGATGGCTGTTTTGGCATTAGCAAAGCGTTGTTTGAACTCTGCTTTTTCTTTTTCGCTAAAGGTGCTTAGCGCATCGACCCGGGTCAATAAGTCGTCTGTTAAAACGCTAAATGCCCCATTATTTTGCTGGATCCCAAGTTGGGTATATTCCAAAGTCGGATCCTTGATATTTGCCTGTGCAGCGCGATAGTACCCAGGTACATAATTGAGTCGATTAAAGACCAGACGAAGTTTCTCATCTTCAGACTTAAAACGGCTGTTCAGAATGGTCGCGAAGCCGTACGAGACATTGTAGCGACTGGGGTTCCACTGCCAGCTTTTGAACTTTTCGATTTCCCAGCGGGTACTTTTGAGTCTGTTTTCTATCAGGTGATAATCAATTTTAAGGCTGGCACTGAGCTTTGTTAAATCAAATGCGTGTAGTTTTGCCAGCTGCGCCTCTATAAAGGCCAGGCTGGCTGCGCGGCTCGCAGCATCCGGGATGGTGATGACATCATCATATTTGCCATAGCCATAGTACATAGATTGTTCGGGATACTGTTGCCAGAATTGTTCAATAAACTGCTCTGAGAATGCTTTGAAAGCGGTTTCATTGGTTTGTTGACTGGTTACTGAACTGGCTTGCTTGGCATCTGTTTGAGTCGTTGTCTGAGCACAACCTGCCAGTGCAAAAATGGCTGCCAGAGAAAGGCTGAGCGCCGTTTTTTTCATTCGCTTGTTCCTTTATTGTGATTTTCCATATCATAACAAGATTTCGCATTTTTTGCCTGCTCAGGGCTGTCTATGAGTACTGCGCCATTGCCCGCCTGGGCCACCATATCGTCCGGGTTATATATTGGACAGCGGCTCATAGATAAGCAACCACAGCCAATACAGCCGTCAATCATGCTGCGAACCCGCTGCATATAAGCAATCTTTTCATCTAGTTGGGTGCGCCAAATACTGGACATTCTGGTCCAGTCATCTTTACTAGGCGTGTCGCTGTGTGGTAGAGACATTAAGGTTTGTTTGATTTCAGCCAGTGTGATGCCCATTTTCTGGCCTGCTTTAATAATGGCGATACGTCGCAAAACATCTTTTTTGTAACGCCTTTGATTGCCGTTATTGCGCCAGCTGCGGATCAGCCCTTTGTTTTCGTAAAAATGAAGTGCAGAGACGGCAACATCTGCACGCTTAGCAACTTGTCCAACGCTGAGTCTGGGCTCATCTCGTTCCGGTGTATCGATTACGCTCATTTGAATGCTTTACCTCAATCTTGGTTGAGGTTTTAGACTAGCAGCAAATAACACAAAGGAGAACCGCGATGACGTCCATTATTCTTTATTCAAGCTCAAACAAGCAGGGCAATACTGCACAGTCGGTGCGAGCGCTAGCGCAACAATTACAGGCTGATGCTTTGTACCTCGATGACTATGATATTCAGGATTATTGCTATAATCACACCAATAAGGGCGATGACTTTCGTTCATTGTTTCGCACATTGCTGAGCTATGATCATATTGTTTTTGCATCTCCAGTATATTGGTATGCCGTTACACCGAGAATGAAGGCTTTTTTCGATCGCATCACCGATTTTATGGATGATGAAACATTGCGGCCTGAGCTGAGAAAGCTGCGTACCAAAGAGTTCTCCATATTATCCAACTCGATTCACAAGACTGCACCAGCTTGCTTCACTGAGATGATCCAGAAAACCTGTGAGTATCTCGGGATGACCTGTCGGGACCGCATTCACCATCAATACCCTTATGAGGGGGACAAATAAAAATGGAATTTTTTGGTTAAAAAATAGGCGTTAACTATTTCGTTAAACTAAACTGTTGATGCTATGGCATGGTGACGGAGTCGCTCCTTGCTGTGCCAGAGTAACTATCAGTAACCGTCTAAACCAGGAACTACCATGAAGATATACAAGCTGCGCAACTGGCTTGTCATATTGTCTGTTTTCATACTTGCCTCCTGCCTGGGAGATGATGACGACAATAACAACACGCCAGATCAAACCGCACAAACCACTGAAATCAAAGTGAGCCCGGCATTGGGATTAACCAAAAATGCAAATGTCAGGCTCATTTTACTCGCCACTAATACGCCCATTGAAGGGGCTACGGGCAACACCGGAGAGACAGGTGTTGCTACCATTACATTGGCTTCTGCCATTACCGAGCCGTTTATTGTTGAGGTATTGGGTGGAGGCGACGCTGAGTACTTCGATGAAGCTAAAGGCGTTTTTCTGGCCCTTGGCGCCGATACGACGCTCCGCGCTGTACTGAGTTCTTTTAAGTCTGAAGTGGGCGTGACGACACTCACGGAAATTGCTGCAACAGCCATTCTAAATACCGGTGCGACTAGTGCTGAAGCAATTAACCTTGTTAATGAACAGGTTCGTGTGGCATTGGCCCCGGCTCTGACAGATATTACCGTGCCCCCTCAACTGATTGATGCTGCCAGCGGGGTCACTGCGAGTAGCGATCAGGCCGGTATATACGCGGTTTCTTTGGCTGCACTGGCACAAATGGGTAGCTCTGCGAGTTCACCTGCGCTGGCTATTGTTGACGCATTGCGTGCCGACTTTTTAGATCTCACCATAGATGGCAAGGTAGGCGACCAGGTTTTTGAATCCCCTTTGTATAATGCCAGCAATTTTATCAGTGAGTACACCAGTGCAATTCAGGCGTACGCGCAGCAAGTGGGGTTAACCGAAGACCTGAGCACCACGTTTTCGCTGGATAACATCAAAAAAACCCTGGAAGGGCTGAGCGATATTTTTGCTAGTCTGGATCTTGGGTCACTCGAATTGGATTTTGTTCCCGGCGGGTTATCATCTGGTTCCGGCGGAGATTCTGATGATGATGACGACAATGATGATAATAACGGCAATGACGGGGAAGGTAATACTTTAACTATTACTGGTTCTACTACTGTGGCGGGTATTACGACCGAAATCACAGAAATTGTTATTAAGAACGTACCTGCGCCGGATCCCAACGACCTTGAAACCATTAAACAACAGATTGAAGACTCATTTGTTCAGCAACAGCTGACGGTGAATGACCTGGCATTTGAGCTGGTGAGCAGCTCCGATACTGAGATTGTGGTTTCAGTGCGTTACTCAGTCACCACTCAGGGGGTCACGGTGACATCAGATCTGACCTACACCTGGACACTGACCGGAAAAGACGATGACGACGATGATATGGATGATGATGTCATGTTGCCTGAAGTGCTCAAAGGTAAGGTGTTTGATATGGTATTTAAGCTTTCGGACAGTGGCAGCAGCTATGCCGATGGGCAAAAAGTACGGTTCACATTCTCCAGTTCGGGCATGATGTTTATAGACACAGATCCAGATGCCAATAATGGTGACGAAATGTCGCTTGACGATGTCATGATGGAAGGTAGCGAATACGTATATAAAGATGACGATGGTGGGTTTGTCTACAAAGTGTCTGTGACCGCATCGGGGCTGAATGAAATCAACCTGTTTACCATGGAAAACACGTTGCTTGGTTCGTTCATTGCTGATGGGGGAGACGCGATCGCTGGTCTTGAATTAGTCACAGCAAGAGCCGGGGAATATAGAGTTGTGGGTGACGGTCACTCTCGTGGCACTGTGATGATTGGCGCAGATGGCGCTATCGATTTTGACACAGGTATCAGTTATGCCCAGGGTGATATTATGGCCATATTTGATCGTACTAACCTTGAGGAAGAGAAACGTATACAGATTAATTATGGCGCAGACGATGATGGTCCGGTCATTAATCTATTCTTATCAGCTGATGGCAACTCCATCACTAGCATCCAATACCGTATCCGAACAGATGAGGTAGATGTCATGGTGACGGTTGAAGGTACCGTTACTGGTGGAGGCGGTGGTTAATCATGCAAACTGTGATAAAGCGGGTGAGGGCCCGCTTTATCTTTTTATGTGTTGGCCTGGTTTAATACCAATTTCACTTAATACTTGGTCTATTTGAAGTAGCAAATAGGACGCTAACAGCGTTAAAAACTTCTCATTTAGAACAACTAAGCAGCAAAATTTTTGCCTCGCCTGCATGGACGTAGGTGCCTCAGCGATAGCAGGACGCGAGAGCGGTGTTATCGAGCCTATTTTCTCGCCTCAAAATAGATCCCTTAATTAAGAAAATTGGTATAAACAGGCCGACTGTCTGGTGCGATTACCACTTAAACAGTTTACATCTTTGCTGGGTATTACCCTGATAATTGGAAACAACAATATGCCCAACTTTTGACTCACGGATTGGGTCGAAGCTAAACGTATTCATGTTAACGTCAATTGTCCCGTTGCTATCCAGCTTATAGGACACTTGCAACTTGGTGCTGCCGACTTCAAACAGGCTCAAAAACTCATCGTTCAGCAGGTACTGGTCAATGACAACGCCATTGTTTTCATCAATTGCATAATGGCCCAGGTTTTCGTTGAGTGTTAGCAAGCTGTAGTTGCGAACGTTTTTGCGTGCGCCTTCTCCATAGGTCACTATCCAGTCTGCCTTGTTATCGATTGATGCGCCAACCTCAAGTGACATTGGAAATTGATAAAGCGTACCGCGAGCCGGCGAGATCACTTCACACTGACCCTTGTAATAACCTTGCCATTGCTCAGGTGAAGCCTGGGCCGTTGTACTCAGCATTGCCAAAACCGAGAGTGCTAGAGAAGATTTAATCATCTTATTCATACTATTTTCCTTTTTGTTAGTGTGGTTTACCCATTCAAGGTAATTACATCTTTTTTAAGATGCAAGACGCTATGTAATGGATTGTAAATGGGTTGCATCTGGGGTGTTTTCATATGTAATTAACCTGTGTATATTGAGGGGTTTTTTGCTTTATTTTTAGTAAGGGCTTGTTATGATTGGATTACCTTCAACAGCGATTTCCAAAAATGTCTAACTCGGAGAACAGTATGTTAATTAAATTGGGTCTGAGCTTGTTTGCTTTGCTGTGTGTTATGCCTGGTCAGGCGCAGCCGATAGAGTTTGCCGGTGGTGCTGACAAAACTAATATCATTGATGCCACACATTTGTTAGCTCAGGCGCAGCAATATCATCAAACTGATGTCACGGTGAAAGGGGTGGTGACGAAAGTGTGTAAAAAGCGCGGCTGCTGGATGACACTCAAGGTGGAGAAGGGAGAACAGATCACGGTGAAAGTACGTGATGGTGAGATGGTATTTCCTATGGCGGCGGTTGGTAAAACAGCGCTGGCAACAGGCCGGTTTGAGGTGTTTAAGTTGACGTTAGAAAAGTCGCGTCGCTACCTGGCTCATAAAGCGGAAGAAAACGGTGAAGTGTTTGATTCTAAAGCTTTGAAAAAACCAATCACGGTATACCGGTTGAAACCCAGTGCAGTGACAATTCTCTGAACAGGCGCTTGATATACTCCATAATTTTTCCACTGTTGTGTGCTGTAATTAAGGGAATAGTTTGTTATACCAAAAAGGCCACAAAGTGACTGAAGACAGTAATTATGGACTCAAGCCCGTTCCAGACTCAGCCAGAAAAGGCGGCGTAGCGTTATCCTTGTTGATGCTGGGGTTGACGTTTTTCTCCGCCAGTATGTGGACAGGGGGAACCCTGGGTACCGGGCTCTCATTTAACGATTTTTTTCTCGCAGTTTTCATTGGTAACTTGTTACTCGGTTTATACACTGCGGCGCTCGGTTATATAGGGGCATCGACCGGGCTGTCTACACATTTACTCGCACGATTTTCATTCGGTGTTAAAGGATCCTGGTTGCCTTCTTTGCTTTTGGGCGGCACTCAGGTTGGCTGGTTTGGCGTTGGGGTAGCCATGTTCGCTATTCCTGTTCACAAGGCAACTGGCATAGATACCAATGTGTTGATCGTCGTGGCGGGTCTTGCCATGACAACGACGGTGTATTTTGGTATTTCAGCGTTGATGGCGTTGTCTGTGATTGCTGTGCCGGCTATTGCGTTACTCGGGGGGTACTCTGTATGGCTGGCGGTGCAAGATGTTGGTGGGATCAGTCAATTGCAGTCGCTTGTGCCGACAACGCCGCTGCCCATCAGCGCTGCAATTGCACTGGTAGTTGGGTCGTTTATCTCCGCGGGCACATTAACTGCTGATTTTGTTCGCTTTGCCCGCAAGCCTGCCAGTGCCGTGTTAATAACGCTGATTGCGTTTTTCCTCGGAAACAGTCTGATGTTCATTTTTGGTGCGGCAGGTAGCGCGGCAACCGGAGAGTCCGATATCGCACAGGTATTAATGTTACAAGGCCTATTGTTGCCCGCAATTGTCGTGCTGGGCCTGAATATCTGGACCACCAATGATAATGCACTGTATGCATCTGGACTCGGATTCGCCAATATCACAGGCTGGTCAAGTCGTCATCTGGCAGTGCTTAACGGCATTATTGGTACGCTTAGCGCATTGTGGTTATACAATCACTTCGTTGGCTGGCTGACTTTTCTGTCTGCCGCCATCCCCCCAGTTGGGGGGGTGTTGATCGCAGATTATGTTTTCAACAGGGAGCGTTATCACGCATTTGAGCACATGCAGTGGCAAAGTGTGCGTTGGAGCGCCATTGCTGCGGTCGCTTTGGGCGTGCTGGCAGGTCATTTTCTGCCTGGGATTGTTCCGCTAAACGCAGTGTTAGGAGCTGCCGTGAGTTATGGCATTTTTTCTCGCTGGGAGAAGTAGTTAATGCGCTGAGTACAGCGGGAGGCGAGGTGCAGATTGATACGTAAACTGATACAATCCACGCCTCCTAACTTTGTATTTGGAAATTCATGGACGATTCTGCACGCGTTTTCAACACCCGAATTCTACTCCCTCTGCTTGCCAGTATTGTGGCAATTACGCCGCTGGCAATCGATATGTATCTACCAGCAATGCTGGTAATTGCAAACGGTTTGGGCACAAGCATGCCGCAAGTGCAGCTCTCGCTGAGTATCTATCTTGCAGGTTATGCGCTTGGCATGCTGATATATGGCCCCCTGGCCGATCAGCTTGGAAGACGTAAGCTAGCCTTATTTGGACTGGGTGGCTTTGCGCTGAGTTCATTTTTGCTGGCGTTCAGCAGTGATATTTTGCATCTTTGGGGACTCAGAGCGACTCAAGCTTTTACCGGTGCTGCTGCGACGGTTGTGGTCCCTGGTATTATTCGTCATATCTATCAGGCTAATACAGCCAAAGGTATGTCTTATGTTTCTATGATCATGATGCTGGCGCCTTTGGTTGCGCCCAGTGTTGGGTCGGCTATTCTGGGCCTGGCCAGTTGGCAATGGATTTTTCTGACCCTGGCAAGCTACGCGCTTGTGATTATGGTTCTGGCCTATCTCTATCTGGTGGAAGTACCCATCTATAAAAGTGATAAACGTGGGCTCCATCTATTTTTTGACAGTTACGCCACTGTGCTTTCTAATCGGGCGGCACTACCAGACATTGCCAGCTCAATGCTGGTCTCGTTTGGCTTTTTTTGCTTTCTGACTTCTGCACCTTTTATCTATCTTGATTATTTTGATGTCTCAGAGCAGCTGTTTGGTGTGCTCTTTGCCTTTAATGTGGTTGCCCTGATGTTGGGGAGCTTTGCAAATACCCGTCTGGTGCCTAAGTTAGGTTCCAGAAAGGTGCTCTATCTCGGATTAGGGCTTGGTGTTGCAAGTGCCACTGCGTTACTTGTATTCAGTCTGTTTGACTTATCCTTGTATTATATGGTGTTTAGTATAGCGCCGCTGATGATGAGTCTGGGGATCATTGCAGCAAATGCAGATGCCCTGGTGTTACTGGAATTTGAAAAAAACAGTGGAACAGCAACGGCGGTTATCGGTACTTTACGTTTTGGCAGTGGAGCCTTGGTTGGACTCTTGCTTGCGCTTCTGCATGCAGATAACACATTGCCTTTTGCCGGAATAATGTTTGCGGCTATTTTGCTGACAGCAATGGTGCAATACGGGCGTTTTGCCAATACAAGGGCTGTCCGAAGTTAGATAACTAAAGTTAGATAAAGCCAAGACTTAACTCACCTGAACATGATTATTGTGGACAAGCTAATGCTTTTTGTGTAACGTTTTTCTCATGTTTTTGCTAAAAAAACAATAATAATGCAATACATGGCGGAGCTGATATTTGAATTTATTCGGGCTATTGAACTACTACTTGTCTACCCTGTAGCCGAAATTCTTTCTAACGAGAGTGTGTTTGTCGCAACCAATTTATTGATTGCGATTGTGTTCTTGTATTACAAAAAGCGCAAACAAAACAGACGCGTTAACTGGAAAACTCTGAAGGGGGCCTTTCTTTCCTCCCGGATCTGGTGGAGTCAATCCAGTCGCATTGATTATGTTTCTTTGATGGTCAACTCTTTTTGCCTGGCCAGTGCTGCGCTGCTGGTAGACAGGTATCTGAGCGGGGGAGCGATAAAAGACAGTCTGTTTGTTTCTGCATGGCTGGAGTCGATCGCTGGTCCCAGTGAGTTCAGTGTGGCACCGCAGACCTCGGTGGCCGTGACCACCCTCATTGCTTTTGTGGTATTCGACTTCTTCAACTACTGGTATCACAGAATTTTGCACCAGTATCCATATTTATGGCGCATTCACAGCCGCCATCACAGTGCGACCAATCTTACGCCCTTTACCAATTTCCGGGCTCACCCTCTCGAAGCGATATTTCGTTTGCCAGTCACTTATTTTGCCAGCATGCTGGTGGCAGGATTATGCAGTTATTCGTTGGGGCAAGATGCATCAGAAATGTTGATTCTGGGCACCAATTTATTCGCGTTTAGCGTGTTACTGCTTGGCGGTACGTTAGTCCATTCACATATCTTTTTGCGATTTCCTCGCTGGCTTAGCTATCTTATCGTGAGTCCGGCTATGCATCAGGTACACCATAGTTGCAAGCCGGCGCATCGCAACAAAAACTATGGCAGTAATCTGGCCATCTGGGATTGGATGTTTGGCACCTTATATTTGCCAGATAGTGCGGAGCCAGTGTTGTTTGGATTGTCACAACACAACCGAACGCAACAGAGCACTCACGCCTTTTTTTTTGGTAACAATATGATTAAACAGGAGGAAAGATGAAAAAAATAGTGCTAGGCACAGCCATTGTCGCAGCGTTTGGGTTGATGTTAAGTGGCAAAATTGAGCGCAGTGCAGACAGTTTTGTGAGCAAACAAAATGTGGTTGAGAATTATGGGGTCGAAAACTTCAGTTCAGGCCGTTCTCGGGCAAATGGTAACCGTGCCGCGGGAAGTTCACTGGTCAAACAGGGGGGCTGCTCGGCGGTTTTACGTCATGTCGATAGCTGGTTCGGTCTGAGTAAATGTCAGGCCTGAGCATAAAGATAAAGTAGTACGAGGGTGATTATACCAATTTGCTTAATTAAGTGTTCTATTTTGAGGCGAGAAAATATAGTCGGTAACCAGGCGAAAATTTTGCTATTTAGTTGTTCTAAATGAGAAATTTTTAACGCCGTTAGCGTCATATTTGCTCCTTCAAATATTATAGGTATTAAGTGAAATTGGTATCTAAAATGCCAGCCCTGACAAAACGAAACAGCGGCTGGCATAATTTAATTGGCTAGGGATGTATCTGGATTACAGCTTTTTGTTTACCAGTGCATCCAGCTCGGACAGAGAAGCTGCAATCTTTACGCCCGGAATATTGGTACCGATTGTTGCTTCAAACGAGCCTTCAACAGAAGAGCGGAACGAGGTAAATCCGATACGATAGACACCACGGACCAGTGCTTCAGTTGGGTTATTCATAGAGGTTGTTTTACGCAGCAAAGAATTGTAGCTTGCGCCACTTGGGTTAGCTGGTAGCTCACTGCTGTCGTCATTACGGCCCAGGTTTTGTAGCACTTTACCACCATCAGAGATGCTGTTGCTATCTATGATGTTCATGCGATCCAGTACGATATAAGTATCGAAAAACTTATTGGCATCCTTTGCCATACCTGGTTTAAAGTTTGCGTGAACAAAGTCGTCGTCACCTGGCGTAGCAACCGCAGGTGAAATCATAGAAACACCAATTTCATCGACTGCTGCAGGGACCCAGACATACAGGTAGTAAGTATCTTTACCTTTGTATTTGCCTTCTGGTACAACCGACTTATCAACGTAACCGAAGTAGTTACTGTAATTGGCGTAAGGCAGACGCGCTTCTATACCAGCAACACCTTCAGAGACAGAGCTCTTTAGATGTGGACCAGTACTCATACAGCCTGCAAGAGTGGTTAGCGCAATTAGAGGGAGGATCTTTCCGGATAACTTCATTTTCATTGTGTTGACTCCATGTCACCATTTTTAAATTCGTTCGAATTATAGGCATGTACTGCAGAAAGTAAAACAATTTTTTACACATTTATCATGGAGCCAGTGCAATGTTATTTCTGAGCAGTTTTACACAGTAGAGAAGCACGGGCCGTGAAAATTGGCTTTTGACAGCTATCATATTGATGGTGCCTCAGAAGCCGGGACGCAGCCTTTGAGGGGGTTATGAGCAGCGCAAAGCCTCGGCCCCTAACGAACAAGTTTAAACTGTTGAATTTGATGATTGAGCTGAATTGACATGTCACTGAGTTGAGAGGCGTAGTTTAGATTTTCCTCCGAATTACTTAAAAATTGGCTGGAGGCGCTCTGAATATTGTCGGTGTTCTGACGTATGTCAGTTGTCATTGCCGATTGTTCCTCAGCAGCTGTGGCTATTTGTGACGCCATGGCATTGATATCGCTGATCAGATTAGCGATTTCTCGAAAGCTCTTTGATGCATTGCTGGCGTCATTGACACTGGCTGAGGTTAGCTCGTAGCACTGGTTCATGGTTTCAACGGCTGAATGAGAGGTAGATTGCAACGTATTGATCATTGCCGAGATCTCCTCTGTTGAGGCGTGCGTGCGCTGCGATAGTACTCTGACTTCATCGGCGACCACAGCAAAACCGCGACCTTGCTCACCGGCCCGGGCAGCTTCAATGGCAGCATTAAGTGCAAGTAAGTTGGTTTGCTCTGAGATCCCCCTAATTGTGGCAACTATTGTACTTATCTGCTGGCTACTCTGTTCCAGCTGGTCTAACACTTGAGTTGCTTCTTTGACCCGAGAAGACAAGGCGTCGATAGTTTGTTCAAATTTGCCCGCCATTGCCTGCCCTGAGCGGCTGCTTTCAACGGCTTCACTCAGTGCGGAGGCTGTCTGCTCTGCATTACTGGCGATTTCTCCAGTTGCATATGTCATCTGATCGACTGCGGTCGATATTTTGGCAATCTCAGATTGTTGCTGTTGCGCAGCCTGGGCGCTTCTGTGCGCTTGTTGTGTGCTGTCCTCAGCTTGTTGCGCTAGTGTTTTTGCCGTACTGGCTGTATCGAGCAAGGTATTTTGAAGTCTGTCAAAAAAGCCATTTACGATCCGAGACAAGTTGGTTTCCTCAGCTGATTCAATGCGATCAGTCAGATCGCCATCGGCCCCTTTTTGAACCAGGCCAATAACCTGAGTTGAGGCAACGAATTTGATGTTGCCATCCAGTATGTAGTAGATGGCGATGGCTGCCCCAATCACTGCAATAACAATATGGTAAAGCAAGGGGGCTATCAGCCCCCAGTCGGTTTGATCGCCCCAGGAGAATATAATAATTGGCGTGCCCCATAATTGTGCGCCAATGCTCTGGCAGTAGGTCATGGTCAGGTGGTGTGCAACGGTAACACCAATGAGCGTCAGTAGCGGAACGACATCCCGATAACGGATCAAAATGGTAAAGTTTAGAAAGAATATAAAATGGCCCTCACCGAGGCCGTTTGCCTGTTGGATCGAAATGGCCATCATCGCTGTTAGTCCAACAGCCATAATGATGCGGGTTATGAGTGCTCCCGGCATGGTTTTATAAGCTGCGAGGCAAATAGCAAAAACCGCACCGCCACCCAGGATCCCAAGGGTGAAGTAGCCATTTTGCCATGGCGTTAGCAGAGCCACCATAAAATAGAAAGCAAGCAGGGTCATCAGTACGATCTTATCAGCGCGCTTGAAGTCTTCGGTAAATCTGGCTTTCATATAATCGCTGAGATTGTTGTCATAGCAAATTAGCAGATTTTTTAGCATGGTGTGCCTCTTTAATAAAGCTCATCTTTTAGCGTTGTAAAGTCAAAGGTTTCTGGGTTGTAAGCCTTGACTATTCGCCATTGTTGTTGAGTGCGATTGAGCAGATATGTACGCCCCTGATGCCTGATCTGCTCACCACTTTGTTGAATGTTCAGACCAAAATCCTGACTAAGCTGAGTTAGCAATTCTGCGTTAGCATGGACGCCTGAAAAAGCGCTATGGTAAGAGCGGGCATGGCGCTGCGCTTGTTGGGTGGAACTGTTCTCGTCTATATCAACGAACACGATGTGTGGCCACTGGGTTTGCTGCTCTGTGTTGTCTAATAAACTTTTTAGAATGAGGAGGGTCGTAGGGCAAACGCCTCCACAGTGACTAAAGCCAAAAAATACCACGGCTCTATCGCTTCCCGAGTGCGCTAAAAATGGCGCCTCTACTTTGCGGTTACTTTCAAGCGGTAAAAACGGCAGTCCAAAAATAATCCCCAGTAACAGGCAAAGTAGCAACACCATAAACGATGATTTCAGCATAAAGTTTTCGACAAAGGACTGTCTACCATCACTAAACTGTAGCCAGCAAAGGGGAAATCGGCAATTTAGTTTAGCTTTTTGAGCTGTTCGGCTGAGATTCTAAGCCAGGTTTGCTATCTGTCGAAAAGTTTTGTTTTCTGATTGTGTGATTCCATCTGTATCGTTTTACCCTTATGAAAAAGGCTTGCCAGATTGGCAAGCCTTTTGTCTTTTTAAATAGCAAAAACAGACGGTTACTTGTTTTGCTCTTTCACCGCTTTTAATTTAGCTGCGTGGTCAATCTCATACGCCGGCATGTCTTTGTTGCCGTGGATCAGGTAGTTGTCCATCCAGCGCATCAAGCGCAGGCTGTAGTCATACTGAGCGGCGACTTTGCGGTTACCATGGCCTTCGCCCGGGTAGTAAACCAGACGTACGTCTTTGTCTTGTACCTTCATGTAGCGGTATAGCTCCATAGACTGAGCCGGGTGAACGCGCGGGTCGTCTTTACCATGCATGATCAACAGTGGCGTTTTTGACTGGCCAGCCCAGTAAATCGGACTGCGTTCAAGGTACCATTGCCATTTCTGCCACGGGTAAGAGCGGGCATGCACAAGGAACATTTCGTTTGAGATGTCGGTCGTGCCAAACTTAGATAGCTGGTTGGTCACACCCACAAACATCACACTGGCGGCGAAATGCTCGGTCAGTTTAGTCGCGCCCCAGGCTGAAGCGTAACCACCGTAAGAGCCACCTGTGATGCCAACACGCTTGCTGTCGACCAGACCCATTTCAACCAGGTGATCTTTCATGTCGACCAGATCGTCAAACTCTTTACCGGCATAGTCGCCCTGACCCAGTTTAGAGTAGTCAACGCCTTTACCTGTTGAGCCGCGGTAGTTAGGGTAGAAGACTGCGTAGCCGCGTGCTGCCCCCATTTGACCCGGATCTGAATAGCTGGTCAGCCAGCCGTTTCTGTCATGACTTTCCGGGCCACCGTGTACCGCCATGATGAGTGGGTAACGCTTGCCTTCCTGGTAGTCCAGTGGGTAGATAAGCACACCGCCAATTTCCACACCGTCGCGGGCTTTGAAATTAATCGCTTCTTGCTTTGCCAGGCGTTTGTTGTCTAACCAGGGGTTTGAGTTGGTTAAACGGGTTGGCTTTTTAGAGCGAACCATAAATACTTCACTTGGGTGTTTCGGGCTTTCTGCACGTACGCCGATGGTTTTGTCTGAGTCTGATACTGACAGGCTTTGTGCGATAAACTTACCTTCTTTAACCAGCTTTTTGTACTTGCTTGATCCAACTTTCACTTGCGCAATGAAGGTTTCTGCGCCGACATCGGCAATAAAGTTCAGAACATTTTTGCGATTTGACCATTCAAAATCTTTGAAATGGCCCATAAAGTTCGGGATCCATTCTTCCACTTTGCCGGTTTTGGCATTGGCCAGGAACAGGCGGCCTTTGGCCGGGTCGTGCTTGTCTTCCGCGCCTAAAATGGCAATGTACTTACCATCATGAGAGAATTCAGCTTCACCCAGTTTCCCTTCGGTTTTGAACGAAGTGGTGATTTTCTGCGTCGCTACGTCCATTACGTGCCACTTGGACTTCATGTATTGGTCGTCGATCAATGCAGTCGGCTGTGTCTTCACCAATAGTTTACTGGCATCGTCAGACCAGTTGATGTCACTCACGTAACCTTCAACAGGGACCACGGCAGGAGTCAGAGGTTTGTTTGTCTTTGCCAGGTCGACCAAGTGTAACTGCTTGTTTTTCAGGCCAAGCTCATATACTTCAGCCATAAAACCGAGCTTTTTAAGCTCTTTTTCGCTTGCATCTTTGGCCGGCATGGCCAGAATAGCGACCTGCTTACCGTTGGGACTCAGGCGATACTTGCTGATAGAGGTGCCTTTCAGAGACAGCACTTTTTGCGCCTCACCACCGTCTACTGCGATGCGATAAAGTGAAGTGAATTTGTCTGCTTTTTTCTTGGCCGTAAAGTAAATAAATTTACCATCTGCAGACCATTCAATTTTACCTACGTTGATTTTACCTGTGATGAAAGGTACTTCATTACCTTCGTCATCAACAACATACAGCTCGCTGTAGTTTTTACCGTTGCTGTCTACATACAGCTCACGGGGGACAGAGCGACGAAATGCAACTGACTCTCCATCAGGGCTAACGGCTGTTTGGATAACGCGTTGAATTGTAGGGATATCTTCAACTGTGATTGTGTCATTTGCCGATGAGGCAAAGGTGCTGGCACTGGCAAGGCCAATGGCAAGCGCGAGCGAGGTTTTAATTAGTTTCATAAATGTTCTCTGGGATTACGCTTTCTTATAAACTAGACCGCGAAGTGTAGTGCTAGTGAGTAATATTTTACTTTAGCGCTGACTGAAAACCAGTGTTTGCGATTAACTGTCTGCTTTATGGGATAAATAATTGCGGTATATCAATCAAGTGACATATTTTGCTGATAAGGAGTACGAGACCAGTATGTCAGATTCCAGGATTCACCCGTTAGATACCCGGATCCCGCCTGTAGTTGTACTGTTGTTGCATCTGATCCTTAGTTGGGGGCTGGTTCAGCTATTCGGGCGTGTGGAGTTGGGTGAGGGGATAAGGCTGTGTGGTGCTTTTCTACTGAGTTCTGTTGGCGTGGGAGTCGCACTGGCTGGCGTGATTGCATTTCGCCGCCACAAAACCAGCGTTGATCCGGTACATATAGATAAAGCCTCAACCCTGGTTACCAGCGGCATATATCGTATTACCCGAAACCCCATGTATCTGGGCTTCCTGTGCTTACTATTGGCCTTTAACTGGTATCTCGCTGCGCCAGTGGGGATGCTTACAGCACTGAGTTTTATCGCTTATTTAACCCGTTTTCAAATCAAACCAGAAGAGCGCTTCTTGCTTAACAGCTATGGACAAGCATACAGAGATTTTCTGACCACAACCCGACGCTGGCTCTAGCATGATACCAACTTCACTTATTACCTGTTCAATTTGAAGGGGAAATAGGGCGCTAAAGGCGCTAAACACTTCTCTTTTAGAATCTGATACTTTAGACAAAGATTCACAAATTTTCGTCTGGTTATCGATCCTATTTTTTCGCCTCAAAATAGCACACTTAATTAAGTAAATTGGTATGACTATTTTGTTGCGACTTGCCTGAATTGGGCTCTGATATCATCCGGCATGCCCCAGGAGTACTGCATCAAAATGGTATCAAACACAGCTTGCCAGGCGGGGCTTTGGCTATCATTTAACTGGTTCATTTGTTTGCTGAGTAAGCGCTTAATTTCTGACACATTATGATAATCGGGCCAAATGGCCTTTGCTGCGCTAAATTGTGAGAGCGCTTCGGATGCATCCCGTGCCAGGATAGCATTAAATCCAGCCCGCTCATATTGGTCTACCTGTGCTTTTGTGTCTGATAAAAGCGGTGTCTCTGTCAGTAAAGCGGTTTGTTTTACATTGGACAGTTGCTTGGTCAGGTTAACCTGGATGCCGTCTACCTTTTTTAGGAGTGCTGTCGGCTCCTGGCTGGCCTCAATGTCTTTTTTGAGCTGTGCTATCTGTGCCTCGTAGTTGCTGCTGATATCTTCAATTTGTTTACCCAGCTTCAATCCAAACGCATCAACCTCTCGTTGCTCAATGATTTTGAATAGCTTATCGCCATAGACAGCAAAGGCGAGGATCAATATTGCGGGCCACAGAAAGACCTTGATGTAATCGAGTACCAGTCGATAGGCAGCCAGTTTTTGTTCTGTGTTGTCGTTCATGGTGAGCTCCTTTGCACCCGAGTGTGACTTTGATTGTCACCCAAAATGCGTTTGAAGCAAAGGAGAGATTGAGTAGTCGCAACTACAGGCAAAGAAGCCATTTGGCAACACCTTGACTGTTTAGGTGTTGCCAAACACGATTTACAGGCTCTTCTTCGGTGGCAGTGCCACGTTGGCAAAGATAAGGCCGGCAATCAGAGACATGAAGATCAAAAAGGTCTGCTGGCCGATGTGATCGGCTGCCACAAAGTTCTGCCCCTCAATTAGCGAGTTTAAACCAATATAGGTTTTTGACCCGGGCACCAGCACAATCAACCCCTGCATCGCGACAATCGAGGCAGGCGCGTTGACGGTGCGGTTAAATACATTACTGAACACACCTACAGCAAATGCGCCGACAAAAGTCCCCAGTGAATAGTCGAGGTAGATGGCGGATCCTATGCTGGCAGCATAGGCAATAAAACCTGATGCGATAGACCAGCTGGCGTGTTTCAGCTTAGTGCGGAAAATCACAATCAGGCTGTTACACAGCAGCAATATTGCCATCCAGGCTGTCCATTTCGGGAGCGGATCGGGCTGCACATAATCGCTCTGTCCAAACAGGAAAAAGCCAATACTGATACCTAAAAACGCACCAAAGTACAGTTTAAACAGCAACATAATGGCATCCATGACCCGAGCTGTCCCTGATACTAAGTGGCGTGCAGATAGCTCAGCAAAGCCAAGAGCCAGTGCCAGGCCAGGTATAAATACGATTATCGCCGAAAGGACCACTAGCCGGATATTGACCATAGGGTCCAGATACGACGAAATCGCACAGGCAGCCAGCGCAGAAGCGATTGCCACTACGGGCTCCAGCATGTGCGTTACGCGCTTTGAGCGAGTTGACCAGAGGACGAAGATAAAGACCAGAATCGACAACACAGCAGACCAAAGCACATCATTCCAGCTGGTGCCCATTAGCATTGCAAAGGCACCTCCTGACACCGCAAACGCGATACCCGTGAGTAGCCGTCCGTAGGGGTCTTTTGCCTGAGTTATGGCATCCAGATTCTGATCTGCTTGCTCGACACTGAGCTCTCCTGCCAGCATTCGATTCACGACATCATCTGTATCGGCCAGTGAACCAAGGTTGTGGTCACCGGGCTCTACGCGGGCAACATGGGTGTACTCATCCTCGTGTCCTTCAGTCCAGATCACAAAAGTGACGGACGTTGGAGACATAACAAAGGACGACTTAAGCCCCAGGTGGGTGGCAACTTCCATCAGATGGGCCTCCAGGCGATAAGCCGGGGTTCCGTATTGATGAAGCATTTTGCCTAATTTAACAATAAACTTACGCTTTTGTGTAAAGGTGGCTGAGTTCAACGGCGTGTAACCTAATTATAAGTAAAAATCGACAGCGACTTAGTGAGTAAGGAAGCTAACAGCTTGTTTCGCCTCCCCACCCAGTTTAGGCAATAACCTAAGTTGCCGCGAATTCTAACCACTTCTCACGTAAATTCAACGCATTTTATTTGCATTTTTTGCTTCAATCCATTGGGACATATATTGGGTACTGCGAAGCGTGTGGTGTCGCAGCATACTGCCGGTGAAGTTTGCCCGCCTGTGTGGGCCCAAATTGGTCAGTAGATTGCTAATCTTTTGTTTTAGTTGAGACTCTAAAGGTTGCTTATCATAACGCGTCTGTAGCAGGGTCAGCCCGTTTTGTTGCGCCTGCTGATAGCGTACTTCATCCTGGTACAAGGCCACAGCCTCGGCTGCAAAGGTTTCCGGGCAGTTGCTTATCGCACCGTGCCAGGGCAGGTCGCCATGCATGCCTTCTGCGCCAATCTCTGTGGTCACACACGGTGTCTGTGTGATCATTGCTTCGAGCAACTTTCCTTTGATTCCAGCGCCAAAGCGCAATGGGGCAAGACAAACTTTGCTCTGTGCCATCACGCTCAATGCATCTTTCGCCCACCCTTTGATCAAAAAGCCGGTTTTAGGGTTGTGTAATGCGGTTGCCTTGGGTGGCGGGTAGGAACCATAAATGTGTAATTCCGCATCTGGCAGTTGTTTACGGATCTTCGGCCAAATTTGCTGCAGGTAAAGTACCGCATCCCAGTTCGGGGCGTGGCGAAAATTACCTATGGTCATAAAGTGCTTGCGGGTTTGAAAGTCTGGCGTTGTGTTATTAAGTGCGCTCAGGTCTACCATAAATGGCAAGTGATGTAATAGGTCGGCGGACACGCCAAACTGTGTAGTGAGCAACTGGTGTTCAAAATCAGAAATGATCAGCGACAAATCGCATCGCAAAATTGCGGCGATCTCACGTTTAGCCAGCTCACTGTCGAGCAGACTGTCCAGGGTGAAAGTTTGCTGAGTGCGATGTGCTGCATGGCGGGCATTGCGAAGACACTGCAGGTCTTCGGTGTCGAGGATTTTAAGCGCATCGGGCGCAAATTTATCGACCCGCCAGCCAAACTGTTCTTCCATCATAAAACGGTCAAACATCACGATATCAGGCTTAAGTTGCGCGATATAGTCGTCAAAGCTACTGCAATTGAGCGTGATGGGGGAACAGGTGATCTGTTCCTGGCTTAAATCGGCCATATGCTCTGTTTGCTGGGCCGGGCTGGCAAATTCAACTTGCCAGTTTTGGGCGCGGAAAAAGCGCAGTAAGGACATCATATGACTGCCGGCGGCCGATGAATTGGGCTCCGGCCAGACATAACCAATTACTAAAACTTGTGTCATTTAAATGGAAGATTCTCTGAGTTGTAGCGATACATCCACCAGGGTCCGTACCGCAGGTTGCGATTTATTCATAATTTCTGCCAGTGCCTGGCAGGTGCGTTTACCGATGTCATCTGCATCAATTCGCACGGATGACAAAGCGGGTTTCATTAATCTGGAATCGGCCAAATCATCAAAACCGACCACTTTGATGTCTTTGCCTGGCGTGAGCCCATGCTCTCGCATTGCTTCCATAACGCCATAAGCAATGACGTCACTAAAACAGACGATGGCCTGAGTATCCGGGGATTGCGAATATAGAGTATTAAACGCTTCCCGACCTCCCTGGCGATTGGTCTGAGCGGTAATTTCAGGCATAGGCTCGGTTACTTTGCGTAACGTGAGTGCGCTGCGAAAGCCAGCTAAACGTTCATGATAATCCGAAATCTCGGGTGTACCGCCGACAAAGGCCAGGCGCTCAATTCCCTGTTCGAGTAAATGCATTGTGGCCAGGTGTGTGCCTTTCTGATTGTCGGGCAGAATACAGGGGGCGTTACTGTAAGGGATCTCCCGCATGATATTAATAACGGGGAAACCAGAATCGACGAGTTTATTAACCCACTCCATGGTTGTGCCCGGTGCGGGCACCATGACAAATGCGCTGACGTTGTACTCTTTGAGCGTATTGACGACCTGTTGCTGACGCGTCAAATCCTCACTGGTATTAACCAGCATAGGCACCATACCCAGTGCATAAATGTGTTTCTCAAGGCCCACCGCCAGCTGCGCGGAATAAGGGTTAGTCAGGTCGTTGATCACCAATGCGACCAGGTTGGAGCGCTTACTACGCAGTGCCGCAGCATCACGGTTATAGACATACCCCAACTTTTCTATAGCAGCGAGTACCTTTTCCCGGCTTTTGTCGCTGACTTTGTCGGAATGGGTAAGTACCAGGGAAACGGTTGATTTAGATACTTGCGCTTCTCTGGCAACATCGAAGATGGTTACTTTGTCTGGCTTTTTATTGTTGTTCATAATGGCCTGAATAGCTGATCAAACGGTTGACGAACGCTAAGTTTACCGTAACTTCGCGCCTAGATGCACGTTATACCACTAACATTAGTGCATAACCAATCTGAGGGCTTTAATTGGTAGCTCACGGTATTAAAAAATTCTCATTCAGAACAACTAAGTATCAGATATTTTTGTTGTTTTAGTGACAAAAGTTTTAGTGCTCAGGGTTGAACTGGGAATTGAGTGGATTGCTATTAAACTAGTGCACATTTAGGTAATTTCGTTATATCATGAGAGGTTAAGATAAGAATTCAAGGGTAGAAAAGTGGTGAAAAAAAGCCCGGCTTTGCTGTTTTTTTTAGCTTGTTGTCTGTGGGTTAATACTGCGCTGGCGGCATCTGATGGTTACCAGGTGCCAAGAGAAGAAATGGCGCAACTGGTAGGTGTGCCGCCAATGCCAGAGGTGTTGCTCAATGAACAACATGTCTGGATGGCGCTACTAACCAAGCAAAAAAGCGTGCAACAGCCAGATGAAGCTGGCCTGCGTTACGGCGATTTACACTTTGATCCCACTACCTTTATGCGACTGGGCGTGGTGACCTATTCAGGCCTGAGCTTTAAACATGTTGCGACAGGTGCTGAGGTCAAAGTAGAAAACTTGCCATCTGGTGAAGTATTTGCCCCACGTTGGAGTGCAGATGGTCGCTATCTGGCCTTTATTTTGCGCACCGACCAGGATGGCCGTTTATGGGTCTATGACATTAAGCAGCGAGAATTGCGCGCTGTGTCTCGTTTCCCTCTCAATGGGGTAACCACGGAAGTTCCCTATCATTGGCTGCCAGACAGCTCAGGACTGGTGGTCAATAGTGCCATAAACCATACCGGTAAACGACAACAAGCTACTCTTCAATCTCGACTGAGCGGACCGGTTGTCGCGCAATCACATGGTGCACTCAGTGTCGTGACCGACACCACAAAACACCTCTCTACAGAAGCGTTTGCGCATTATGCTCAGGGGCAGTTAATTAAAGTGCCTTTGCAAGGTCGGCCTGTAGCCATTGGCGGCCCGGCTTATTTCCACCATTTTACACCCTCACCGGATGCGACTAACCTGCTGGTGGCGATGTCTTTACTTGAAGCGCCACAGCAGTCACAACCGTTACAGCGAACGCTGGCGAATCACCCGAGTGTCTGGCAGGTCTGGGGAATGACTGGGTTTGCGTTATATGAACTTTACCGGCCGGCAATGCCCCCCGAATCGCTGAGTGAAGAGCAAAATGTGCTAGCGGCTATTTCAACGCCTCCTGCTGCTCCAATGCGTAGCCATTTCCAGTGGCGTGCAGACAAAGGTGCAACTGTTGTGTGGGCGCAAGAAGGTGATGCTGAGAACGCGTATGGTCTGTACCATATCTCGTCGCCATTTAAGCGCGCTCCTCGATTGTTTATGGCGCTTCAGGAGCCCCTGGTGTCTCTGGACTGGGGTGATGCCAATATTGCCTTACTCACTCAGGCAGAAAGTGAGCGCTTCTGGCGAACTTCTGTGATCAACCCATTGGCACCGCAACGCAATCCTCTGGAGGTGGCCAGATATAAAGTCACTAATGCTCAGTCTGAGCAGTGGCTGATGACACGCAATGATTTGGGTGCCGAGGTTCTTAAAGTCGTGGGCAGCAGATATTTGTTTATCCAGGGAGTAGAAAGGGTACAGGGCGAGGATTTACCTTTCCTCGATCGGTTTGATGCCAGAGCTAATACTCGTACCCGGATTTGGCAATCAGAGGCGCCCTATTTTGAACAGTTTGTTGCTTTGCTGGATGATGAAGGTATGCGCTTCATTACGTTGAGGCAATCGAAGCAGGACCAGCCAAATTACTTTGTTCACGATCGGACATTTAATTCTCAGGAGCAGATCACACATTTCAGACATCCGTACCCTGCGTTACGCGGTTTGTCCCGTGAGGTGCTGAGTTTTGATCGTGGGGATGGCACACAAATGACCGGTACGCTTTATTTGAATGCAAACTATGATCCCAGTCTGGGCCGGATACCTGTCTTGATGTGGGTAAAGTCGCCAGAACAGACAAAAGAGGCATTTAGCTCTCCTCATTATTTTGTGCCTTTGGATCATCTTGGTCCTTTGCCACACCTCTCGCAAGGCTATGCGGTATTTGAGATTGATGGGTTCACTTTACCAGGTGAGCAGGGTAATGCGGTGCAGTTAAGGAAGCAATGGCAGTCTACGGCTCAGGCTGCGGTTGCGGTATTAGCACAACAAGGTATTGCAGATGTTAGTAAAGTAGCCATTGGCGGGCAGGGTGCGGGTGCAACTGTGGTCGTTGATTTGCTGGCCCATACGGATTTATTTGTTACCGGCATGGCGCGCAGTGGTACTTATAATTTTACGTTGGCGCCTTTTACCTATGAACAACAAGCCGGCACTTTATGGCGAGATCCTCAAGCTTATCTGGCCGCGTCGCCCATTGCGTATGCGGATAAAATTACCGCGTCGCTGCTTCTCATTCATGGCTATCAGGACAGGCAGCCCGGGCGTTTTCCAGTGCAAAGTGAGCGCTTGTTCAGCGCATTGAATGATTTGGGTAAACGCGCGCGCCTGGTTCTGTTGCCAGAGACAGATCATGACTACACAAACCGACAGGATGTGTTGCACATGTTGTGGGAGCAGCAAAGCTGGCTGCAACGCCATTTTGATCCCCTGCCAGTGATTGAAGAAATCAACCAGGTGCCGGAGGCGTTGCGATTTGAGCTGACGTCAGAGACCGTCGCACCCTGGCCGATGTAATTCTATTGTTTGGCGGACAAAGAGCTACCTAATGAAGCGGCGATGACCATAAAGATTGCCAGCCATTGCCAGGCAGTCAATAGCTCTCCCAAGATCACTAAGCCGGCTAGCGCTGCGATGGCCGGCTCCATACTCATCATAATGCTAAAGCCCTGAGCCGGCATTTTCTTTAACGCGACCATTTCAAGGCTATAGGGCAGGGCACTTGATAATAATCCAATCGCAATACCAAGAGGGATCAAAGACCAGTCGAGTAATGCCCCTCCCTGTGATATGACACCAATCGGTACAACGGCAAATGCCGCAACACTCATACCGATTGCAACGGTTGCGCCACCACTGCCATGACCGCCACTTTTTTTGCCAAACAGGATGTAACCTGCCCAACATGCACCAGCGGTGAGTGCAAGCAATACGCCGATCGGGTCCAGGCCATCTACTTCGCCCATCTGCGGTAGCAATAGCAATATACCTGCAAGTGCCAGCGCTACCCAGAAGTAATCTCGTTTACGACGCGATGAGAATAATGCCACCGCAAGAGGTCCGGTAAATTCCAGCGCCACCCCAATGCCAAGCGGGATACGCTCTATTGCATAATAAAATGTCAGATTCATAATACCCAGACTCAGTCCGTATAAAATCACTGGACGCCAGTTTTTGGGTAAATGCCGCCAGGGTCGAAAGACCAGACATAATATCAGTGCCGAAAATCCCAGACGATAAGCCGTCGTGCCCTCTGGCCCAACATGAGGAAATAGCTGTTTGGCAATTGAAGCACCAGACTGAATGGTAATCATAGCCAGTAACAAGCACGCGATGGCATACAGAAAGCTTTTGTTTAAAACATGCATCGAGAAATCTCGCTATAAATTAAGGCCGCCAGTCTACTTATCAAAATGGTACTGCTCAATAGTTTTGTATACATTATTCCGTAATTTCCGATATTGAATAAATTGAGGTGACTTTAATTTAAAAATCATTACCAAATTGTATTTTTTTCTTATAAATGGTGTATTCGTTTTACTTTAAGAGCCTTGTATTTTTGTGTCCGGATATTAACTGTCCCTCACTTTCATTATATAATCATATTCGTATATAGGAGAGCCGTGCAGTGAAAAGTATTTATGTGAAAGGTGAAAATCCAGACCTGATTTGGTTAGTTGGTGCTTTATTAAAACATCACAATCCAGATGTCTTGCTGGGCAATACGGTGACTACGCAACAGCTCAGTTTTGGGGCAAAAGAAGCGCTATCCGAGTTTGGTCTGAGCAGAAATCTGAGCTTCAGCCATAACGATGTTAATGAGGAAGAGTGCGATATTATACTTCACCTTACTCATGGGAGAAGCTCTGAACAGGAAGGGAAACAGAGACAGCAAACATTGTTCTGGCAACTTGATTTAGAGGACGCTGATACGTCTTTTAATCCGTATCGTAAAGCTTTGTACGAGTTAAATTGCAAAGTGCGTGATCTGTTGGCTGAGCCGCAACACATTGAGCCAATTACCCCAATGGCTTTTTATAAAGCGATGAGTGACGAGTTAAGGCTGAAAACGCTACTGTTGATTTTACAGGAGCAGGAGCTATGTGTATGTGAGTTGATGGTGGCACTGGATGAGCCCAGTCAGCCTAAGGTGTCCAGGCACCTGGCACAACTCAGAAAAGCGGGTATTCTGACTATACGAAAGCAAAGTCAGTGGGTGTACTATGCATTGAATACAGAGTTACCTGGCTGGATGCAGCAAGTTTTACAGCGTACTTTGCTTGGTGAGCCCGCTATTATTGAGCAGGAACTGGCCAGGCTAGATCTAATGGGAGACAGGCCTGCGCGTCAACAAAGTTGTTGTGCCTAGCCCGTTTTGAGGTAGGTGAGCCAATCATTTTCATGCCTGAGCATCATAGCATGCTTTTTTGACCCCAAATGTGCGAGTTTATCTTGCTCGCTCAGAAAGGGTCCTGCACGGCACATAGCACAATGATTTTGTGTTAAATAGGGCGGCAGATAAAGCGATTCACGCAAAGCTGTGTGAGGTTTTGCTGACCAGTAATAAGTGATACCGCTGGTATCTTTAACATGTTTATCTCTGTCGACATTGCGGATCCGATAGCCCTCGAATGCATTTATATTGAACTCACTCTGGCCCAGATAATGATAGTCCAGCCCGTTACATAGCGAGTCCTCCAGATTCCATTCGCAATAAGGTTTGACATCTTTCGAGGTGATCAGGGTGAGCATTGGGCCCGCAGGGTCAAGTGCAAAGCGGTGGCTGAAATCGATAAAGTTACGTAACAAACGTCGATTCAGTGTGTTTGTCGATAGTGGTTGAGCATCAAATGCCTGTTTGCTGGTAAATGCAGGGATCAAAGGAAACTGGAAAATCACTGCGTCAAACTGCTTTCCTTGTAAGGCTTCCCAGCAGCTTGGATTATTGACGTCAAATTCGCTCAGCACAGTCACATTTGAATCGCGTAAATGGTCCAAAGCATGAAGCTGGTATTTGCTTCTCAGGGTGGCTTCATCGTCATAGATACTGGCACATAAATGACCGGGTTTTAACTGTCTGCTCAGTGATAAGGAAAAGCTTAGATCACCATCGCCAACGGTCAAAATGCGCCAATTTGCATCTATTAACATAACATTACTACCCAGGAAAATAACAAAGGCGCGATGATAACAGATGCACAGTGGGGGATAAACCAGGCGACTCAGATCTGAGCCACCCGGGATAAAACTAGTGTGTTACTTCATCCAGCAATCTGAGCACATCACGGCTGGCCTGTTCCATGCGATTAAGCTCGCCGATGGCTTTTTGCTTTTCACCGGCAACAAACAGAGTCATTGCTTCGACACCGGCACGATGGACCTCCCTATGCGGGCCGTCAATACGATTGAGTAATCCCGATTTATTCATTACTTTGCCCGCTTCACCGCTGAGCCACTTGCCCAGACGGCAGCTTGTGTGGTCGGCAAACTCGGTGATTTGTTTGTTACTATTGCCTGCAATGACGCCGTATACTTCACCCTTCCATACAACATGATCGAGCTTTGCTGTTTGTACAAAAGTTTGCAGCGATGCTGAGACAATGGTCTGCTTCATAGAGCCGCAGCAACTTACAATATTACCGTATTCATCGTTGAGGTGGGCAATACTTGAGGATAGGTCGTTGTTAGAGTTTTGGATGACATTCACCCCATCGACTGTAAGCTGGGTTGTATCTATGATCTTTTTAACCAGATCTGATACTTCGTTCGCCGACTCGTTGGTGTTGTTTGCCAGTGCCCGAACTTCATCGGCAACCACACTAAAGCCACGACCAGCTTCGCCGGCACGGGCTGCCTCGATAGCGGCATTGAGTGCCAGAAGGTTGGTCTGATCAGAGATTTTTGAAATCGTGGTGACAAAAGTATTGATGTTATCTGCCATATGCGACAGGCCAGAAATATTGTCGGTCATGCTGGCCATATTGGTCGACAGACTGGACATGCCTGAGAGGATCTTTTCCAATGATGACTCTGAGGTTTCAAACGAGGCACTGACCTGAGAAATTGAGCTGCTTTCTTCCTCTATCTGATGCAGGCTGCGCAGCACGGCGTCACGTACTTCGTGGATCTGACCAAGTCCGGAAAGTGCACATTGCAAAAGCTGATTGTCCGTATTGTCGTTTAGTTGCTGTTGTGCTTCAACAAGCTCATTTTGCATTGCTTGTTTTTCTGCCTCCAGTTGCTCATATGCCTGTCGTTGTGCGGCCAATTCTGCTTTCAACTGTTGGATTTCCGATTGTTGACTGGTATTGGCAAAAAGATTCTTTAACACTGAGGTTCCCTCGACTATCAAAACTGCCAGCAGCATAACAGTCAAGCCACTAAAGTGCTAGATTTATGTAAATAAACAATGAGCTACATAAAAAATAAGTAAAAAGAGCGGGGTTTGACCGTGGCTAAAACACCGAAAAATACATAGTAAATACTCAGTACTTGTCGGTGTTATCTGACGGAGGCGCGGATACTTTTATTGGCTTTGTTCTCATACATACCGATATCAGCCTTGTGGAGTAATACATCCGGGTCTTCAGCTGGGTCGGCCGCAGTTCTGCCTATGCTTACCCCAACACCATATTCAAAGACCTCTTCTAACAACTGTGCCCGCAGGGCATCTTCTTTTAATACTGTTTCACTGGTAAAGGCCACGAACTCATCGCCACCTATCCGAAAGCAGGCATCAGCCGTGAATTCGCGCGTCATCGCTTCAGCCACTTTTTTTAGTATCTTATCGCCAATATTGTGACCATATTTATCATTGGCTTGCTTAAAGTTATCCAGATCGAAGTAATACAGGTAAGCACTGGAGGTACACAAACGTTCAAATTGTTCAAAGCAGGCGCGTCGATTTCCCAGCCCTGTCAATTCGTCGTGTGTTGCATCAAATTTTAACTTTTGTTCCAGTTTTTGGCGCTCTTCGATTTCGTGGTTGAGTGCACTGATGGTTTCGCGTTTTTGCTTAATAATGGTATGCATGCCGTAGCACACCAACATAAAGCCCAGATGCTTTAACGACGTGTCAAAGGTGTTGACGGGAATGAGCTCAATGGTCATCAGATCATCAAGGAGATCCAGTAACAGGCCAATACAGTAGATCCCCCAGGCGTATAACAGCAGCTTATGTTGCAGGTGAGGCAGGCTGAACACCAGCACAGTTAATGAAATGGCAAACCATATCAGCTCTTCTACCGTTGCCCCAAAAGAAGCATGGTTGCCGTAGAGTAAGATAATGACACAAGCTGTTGCAAGCCAGATCAGAGCCAGTAGTAATTTTTGACGCATACGCAACCCTCCGTATCCCCTTTAGTTATAGCAGGTTTTAATCGGGCTGTGGCGATGTGAGTTCACCCGGCAAGTTCGACTGCCTGTGCGACCATGAATAAATGGCTGACAAAGACAACGGAAGTCAGCGTGAAGCGCATTTTTTGATAATCCTGATGCGTCTCCTGCCAGGCCGGGGCGCTGCGTTCAAAAATTAACACCAGCCAATAAGCCACTGACAGGTAGCTTAGCATCACGACTTGAGAAGCGACGGCGAGCAAGGGGAAAGGGACGATCACCAGAATGGCGATTACGGCACGCTGTTGCGATTGCTCACCCGGGCGCCATAGGCTGCCAGCCAGAAAGGCCAAAACGCCCAGGCTATAGTAGCTAAACGCGTCGATAACGGCCGTTGAGCTGCCAACCATTAATGTGAGTGCCACACAGAGTAAGAAAGGAATAAAGCCAATGTAGGCCAGCATAATGTGGTTAAAGTATGAGTGCATCCAAGTCTCTTAAAAGTTTGTTCTGACTAATGTTTTAATTATATCTGATATACGCATAAACTTTGCCAAAGTTTCATCAATTTTTTGGATTACTGTAATCCGAACAATCCATTTTAATAATATTTAAATCCCCTCTATCTTAGTAATCACACAGAGACAACATGGCTGATACAGCATCAGGCCTGTGACCCTTTAACCTAAAAACTGAGAGAGAAAAAACATGACTACCTCTTTGATTAACACCCAGATCCAACCTTTTAACGCGACCGCTTTTCACCATGGTGAGTTTGTTGATGTGAGTGAAAAAGACCTGCTTGGCAAATGGTCAATTGTCTTTTTCTACCCGGCCGATTTCACCTTTGTATGTCCTACCGAGCTGGGCGATTTGGCTGACCATTATGCACAGTTACAAGAGATGGGCGTTGAGGTTTATTCCGTGTCTACAGATACACACTTTACGCACAAAGCCTGGCATGACGCGTCAGAGACCATCAAGAAAATCCAATTCCCAATGATAGGCGACCCGACAGGCAAAATTACCCGCAACTTCGGTGTGATGATCGAAGAAGAGGGTCTGGCGTTACGCGGTACTTTCGTCATTAACCCGGAAGGCGAAATCAAGGTGGTTGAAACCCATGATCTGGGTATTGGCCGCAGTGCCAAAGAGCTGGTTCGTAAAGTTCAGGCGGCTCAGTACATTGCCTCACATGACGGTGAAGTTTGTCCGGCTTCATGGCAGCCAGGTGAAGAGACACTTGCTCCGTCATTAGACCTGGTTGGTAAATTATAATCAGTCACGGTGTTCGGGCCGAGTTGGCCCGACTCTGTTAACCCGCAGCAAACTCACCCCTGGTGGTCGAAGAAAACGGTCTATTAGCGTAAATTTCGAGGATGTACAGAATGTTAGACAAGCAAATTAAAAGTCAGCTGCAAACCCATTTTGCTGCACTGACCGACCCAATTGAGCTGATTTTAGCGCTGGATGACAGTGACAAGTCAGCAGAGGTGGCGTCACTGGCACAGGAGTTAGCCTCGCTGAGTGACCTGATCACACTGGATCAGGCGCAAAGTAGTGAGCGCACACCCAGTATGACCATATACTCGCCGAAGCGGGACACTCGGATCGAGTTTGCTGGGGTACCCATGGGGCACGAATTTACCAGCCTGGTGCTGGCGCTGCTGCACAGCGGTGGCCACAAGGCAAAAGTGTCTGAACAGGAACTGGCGGTGATCCAGTCACTGCAAGATGAACTGCATTTTGAAATTTATATATCTTTAAGTTGCCAGACTTGTCCGCAAGTTGTGCAGGCGCTTAATCTGATGGCCGCGCACAACCCTAAGATTAAAGCGACTATGATTGACGGCGCACTGTTTCCTGACGAAGTTGCCCAGCGCAACGTGCTGGCGGTACCCAGTGTATTTTTAAATGGTGAGCTGTTTAGTCAGGGCGCCATCACATTGAGTGATGTACTTGCTAAGCTAGATAGCACGCTGAGTGAACAACAAGCCCAGGCGCTTGACCAAAAGTCGATATTCGACGTCTTGGTTGTTGGCGGCGGACCGGCAGGTGCTGCGGCAGCCATTTATTCGGCCCGTAAAGGTCTCAATACAGGTGTTGTGGCAGAGCGTTTTGGCGGTCAGGTCGCAGATACTATGAGTATTGAGAATTTTATTTCTGTGTCAGCCACGCAGGGACCCAAACTGGTTGCTCAGCTTGAAGAGCATGTGAACGATTATCAGGTAGACGTGATGAAAAACCAGCGTGCCAGTGGCTTGTCTGTGGGCAATAACCTTGAACTGACGCTGGAAAATGGTGCGACACTAAAGGCCAAATCTTTGGTGATAGCGACCGGTGCACGCTGGCGCACAATGAATGTTCCTGGCGAACAGGAGTATAAAGGGCGTGGTGTTGCATATTGCCCACATTGCGACGGGCCCTTGTTCAAAGGTAAATCTGTTGCGGTCATTGGTGGTGGCAACTCAGGTATCGAAGCGGCCATTGACCTGGCTAATCTGGTAGAGCATGTCACTGTGCTGGAGTTTGCTGATACGTTGAAAGCCGATGAAGTGTTAATTAAAAAGGCATACAGCCTGAGCAATGTGACCATTATTACGAATGCCCAGACGATCGAAGTGCGAGGGGATGGGCAGAAAGTCACCGGGCTGACCTATATTGACAGACAAAGTAACCAGCAACATCAGCTTGAACTTGCCGGGATATTTGTACAAATAGGTTTGATCCCCAATACTGAATGGCTTGAAGGCAGCGGTATGGCATTGACCCCATTTGGCGAAATTGCCATTGATGCAAAGGGAGCGACCAGTATGCCCGGTGTATTTGCCGCAGGTGATGTAACCACTGAGCCCTTTAAGCAAATTATTATTGCGATGGGCGGCGGGGCAACGGCCAGTCTGAGTGCATTTGATTATTTGATCAGACATCAGTCTGATTTGGCTGAAGAGGCGGCCTGAAGGGCGCAAAGGTAACCCAAATTACACCCAAGCCTGTACTCATCTGAGTACAGTTAAGCCACAACCGGATTTGCACTGGTTGTGGCTTTTTTGTCTCTGAGCTTTACAACCTTGAGGTTCGACTATACTTGCGGATGTACTTCTATGTGCTGACGATAGGTCACTTTGATTATTGGGCTTGCGCAGGTCGGACAGTATGCAGTAAAAGTGAGCACAGCACCTGAAGAACATGGTGATATAGCAAGGTATCAGTACAGTGCTATATCAGTCTGCATACGTATACAAGGCTGCAACAATGAAAACCTCAATCGCGTCTGGTGCCCCGCGAAATACCTTAGGTCTGGTTTTTTGCTCGTCACTGTTACTTGCGCTGGCTGGATGTGGGGTTGACTCCCCCAGTTCAAGTACGACTAACACTCCACCGACTCAATCAGATCCGCCACAGTCTGATCCACCTCAATCCGATGCGCCGACAACAAAAGGCTACAAGGTAGAACTGAGTACAACTCAGTCGATATCGGCTTATGAATTAAAACTCGACTTTAGCGTTGCGCCCAATGAAGGGTCAATGTCAATGAGTAACAGTTTTATTGTGTCTGACGGCACTTTGGTTGCCCTGGGCCCTGTATCGGCACAGGAAGGCAAATCTCTGCATTTTGGTGCACTTACTTATGGCAATAGTAGTGGTTTTACAGGTTCTGCTGAAGTGTTGACATTCGAAGTCAGTGTCGACTCAGGTACGACGCCTGAAGTGTCCAGCAGTAAAACACTTTGCATGAATCGACTGGCGCAACAAGTAAGTTGCAGCATTTCGGTCAGTGAACAGTGAGGGCGTTACAATGAAATATTTTTATATTATAGCGCTACTGAGTTTACTGAGTGCACCCGCTTTGGCCACTGAAGGGTCGACAGCAGGGGAAAACTATGACAAATCACTGGCTCGCCCAGTACCTGTTGAACAAGCTGCGGCTGTTGGCATGACACCGATTACTTTCAGTGAATTTCCCAACGGTACAGCGATTACCAATCAGTATGCTGATCGGGGCATTATATTTGGTGGTGATGCGCCGTTCATTACATCAGACAGTGCTAATCCGACAACGCCTGTGTTAACGGGCTCACCGAGGTTCAACGGGGCCATTGAAGGGCGTTTTGTTGACCCACAAACCGGCGAGCCGACAACCGTAAACAGTTTTTCTTTGGACGCCGGTTACTTTGATAACTTAAGCTCGACCCGGTTACAGTGGTTTAACCCGGAAGGTGATTTGATCCGAGAAGTGTTGGACTCACAGTTTGGGATAGAGCACTTTTCTATTCGGGACGAAAACATAGCCTCATTCCGGATAGAGATCATTGCCCAGGAAGACGCCGGTTATGCAATTGATAATGTGGCATTTAATCTTATGGATGCCGCGTTTGACCATACCTTTAATCTGGATAAGGTGATTTTGTCACCGGGCTCTCTTAGCGCAAACCAATTCTCTGTGTATTTTAAAAACCTGGAAGCACTTAACGGCGCGGCGCTCGCAGATGTGTGTAACTATCAGTTTCATGCTGAAGATAGCAGTTTGAAAGTCACGGCGCAAAACTGTGATGTCAGCACGGATAAAAAGACATTCCGAATTGATTTTTCCCTGACCCAGGCGCCTTATAACCTTAGCGGCGCTCAGGTTTCGGTGTGTAAAGAGGAAGAATGTGAAGTTATTGATGATGTCAATAATTTGAATGTGTACACCACGGCATTTAACGTGTCGACAGATGGCTTTTCTTTTCAAAATGGCGACTGGAACCGTTTTATGCTCACCGAAGTAAAAGACGTTTCTTTGTCTTCGTTCTTGTGCTGGAAGTTTGACCGTTGTACACCCGACCAGTTGTCTTATCTGGGCTTTATGCGCAAAGTCGCGAGGTCTTTTGCACAATTCCTGGCACCGGCAAATAAACGCAAGGCGTATGATGTGATTGGTTATTACCGGCTGGAAGATTATACCCAGGGGCTGAACAGGCTTGATCGGCGGTTTCTTGGTGTATGCCATGGTATGGCGGCGTCAGCGATTGCTAATTACAACAATGCCAGCGAAGGGGTTGCCTGGGGAGCCAATATTGATGCGACATTAACGCGTGCTCAGCTAACATCAACCTTCCAGAGCCACTGGGACAACCGCAATAGTGAGTCGCCCAAGCCCTATGTTAAGGCTGTGGGCAGTTACGATGTGAAATCGGATGCTGCGGATGCTTTTCATGGCTTGTCTAAAATCGGTTATTACTTTTTGTCGCAGTCTGCGTTTAAAGGCAGTGCCTGGATAGGTTCTCACCCGCGGACCATATTTCCGGGGATATCTGCGATGAATGCGTTTTATTCGCCGCATTTTATGGAAAACAAAATTGCCAGTCTGCGCTTTAGCATTAACCGTCCGAAAAGACGGGGCGGACATTCTATTCTGGCCGCCGGCTTGATCCAGTATAACGATGTGTCTTTGTACATTACCCATGATAATAATTTCCCTGGTGAATATACCATGATGGAATTTACCAATGGGCTGACATTGAAGCATTTCATATTCTTAGGTGCGCCACAAAGCGACAGTGAAAAGTATGATCAACATGGTGATTTTAAACTGACAAATTACTATAGCGCGTCGAGCTATGCGCAATTTGGTGCTTATACCGATGTCACTGATCAGCTGCGTATTTATGGCCAACCGGGTGCCAGTGAACGTGCCAATGATGTTCAGAATGCAGAAGATGAGACACCTGTCAGTGTGGTTGAGCTGGAACATCCGCAGCATATTACGGTGTTAATCGCAGGGGGACGGCTCGTTGGTGTCAATAAAGTGAGTGACCAAAGTGCTGTGGTATTGCAGCCCATCCTGGACGAGCCTGACACGATGCAAGCCTATCTGAAAAACGCTGAGCTGGTTACCGAGTTTATTTTGCCCTTAACGGATACTTACTCAATTCAGGTAGAGAAATACCCCCAGTATCCCGAAGTTGAAGTGTATGTCACCATTCCACAAACCAATGGCAAGGTACTGGTACTTAACTATGAAGATGTACTGACTCAGAGTGACGAGGACAGTGCCACTGTACAGCTGACCGTTGGTCAGGAAAATGAGAATGCCAATATTAGTATTAACGGCGTAGCTCAGGCACCGACGTATGCTGAGGAAAGTAGCTTTGTAGTGGCGCAGGTTTCTGCACTCAAAGCCATAGTGAATGGACGCGTTGTTTCGCTGAGTTGGCAAAACCCGCAAGGCAGTAACCTGAAGGAAGTGGTGGTGACCAGGACGGTGAACAGTTTACCGACATCTATAGATGATGGCGTCAGGATCTTTACCGGTTTAGAGTCGGAGTTTGTTGACAGTGCATCTGACAATACACGCTATTACTACAATGTCTATTCGGTTGCTGATGATTCAACTTCTGAGCCCAATAGTATCTATGTTGATACGCACCAGGCAACCTTGCACGGTAAGGTTGCAGACGCCAGTGAAATGGGGATCGCCAGTGTTGAAGTGGTGTTGACCAATGGCGTTGGCCTGAGTCAGGTCGAAATTGCGCGTCAGCTAACGGATGCCAATGGCGTATTTAGCTTTGCAAATTTGGCGAAAGGTTTGTATAAGCTCAGTTATAGTCACGCTTCTTACCGTTTTGACGTGTCAGACGATGCAGTTAATCTGACCGAGGCGAGTCAACAGGTGAGTCAGCTTGGTGTGGCGGTTCCGGTTCTGTTAATCAATGTGGAGAATGCCATCGGCTCTGAGCAGCAGGTTAGTATTAACTGGTCGGGATTACATATCGCTGATTCAGATACCGTCGATATTGTTTATCAGGTGGGAGATGAGACGACAGAGATTGCCACTGGCGTTGCGTTCTCTCAGGGTCGCTACTTGTGGGATGTATCTGCACCGGGCGATACATCGGTATCAGTGCAAATTATGCTGAGTGAGGACAAAACCGTGATCAGTGAACAACAGGTTTTTGTTCTAAAAGAAGTCAGCCCATTTGACTTTAGCGGCGACAGTGTTTTATCCGCGGATGATGTGACGACGATTGTAACCGGGTGGTCTGCTACGACAGGTGATACGCAATTTGATCCGCGCTTTGACCTAAACGAAGATGGAGAGATTGATCTCAAAGATATTATGCAGGTAGTTGCTGCGCTTAATCAGGAGTAATCCATGGAATAATCCGTGGAGTAATCCGTGGAGTAATCCGTGGAGTAATCCGTGGAGTAATCCGTGGAGTAACCAAAGTTTGCTCAGGCCGAGCGTGTTGCCTGGCTTGAGCAAACGCCTCGCATGTGTTGCTTGTCTGTGTCGTGCCTGCATCTAATACCAATTTCACTTAATACCTGGTCTATTTGAAGAAGCAAATATGACGCTAACGGCGTTAAAAATTTCTCATTTAGAACAACTAAATAGCAAAATTTTTGCCTCGCCTACATGGACGTAGGTGCCTCAGCGATAGCAGGACGCGAGAGCGGTGTTATCGACGATATTTTCTCGCCTCAAAATAGAACACTTAATTAAGCAAATTGGTATAAATTGAGATTGCGAGGCGGGTTTCACAGTTTACAACACATCTAGACTCATCAATTAACCCCAGATAATACAATCCGGTCGATTGTCTTTAAATGTCCAGCAAGCATTTATTGAATTGCAAAAGTTAGTATTCGGGCAGTTGGGCAAGCCTGTTGCAGCACCGCCAATTTGAGGGGTTTGCTGAGGGGACAGCTGGCTGTTTTGGGACAGTGACTTGATTTTTTTCTTGTTCAAATTGAGTTTCATGCTCATTTCCTTTGTAGTGAGAAAAGCCCAATACCGGGCTCCGTTATGTTGGCCTCCTGCGCACTTCGAAGCGAGCTGGAGGATGTATACCAACCCTGCACGTTAATGCACCCACCTTTGAAAGTAAGCCATCAATCGGGTTGGCATTAATTCCTGTTACTGTGCTGTGTTCGTCTCCGGTGCGACTTCATGCCAGGAGAACTCGTCGTAAAAGTTGGTGCAATTTAGGGTGACCTCTGCGGCATTCGCCAGATAAAGCTGATCCGTATCCGACTGAGGATAAGTAAAGTAGTCGCTACACTGAGCGCTTTGACCTGGGCCGATCACGACCTGAGTGCCTGCTTTCAAAGTGCAACGCACCAGCATATCCAGTGGTGAGTACTTGGGACAAATATTGAATTCGGCCCGGTATTGCGCAACCCCTCCGAGTGGTTTCTCCAGTGACCACCACTTGCCGAATTTAGAGCCTTCGTAGGTGCTGTTCCAGGCTCGCCAAATAATGAGATCTTTGCTCACTTCATAGTTGCGTGCGTTACAGAGTCCACCCTGACCAGGCGGGGCAATCACGTTTTCAGGTATGCTCTGGGCTGGTAGTGGGACCAGGTTTGGGTGCTTTAGCTCCACGAGCGGGCAGCTTGTCTCGACACTGGCATTTGCCGACGGTGTCGGGGCTGGCAGCTGGCTGCAGCCTGTGAGTATCAGCAAAGAGAGAGGCGCAGCTACGCCAATTCGAATTTTATCAATCATTATATTAACTTAAATGCGAACTTTTAATAACTATATGGCGTTTTAAATCATAATAAAAGAGTATTGGTAAATTTAAGTTAGTGATTTTGTCTTACTGTCTGGTCCGCAAGAGCGATTTATCGCGTTGAACATGATGAACGGATGAGAAAGGCAATCTGCTGCGCCTACCCGATTTAGAAAAATTCAACTTCCCTGGCTTGAGGAGTTGCTATTTAAACACTAGGTTTACTTTTTTAACAAAAAAGGAACTGTCTATGTGTCGCTTAATACTTATCCTGCTCGGACTGAGCATCAGTCTTAGCTGCTTCGCTACCATTTTGCCTGCTACGCACCATGCGCTTATTTATGAGGGCCGGGTACATAAAAACTATCAGCAAGGGAGTGTGGAGTTTAACTGGCCAGGTACGGCCATCCACACTCAGCTGGTGGGTAAGTCCATCGCAGTTAGTTTAGTCGGTAATGGTGACCAGTTCGATGTACTGGTCGATGGTCGATTGCACCAAAAAATCGTGACGGCATCAACGGGTGAAGCCCAGCGCTTTGTGTTGTTTGAACAGGCAGAGCCAGGTCGGGTGCTTATTGAAGTGGTGAAGCGTTGGGAGCATTATGGTGCACGTACTCAACTGTTGCAATTTGAGGTCGATGGGGCTTTGGAGGGGGTATGGGAAACACAGCCACACATACTGTTTATCGGAGATTCTATCAGTGCGGGATTCGGCAGCGAATCGACTAAGCGGCAATGTGACTGGCAGGAGATAGTTAATTCCAGTAATGCACGACTGGCCTTTCCTTATGTTGCAGCGCAACAGCTAAACAGCACGTTTACACAGGTGTCGTATTCTGGTCTGGGCTTGATCCGCAACTGGAATGGCAACCAAACACATCACACTTTGGTAGATTATGTTGATCAAATATCCGCAGTATATGAGGATGATTTACCATATCAGGAACGCTTTCCTCAGTTAATTGTGTTGGAATTTGGGACCAATGATTTTAGTACCGATCCTCAGCCACACGAACCCTGGCAAACAATAGAGGAAGTAAAAATGGCCTGGGAAGCAGCCATGGTCGAGTTTGTTCATTCGCTGCGAAGCCGCTATCCGGATGTTGCTATTGTGGTGATGCCTCGCCCTGCATACCCCTATGACTTTATTATTCCGGCAACACACGCTGCATTGCGACAGCTTGCCAATGAGGGGGTTGAGGATGTGTATGCCAATACTTTTGTATCTCCACTGGAAGGTTGTATCTGGCACCCTACGGCGCAGGAGCATGCGAGTATTGCCGGTGAACTGGTCACATTTATTAAGCAGCACAATTTGCTTTAAGTGTATTGCCTGACGTTTTGGGGCGCGAAAGTCGTTTTTCTTCAATCTTGTTGTGGTGTCTCTGGGTAGTCTGTAAGCCATGAATGACACTTAAGGAAAAATGATGAAAAGAGCAAGTTATTTACAATGTGCCCCAAAACTGATGCAACATTTGTTTACTCAGGAGCAATTACTGAATGAAGAAGTAACACGCACACTGGATACGAAACTCTGGGAACTGGTTAAACTCAGAGCGTCTCAGTTAAACCAGTGCGGCTATTGCATTGTCATGCACAGTCGACAGGCAATGGAGCTGGGCGAAAGCGCCCAGCGCATTATTGCGCTGAATGCCTGGCGGGATATGACAGGGTTTACTGCAAAAGAACGTCTGGCACTGACTTTGTGTGAACAATTGACAAACGCTCAGCCGATTGATGATACTTTATACTGCGCTTTATCTGAGGAGTTCAGTGACGATGCACTGGTGACCCTGACGGTTGCCATTAATGCCATCAATGCCTGGAATCGAGTTGTCAAAATGTTTAAACCTGAGCCTGATGAATAACGAACTAATGTTGCAGCGCCATCAACCGGATGGCAGATCCCAGCGGTATGTGCAAGCTGTATGGTTTGCACGCAGCCTGCACTCCGGCACTCGCTGGCTGCCTTGCGATGGCGCACAAGGGATAGTCTTTGTGCTCAAAGGTGAGGTGTCACTGGATGAGCATAAACTGACAGCACCTTTTCACATTCAGCCACCTTCAAAGCATGCTGTTAAACTTTCTTACAGCGCTGACGCCGAGTTTGCCGGGATCCGATTGTATCCAGCCAGATTGAAGGCGCTCCAGCAGGCTGTTTATCCCTTGTTATCTGAACCCGGATTGTGCACGCTCGCTGAGCAACTTCGCCAAGCGCCGCCCCTGTATACGTTAAAGCAGTGGTTGCAAACTTTGTCGAGCGCTGTGCCTGACCCCAGTTATGCAATGCAGCATACCTACCAGCTCATCAGTGCGCTGATGCAGTTGCTCCCCCTGGAAGACGCTTATCGCGGCGTGCCGCTGGGGATACGTCAGCTGGAACGGCAAGTCAAATCGCAATCTGAGTTAACGCCTAAGTACCTGGCACGCATCTACCGGGTTCGGCATGCACAACAACAACTCAGAAATAACCCACTGATAGATTTGGCTCAATTGGCACAGCTAAGCGGCTTTTCTGATCAGGCACACCTGACTCGTGAGTTTAAACACATTCTGAAGATCACGCCGGGCAAATATGCTCGCCAATTATCTGCGTAAGTCACGATTTATCGATTGCCAGCAGCGCAAATTGGGCGTATATATCGCGCTCAAATTTCTAGTTAATCGTCAGGTGAGTGATTGGACCTAGTATGGGTTGTTGTGCTTATTAGTATGAGTGCTGTATTTGCATTATGCGAGATATCTCTGGCTGCGGCACGTAAAGTGAAATTGCAAAGCAGGCTGGATACGGGTGACCTCCGAGCCAGAAAAGTGATGCATTTGCAGGCAAATGCACATCAGTTTTTTGCTGCTGTTCAGGTGGTATTAAACGCCTTAGCCATTGTGGCAGGGATGATCGGTGAGTCGGTCTTTACGCCATATCTTTATCAGGCATCATTGCTTATTATGCAGTTGTTTGTCACTGAGGTGGCGCAATATCATACACTGCTATTGCAAGTTTCCACGGTTCTGTCTTTTTTGTTGATCACGGCGATGTTTGTGTTGTTTGCTGATTTGCTCCCCAAGCGGGTTGCTATGGTGATCCCTGAGTCAATCGCCATGCGCTTTATTGGCCTGATGCTGGCAAGCGTGTGGCTGTTTAAGCCCGTGATTTGGCTATTTAACCTGCTGGCGGATGTCATAATCCGGGCATGTAAGTTACCGACTCAGCGCGATGAGTTGATCACCCGGGATGATCTGTTTGCGGTGGTTGACCAAAGTGCCGAGCAGGGCGAACTTGGGGCACATGAGCACAATATCATCGGCAATGTACTTGACCTGGACCAGACTAGTATCACTCAGGCAATGATCAACCGTGATGCGGTGGAATGGCTGAATATTCATGACGATCAACATGTGCTTGCACAGCAAATTCAAAGCCACAGTTTTCAGCAATATTTGTTGTGTAATGAAAGCCTGGATCAGGTGATCGCCGTGGTAGAGGCTAAGCAATTATTGAGTAATCTGATAGCTGGCCGGCCCTTGCTTGAGACGCAGCATGAGGCTTTTTTACGACCTGTGATTTTGCTCGATACACTGAGTTTATCTGACGCTTTGAATGCGTTAAAGGCCCATCCGTGCAGTACTGGCGTGGTAATCAATGAGTTTGCAACTGTGGTGGGCATGGTGACATTGTCCAGTATCCTGAATTTTATCGCATTAAAAGATGGTGAAGCGATAGAAGCGCAATTTCGCCAAAAAGATGCGTCACGCTGGGTGGTGCAAGGGGATATGTCGATGAAAGACTTCCAGTTGTCTGTAGTTGAGTATGAATTTATGCCCGTTGACGGTATTGAGACACTGGCAGGGTACCTAATTCATCATTGTAAGCGCTTTCCGTATCAGGGAGAGTCCATTGAGATAGAGGGCTTTGTGTTTAAAGTGACTGAAATACAAGGTCTGGCCATCAAACAGATTGAGGTCAGTCGTGGGTAAAGTCCAGGGCTTTATTCGCGCTTGGCATCTTGCAAAGTCTGAGCGCGAGATCTGCCCAGGTCGCATGACATTGTGATAGATCAAAGCGCCTGAATGTAGTTGCAATGGTCGTTTTCACTGCCTTTACAACCCCGCTTCTGTCTTCTAGAGTTTTGAATATCCGTTAATTTTAGTGGAGCTGCGCAGTATCACCGGCTCCCTGTCGAGCGAGCAGTGCAATTATCTACACCTTCTCTACTGCTGATGGCTGGTGCCGGGGTGGTTGCCTCAGCGCTGGCTTTGGTGTTTATGTGGCTGGCAAACCGAGATGTCAAGGCGACGCTTTACTGGGCGTTGTCTCCCATCTGTCTGGCATTGAGCATGATATTGTTCGGGGTGCAAAATGAGCTGTCATTGAGTGTACGGTTTTTGCTGCCAAACTTATTTGGCCAGGCTGCTTTAGTACTGGTGTTGATTGGCTGCTATCATGCGTGTGAGAAAACGGTGCCGCTACGTCAAATCAGCTGTTATTTTGCGGCGTTTTTGTTCATCCATTGTATCTTTACTTACGTCATATCAAATTACGCGTCACGACTGATCTTGGGGATGATCACACTGACCATCACTTCAGGTTGGATCTGGGCGTGCTTGTATCGTTTTGGTCGACCTCGTTATGCAAAGTCTTTTGTCCTGATCAGTCTGAGTCTGGGGTTTGTTACTATTTTTGCGCTCGGAAAAGCATTTGATGTTTTATCTCACCCCGGGACTACCAGCCTCCAGCAAGATCACACTTTAAAGGCTCAGTTGTTTGTTGTGTCTCTATTTATGAGCCAATTGGTGTTTAATTTCGCATTTGCGATCATGACCGGAGAGTATCGAAATGCCAAAAACCGCGAGATTCAGCGCCAGTTACTGGAGTCCAATCAGGCGTTACAGCAGGAAAAGCTGCGCGCCGAGCAACACTCGAAAATGAAATCAGAGTTTCTTGCCAATATGAGTCATGAGATCCGCACCCCAATAAACGGCGTGATTGGGTGTCTGAACTTGTTGCTGAGTCACAACCTGGATGCGCAGCAAAAACAATATGCCAAACTGGCAGACGCCAGCGCGCATTCATTGCTGGGAGTGATTAACGATATTCTGGACTTTTCTAAAATCGAATCTGGCAAACTGGAGATTTCCCCGGACTCTGTTGACCTCTATGAGCTGGTTGATTCAGTGGCAAAATCATTTGCGATTCCATTAGACAAGAAGCAGCTCACACTTTTGGTGGACTGTCATGGGCTTAAGCATCGGTTTGTGCGTCTTGATCCGATCAGGGCACGCCAGATCCTGACCAACTTATTGAGTAATGCCGTTAAATTTACTGAGTCAGGTACACTCCGGCTTATCGTTAAGTGCGATGAAGTGGATGTCACAGCCGTCAGCCATCCGGTTACAGTATTGCAGTGTGATGTTATTGATTCTGGGATAGGCATAAAACCTGAAGTCAGGCACAAGCTATTCAGTTCATTCAGTCAATGTGATGCGTCTACAACGCGCAAATATGGGGGAACCGGACTGGGGCTGGCTATCGTTAAACAACTGTGTCAGTTAATGAATGGCGATATTGAACTGGTTGACAGTACCGAGCCTGGTGCACATTTTCGCTTTCATTTTCAGGTTGAGGCGCAAAAGGGCGGTATATGGGGCAGGGGGATCCCCCCTGAGAACGCTCAGGTGGCGGTGTTGTCTATGCAGTCCCGGCTGGCAAACATCCTGTGCAGGCAGCTCGAAGTACTTGGGTGCCAGCCACAGACATTAATGTTACCACTTAAAACAGAGTTAACTCATGACATACTGGTAGCGGATCTGAGCAACCCATCGTTTCAACACAAACTGATTGAGGCGCTTAGCCATCTGCCGGGTAAACGGCGGATCCTCGCTCTGTGTAATATGCAATGCGAAATCCAACATGACCCTGTTTTTGCTCAGCATCAGATTACAGTGGTTTACCCACCGGTCACAGCCAAAGATTTGGTACAGATGTTTACAGATGAGCATAAACCCAACTCACCAGAACCTGCTAATGGGGTGTCACCTTTGCGGGGCGTGCGTGTTTTACTCGCCGAGGATAATCCAATAAATCAGGTGGTTGCAAGTAAGATGCTTGCTGCCTGGGAAGTGGAAGTGCAACTGGCTGAATCGGGTAAGCAAGCCGTGGATATGCTGAGGGAAATGCCAGAACATGGATTACCTGATTTGATTTTGATGGATTGTCAGATGCCAGAGATGGACGGGTATGAAGCAACCCGGCATATTCGTACTCACCCGGAGCTGGAAGCTTGTCGGGACCTGCCTATCATTGCGCTGACTGCTAATGCGATGCAGGGAGAACGAAAAACGTGTCTGGCCTGTGGAATGAGTGGTTATGTCAGCAAGCCCATTCAGGCTGACTTATTGCAAGCAGAAATGCTCAAAATGCTGGTGGACAAAGCCGCAGGTCAGGCATAATTGAGACCAGGCGGCGATTGGGTCTGTTTGTCTTTATTCAGAGTTTCCTCCCCAGGCGTTTTTCAATCTGGCGCTTCTCCCATTTTGCACCGAACAGATCAAAGACTTCAAACGCGCTTGCCCAGTGACTGAACAGTCCTATACCCCAACCGAGTGCAGGCCACAAGGCCCAGATATAATCAGGGCTGGTAAACATATTTATGGCAAAAAGTCCGCTGTTGACTACAACATAGGTAATTAAGTGCGAGTAAAAATCTTTAATTGCGCGTACCTGCTCTATGATACGTTGTTCCTGATGAATTATCGTTTCATGGCTCATATCATCCGGCTCCTCTTTGAGATCTGCAACAGTAGTTTCAAAAACAGCAGCTAATGACTTTAATGACTCCAGGCTGGGACTCTGACCGCGCTCTATTCGTTGAATGGTACGAACACTCAATCCGCTAAGCGTTGCCAGCTGCTCCTGCGACCAACCGCGTTGTAATCTGAATTTCCTGATAATCATTATTGTTTTCCCATTTGCTGCTCTGCCACCTGTTTTACGCATATTCTCGTCGACAGAGTACGTCAGCGTAACGACATAGCAATGACAAAGTATATATTTCAATAGGTTAAGTAGAGGGTGATATGTTTTTTCTGTGCCACTAACTAGTGAACATTGTCTTCACAGTATAATATTATTTGCGAATTTAAGTACACCGACCTATTTATGGCTTGGCAGCAGTTACGAGTTTGGTAGCCCATTGGATAGATAACAGCCAGACACGGATCAGTTTTCCAACGTTTGCGGGATCACAATACTAAATACCGTACCTTCTCCGGGTTGGCTGGATAAAGCAATATTGCCTTTCAACCGGGTTTCAACCAGCTTTTTGACGATATATAAACCAAGGCCGCTGCCGCCGGTACCGACGCGTGTTGTATAGTATTTATCGAAGACTTTACTGGTCCTCTCACATTCAATGCCTTTACCGTTATCTTTTATATACAGGGCTATGTTGCCGTCCTGATGTTCAACGTGGATATCAATTGTACCGGCGACATTGTCTTCAAAAGCATGGATAAGCGCGTTATTGATTAAGTTGATGATGACCTGAGACAGCGCGCCAGTATCAGAAATAAGGTGCAATGTTTGTGGACAGTTGATAGACACCGTATGCGGTGTTCGTTTTAATTTGGGTGTCAGAACATATTGGATATTGTGCAGGTAATCATGCAGGTTACACTCTGAGACTGTGCCACTGAATTCGCCCACAACAATGTGCTTAAAGCTGTCTATGAGGTGCATGACATTGTCCATGCTGGAGAGCACAATTTCACAGCTTTGTGCTGTGTTATCAATAAAGGCGTTTAACTCTTGCTTGGCCAGTGACTGTTTTTGCACTTGCAGCGCAAGCTCCTGCTGTTTTTCATTCAAGTGCGAGATAGCGGTTTTGACAACGCTGAGTGGCGTGCCTAGCTCGTGCGTAAGTTCTCCAACCAGCTCGCCAATATGGCTAAAATGCTGAGAAGTTTCCAGTTGTTGCTCTTTGAGCTTGGAGAGCTTTTCCAGTTCAAGGGTTTTATCTCGGAGTGTTGAGATGAGCTCGTCACGTAAATTGATCAGAGCCTGTAGCTGCAGGTGAGTTGTCACGCGTGCCAGCAACTCTTCCTGCCGTATGGGTTTAGTTACATAATCTACGGCGCCCACACTGAATGCTTCGACGATGTCGCTGAGCTCACTTTTACCCGTGACAAAGATAACCGGGATCTCTTTAACTTTGCCAAGAGATTTGAGTCGGCGGCAGGTTTCAAACCCATCGATACCAGGCATCATCACATCGAGCAAAATTAAATGAGGGAGGAAAATGGTTGCGATATTGATGGCTTCTTTACCAGAAGTGGCGAATGCGACTTCGTACCCTTCGGGTTCCAGAAAATCAGTCAGTAACTCAAGGTTTTCAGCCTTGTCATCAACAATTAGAATCTTGCAATTGTTCAGTGAAACCGGATCATCATCCATCTTGCACCTCGTCGAGCGCTGCAATAAAGCCTGTCATATCGAACCTACTTATAAATTTAGCCAAATATTTCGTAAGCTGCTTGTTATTTGGCTGTTGTGCGTCAATTTCTTTGAGTGTTTGTTTGATACGAGAGCTGTTATTGACCTGAGCATAACTTATCAACTGAGCCCGTTGTTCAGCGGGCAACGAATAATCGGCAAGTGTAATCTCATCTGATGGCGCGCTATCTGGAGACGCTGAACTTGCTAACTCAGCGCTTTCAAAATGTTCCGGGAAGAAAGATAACAATGAATCGAAAATTTGTTCGATTGTATAGGGTTTACCAATAAACTGGTCAAAACCAATACTGAGATAATGCTGTACTTCATGATGTAAGCTAAAGGCTGAAATGGCCACGCATTTTAGTTCAGACAACCCCAGCTCATTACGAATGACGACGACGGCCTCATCACCACGCATGACGGGCATTAACAAATCCAGAAAAACAATGTCAAAGGCGCTTTTTTGAATGAGGTCAATGGCTTGTTTACCATCCTCAGCATAATCGACCTCAATACCGCATGCCGCAAGTGTCTGGCCAAGTATTTCGCGGTTGTAAGCAACATCATCAACACACAAAGCGCGCAGTGTTTTGTCCGCCCGCACACTTATCTGCTGTAATGTCTGTTTTTGAGTGTGGGTTGTGGTTATCTGTGCAGCTTGCAGTGGCAAAGTAAAAGAAAAGCAGCTGCCTTTGCCGGGCTCAGAACTCACCTCTAGCTTACCTCCCATCATTTCAACTTGTCTGGACGAAATGCACAGCCCAAGCCCGGTGCCACCTTTCTCTACGCCTGCACTGCCTTGCGTAAAACTATTAAACAGGTTCTCCAGTTCTTCAGGCAAGATACCGGGCCCGGTGTCCAGTACTTCAAAGCGATGTAAACCTGCTTTTGGTTGTGTGTAGCGAAGTTTAATCGTGCCACTGTCCGTAAACTTGACTGCATTACCCAGTAAATTGATAAGTACCTGTCGTAGTTTACCCTGATCTCCATGAACCCCGGTCGGTTCACTCAGTGTGCTGTCTAATTGCCAGGCAAGTTGCTTTTGCTCACACTTGAGTTTGAACATGCTTCCCAAATCTTCCAGCAGCGCATTGAGCTCAAAGTCAACGGGGTTGAGCTTGCTAGAGCCGGCTTCTATCTTCGAGATATCCAGCACGTCATTGATGATGTCCAGCAAGTGGTTGCCAGCTCTGATGATTTTGTTCATGGTGTTTTTGTGGCTGGCATTGAGATCTTTTGCCCGTTCGAGCAGCTGGGCAAAACCCAGCACTGCATTGAGTGGAGTACGGATCTCATGGCTCATGTTTGATAAAAACATGCTTTTTGCCAGATTGGCTTGCTCGGCGCGCTCCCGGGCTGCTTGTAATTCTGCGGTACGCTCTTCAACTAAGCTCTCCAACTCAATATTATTGTTGCTGAGTCTTTCCTGTAGCTGAGTATTACGCCAGGCAATGCCTAAATTATGGCCCAGGTTCAGTAATAGTTGCGCCTCCTGTGCCTCGATTGGATTGCTGTAGCAGGCAATGGCAAAAATAGGGGACCCGTCTGCCTTATCTCCCAAAAATAACACGGCATAGTTTTCTAATATGGCACTGCGTTCTGACTGCGCATTATATTGCGCGATAAACTGTGTTTTTACGGATTCCGGTATGGTGAGGGTTACGTCCTCCTGAGGAAAAAGCTGCTCAAAGGTGTCAGTGGCAAGGTCCAGTTTGACAACAAACACACTCATGGGAGCAGGCTCAAATTGTTGGCTTAGCGGCAAGGTTTCTGTCAGGGTCTGGAATACCCGCAGTTCAAATTCAGCCAGTTCGGAGTCGCTAAGCAGCGCATTAGTACAGGTGATGATCTTGTCTAACCCGGATTGTACCTGCTGTGTTTTATCCAGGTGCGAATAGGTTCTCAGAGCAACTAACACGGAGGCTTTGAGCTTGCTGCTGGTCAGTTCCGTTTTGGTTTTGTAGTCGTTAACATCATATTCCCGGGTAATGTCTGATTCCGGCGCCATGCCAGGTTGACCGGTACGCAGAATAATACGCACTTTATGATTCTGCGCCTCCTCACGTACGTATTTGGCAAAATCCAGACCTGCTTCGGCTGTTTCCATCACGACGTCGAGCAAAATCAGAGCGATATCATCATGCTCTGCCAAAACCTGTTGCGCCTGAGTACCGCTGTAGGCATTGAGAAAGGTAACACCCCGGCCATCCAGTTCCATTTGTTCCAGCACTAACCTGGAGATCTGATGAATGTCTTCTTCATCATCGACTAACAAGATTTTCCAGGGTGGCAGGCTGGGTGACTCTTCAGGCTCGTCATCTGAGCCAAACAGGAGCGTGTCATCGTCGAACATATTAGATCCCACTTAACGTACTGAACTTAAAGTGTAGTGAATGATCAACAAAAACGACCAGTGATTTGCATGTATTCGCTCACAAGGGGATGAATTTTGAGATCAGTGACGCTGTAATTTTTGACGTGAAATCAGCTGGGCAGACTGATTCACTAATAGCAGGTTAGTCGGCATAGGAAGTGATAAAGGCGACTGAGTATAACGACTCACAGTGTTCACACTGGGTGAACACCTGAGCGCAATTAATGGGTCTCAGCTAATCTGACTTCCATTGGTTGATAAACAAGGCCGCCAGACTCTGCAATCTCTCCTGTCTGTGTAAAGCCATAGCTGTGATAGGCGCCTACGGATGGCAATGAGGCCGATACCGTAATCCCTGGCTCCGTTGTCAATTTAAGCGCTGCTGCAACCAGAGCTTTGCCAATGCCCTTGTGCTGTGCTGATGGTGAGACAAACAGCATCGCGATATGTCGGCCTGCTTTTAACTCAATCATGCCCACGGGCTGTTCAGCTATTTCGGCAACTAATATCAGATTGTCTTTTGCCAATCGTGTTGCTAGGGCTGCTGGCGAGGCAACAGCCCTGAAGGTGTCACAGCCCTCACTCGACAATGTTGCTGCAAGCGCGGTGTTAAAAGCCTCCATACAAATCTGACTGAGGGTATCTAAATCCCCGAGCTTTGCGGGTCTTATGTGCATTGTATCGTCTAATCCTGGCGCTCTTGCGCTGCCACCCATAACACCCCAACGCTTTTTTTGACCACTTTGACTGTGGTGCCTTTTGCAATAGGCGTTTCGCTTTTTAGCTGCCAGGTGATCCCGGAGTAAGCATGGGTGAGCTGGCTTTGCTCGTTTAGGTCTTCGCTGAGTGTAAAGGTGATATCAGCAAAATCGCTGTTTACTTCTGTGCTCTGGGTTTTGGCTTGCATGCGCTTGAGTGGTTGCCACAACACGCCTGCCAGAGCGGCCGTTAACAGGGCATTGACCCACAGCGCATTCATCAGCGTAGCGTCCAGCAAACCTACTGACATCATCAGGCCGCTCAGGACCAGTGACAGACCCAGAAAAAACAGCACAAAGGTGGCAAAGCCCAACACGGCAACTTCAACAATTAAGGCCAGTAATCCGAGTACAATCAGGATCTGACTCAGGTGTTCAACCAAGAGTGTCACAGCTGCTCCTTTTGTTTTTTATTCAAGCTGTTAATAATTGACATCCCCTGTGCAACCAAAGAGCTGGGGTCAGTGCCGCTTTCAGGAAGCAGTACGACTGATGATTCCCGGGCGATGGCTTCTTTAGCGACAATAGCTTTGCTGGCCAGGTCAAGCTGGATGGCTTTTTGTCCTTCTTCTGTGTTGGCTGCTTCACCGACTTTTCTGAGGGCATCCGCCTGGGCTTCTGCAACGGCAATAATGGCTTTTGCCTCACCTTCGGCTTTTAGGATTTGCTCAGCTTTTTCTGCTTCTGCGGCCAGTACCTGAGCTTGCTTCTTACCTTCGGCGACATTGATGGCTGCCTGTCTGTCACCTTCTGACTCCAATATCTGCGCGCGTTTAACACGTTCGGCCTTCATCTGTGCTTCCATCGCTTCCATCACTGAGTTGGGGGGCACGATATCTTTGATTTCATACCTGAGTACCTGAATACCCCAGGGATCAGAAGCTGCATTGATGGCAGAGACAATATTGGTATTGAGCATATCCCGCTCTTCAAAGGTTTTATCCAGTTCCATTTTACCCAGCTCACTACGCATCGTTGTCTGGGCCAGCTGAGTGACGGCAAAGATGTAATCGTCGACACCATAAGTGGCTTTGTAGGGGTCCAGTACCCGAAAGTACAAAACGCCGTCGACAATTAAAGAGATATTGTCACGGGTAATGGCTGACTGAGAAGGGACATCAACGGCCTGCTCTTTGAGGCTGCGATCGGCAGAGACCTGATCAATAAAAGGCACAATAAAGTTCAGGCCAGCCTCTTTGGTTGACTGGTATTTACCAAATCTTTCTATTATCCAGGCGCGATTCTGCGGGACAAATTTAATGCTCCCTTTGAGCACAAAAATGATAAAAATGAGCAGAAATGCCTCAACCGTTAGCAGGTAATCGAGAGTGAGCGTAATTGGGTCCATGTTTATTCCCTATTTATATCCATTTATTTACTATAGCAACAATGCGTAAAGTGGACCATCACCAGCCTGAGAAGCGTGGCCAGTAGTCCATTTCATCATCACAGATAACGTGATAGCCCTGGTGTTGAGCAGCGGTGGCACAGGCATGATTGGGTAAAATACGCAATAAAGTACCGATTGCAAAGTGGCTGGTGTCGAGCGTATCCGGAAGCGCCACAATGCCATGCTCCTGGTTCACACTCGTGACGCACAGCCCGGGCAAAACGTCGCCATCACTATTACATACAAGGCCATAACCGCATTGCTGTGATACAAGTCCCATATCACGCGACAGCGCCATCCATCCTGCGTCGAGGATCAGCCAGTTTTTTTCGCGATTGTGGCCTATAACCCGGCTGAGTACACTCAAAGCAATGTCTTGCGGTTGACACACGCCGAGTCCTGCCATGACCAAGTCCATACTGGCATATACCCCGGCGCGTACTTCTGTGATGTGCTCAAATCCGTCTCCCAGTAAAGCCGTTGGGGTGGAGCCGACGCTGACGACGGAACACTCTATGTGGTGCGAGCGCAGCGTGTCGGCCGCTATTTGCACTGCGCGTTGCTCCTGCTGTGCCATAGCACGAATTTCATCTAAACCATGGCAGTCATAAGAACCGCCTGCATGAGTCAGAAGGCCTGTAAACAGCCCGGATGAGTCCAGGATTTTGGCAATTGCTATTAGTTGCGGATCCCTGGGTTTGACACCGGCGCGTTTGCCATCGCAATCTACTTCTATGAGGCAACTGAGTTGACAGTCATTTTCCTGACAAAAGGCATGGATAAATTGTGCCTGCTCAAAACTGTCCAGCAGAATATGTAAGGTGACTCCCTGGTTTTGTATATCCAACACTTCCACAAGCTTATGTTCACTGATCCCCACTGCATAAGTGATGTCTTTAAAGCCTGCCTGGGCGAACTGCTTCGCTTCTTGCAGAGTAGAAACTGTGCAGGGGGCTGATTGGTCCGCCAGCATATGACGCGCAACATCTACTGACTTTAGGGTTTTGAGGTGCGGCCGTAATCTAACCTCAAACTGTGACAGATGTGTATTGAGTCGTTGAATGTTGTTTAGCAGCTTCTTTTTTTCCAGTAACAAACAGGGGGTGTGTAAAGCATTGAGTGACATAAAAACTCCTTGTGTAATGGATCACTGACGCAAACTACTTCGGCTTATAAAGGGACTAATCCCTGCATGTTTTCAGATGTTCTGGACCCAGGTTACTTGTATTGGTAAACACTGTGTATTTACGCTGAGGTGTGGCAACCAATGTATACGCATTTGTCCCTAAATCAAAGTGTTAATCATCACTGAATCTCAGTCATGTTTAACCAAATTGTCATAATTGTGCCTTGATTATTGTCTATGATGGTTTTGAATCAGGAACAAGTGACATTAGTTGGAGCGTAGCAACTATGCCTATGCAATATTATGAAGACAACGCATTACAATTAGCGAAATTGTATCAGTCTTACCGCTTTGAACTGCTGCATGCTTCATGGCTAAAATTTGTTACCCCTTTAATGGAAGAATCGGGTTTAAAGTTTTTGGATATCGGTGCCGGAGCAGGCAGAGACGCAAAGTTTTTTGCTGAACAGGCGGAGCAGGCTGAGGTTGTGGCAGTAGAGCCCGTGTGTTCGTTAAACCGCCTGGGGCAGGCCTACACACGAGACATGCCGATCAGCTGGTATCAGGATGAACTACCTTGTTTGTATAAAGTTCGCAAGAATCACCGCAGTTTTGATGTGATTTTGGTGAGCTCTGTATTTAACTATCTGCAATCCAGTTCAGGCCAGCAAGCGATGCTGACCTTACGTCATTTGCTGAGCCCCGAAGGGCTGCTGGTGATTAAGCTGCGCCACTGTAATGATGAAGAAGCACTCAAATTACGTGGCATGCAAAATTGCGCTGTGGATTATTTATTGGATATTGCACAAAAAGCCGATTTAACTTGCCTCGAAGTCACCGAGCCTGAAGAGGACGCGCAAGGCCGGGCATCCGTGACCTGGCAAACCCTTCTGTTTAAGCCAGTTTAATCGATAAAATTTCCTGGCTGTTACTGCTTGACCAGGCTTGCTCAGCAGCACCTTGTTGAGTAAGCCAGCGATAGGCCAGATGCTCTCCTGGTGCAAGCTGCACGTCACAATTTACCGGTACGCAAACACTAAAAACATACTCAGTGTTGATATTCGCACCCGCTATATACCTGTGTCGCCATTGCTCTCTGATGGTGTACTGATTACATTTTTGATGATCCTGAATAGCCAGGCCGCGTGCTTTGGCGTCAATACCGGTTTCTTCCAGTAATTCTCTGTATGCGGTTTCAATGGGCGCTTCGCCGGGGTCAATTCCACCCGTAACGGATTGCCAGAAGTCAGGGTCGTCGGCACGTTGTAACAATAAAAATTCATTGTGGCTGTTATAGATGATGACGAGTACTGAGTGGGGGTGTCTGAGTGTCATGGTATTAGTCATGCTGTTTTTAGCAAATTTACCCAAATACACGCCATGTTGGCAAGTAAAATGGGCCGGGAGCAAAGCAAAAAAAAAGGCAGGAAATGTCCTGCCTAACCTCCAATAGCAACAAAACTGTGCCAGGAAATACCCAATAAACCAACATCCTTGTTGGTAAGCTCTACTTCTCGGGAGTTCAATTGGAATGACTTGTGTGATGAGTCATGCCCTAAGGAACACCCACATGCTATCGCAGTGTTTTCCAAATGTAAACAAGAAAATGAGAATTCTCATATTAATATTTTTATATTTGTGTTTTTTGCCTATTTTTTGTCAGTAAAATTAATAATTTCTTGAGTTGTATCCATAGTGGGTAGGAATGTAGCTAAGAACTATTGTTAACATATATTGTTTTTTTGTATTGGTTTTTTGGGGCTTATTTGACCGAATTGCATTAATACTGACCAATCTGCCGAGAAATTGTTCTCTGGTATATTAATTGTATCTGTACCATGCTTAACCAGATTGTAATGAGGTGTCACTGACTTATGCTCACAAGCTTGTTGTTTTCCGCCGCTGTCGCCTTAAGTCCAGCGGAGCTGTTTAAAACGCTTAACCAGTTGAAAGAGCTGAACGATAAAAACCCGGCTCAGGCGGTTGCACTGTTTCATCAGGCACAGGAAAAATTGCCGACTGAACCCAGCAAAGGTCTGCTACAGGTTTACCTCGCCGGGCTTGAATCGGGCGTTCGGGCGCACGACTATGATGCGGTGTCTGATATTGTCGCGCAGCTGAGCCGGGACTCGTGGCAGGCATACTTACAGGGAGAGCATATTCATGTCATTGGCTCAGTCGCCATTTATCATCGTCGCATGCATGATTACGAGTATGCTGAGCAGTTAAACAAATGCGCGCTGAATTATGTTGCCGACGAGAAACAATATGCACGCATAGCCAACAACCTGGCGGTGGTTTATCGCTTTACAGGACAACATAAAAAGGCAACCGGCATACTCAAAGAAGCTATGATGTTATCGGATGACAGGGAGATAATTGCCAACATTAAAAACAACCTGGGTAACCTCTACTTTGATGGTAACAGCTATCGAAATGCCCAGCTGATGTATATTCGGGCCTTTCTATTCCATTCCGAGACTGAGCAATTTGGCCATGCGGCCGGTACGGGCCTGAATTTGCTGAATACCCAAATCCATTTACGAGACTGGGGCGGTTTTTTGCGTTTTAAGGCATCGGTTGCTGTTCAGGTAAATGCCAGTGGCCAGGCGGTATTCAGTGACTTTTATCAATGGCAATTGGCTGTATTTGATACAGTGGTTGAAAAGCGGCAGTTGCAAGCGACTACGCAAGAAAAGCTGATTGCTTCCATGCCCACCCTGATCGGCTCAGAGTTGACTCCGTCGGTCGATCTATACGTTCAGCTGCTTAACAATACGCCCATTAGTGAAGCCTGGCGAAAGGCAAAAGCAAAGCACCAACCAGTGCAGTTCAATAAGCCCGAAGGCGGACGCATTGTGATAAAGCGGTGGTGCAATCGCGGTGTCAGTTCAGCAACACAGAGCTGGGGTTAAAGAGAGAACTGTGTTACTTAGCATGTAAAAAAACCCCAAGTCTTATGATGATCTTACCAGAAGTATTGGTTCTGAGTGTGCCACCTGGTGAGACTGCTGATGAGATAGTAACGAAAATTTAAATTTGATCAGTTGTAAATTTACGGTTAATAATTAAGTTCCTATTTTCATATCTCTGCTGTTATGAAAAAGGAATACTCACATGTAAAGGAACTTAATTATGAAAACACTACAATCATTGTGTGCCATCGGTGCACTGAGCGTTGCTGCACTTGTCCAGGCTGCAATACCCTATAACAATACACCTTACGAATTCACTCAGCCTGACGGTCAGGTGATTAGCTTGTTTCTGCAAGGTAATGATTATTATGCAGAGCAAAGGACCGCAGACGGCCGTTTGGTGGTCTACGATGAAACGTTGAAAGGGATGGCTTATGCAAAGGTCAGTAATGACGGCACTGAGCTGGTATCTACCGGAATACTGGTTGGCAATCAGAGTAACATATCGGCAAAAACAGTCAGTGAGTCTCAGACAGGCCTGACGGATGCAGCCAGAGCAGCGCAGGTAGAGAAAATGCGCGCACGGATGCTCGGAAGCCAAGAGGCGTTTCACACTTCGATGTTTGAGACTCAAAGTGTTGAGGAGATCAGTGGTCAGGTAAAAGGGTTGACGATTATCATCGATTTTCCGGATGAGCGGGGAACGATTTCAAAAGCTCAGGTCGAGCGCTTTTTGAATGATCTCAATTATAACGAGTTTGGTAATGCGCAGTCGGTCCGGGGCTACTTTCGCTCAGTATCCGGCAATAAACTGGATTATACGAATACAGTCACTCAGTATTACACGGCGAAAAAGAACAAAGCATATTATGCCGATTCCAGCCTCAGCTCAACGGTGCGTTCTCAGGAACTCATCAATGAGGCATTACAATGGCTGGAGTATCAGCAGGGGTTTGACTTCTCTCAGTTAACGACAAACAGTAGTAAACAGATCCGTGGTCTCAATATCTTTTATGCCGGTAACTCAGACAGTGCCTGGTCTAAAGGATTATGGCCTCATATGGCGAGACTTAGCCCACGTTTTTGCGCTGATGGGGTATGCTCCGATCGCTACCAGATCACAGATATGCGCGCCAGTCTGGCAATTGGTACGTTTGTCCACGAGTCTGGGCATCTGATCACTAACTGGCCTGATCTTTATGACTACGATGGCAGCTCCGAGGGCTCTGTCGCCAGTTTTGGTGTGATGGGCTACGGCGCGATCGGGACAACGAATCGTTACAAGCCGACGCCACCAGTGGCACATTTCCGGGCCATTGCTGGCTGGGACACAGTCACAGAGCTAAACCCGGCCATTAACGCGAATGCACCATCAGGTCGATTAAGTCATACCTCGCACAGCGGTACTTCGTACAAATGGACCAACCCGTCAAACAACAATGAAGCCTTTTATATCGAAGCCATTCATAAGTCAGGTCAGAATTCTGAGCAACTCGATCAGGGCTTAGCTGTCTGGCACGTCGACAGTCGTGGCAGCAATTCCAATGAGTGGTATCCGTATATTCAGATGGAACATGGCGATGGTAATCGGGACCCGGAATACAAGCGCAATCGCGGCGATGGGAGCGATCTGTTCGATGTGGCCGGAGAGTTTACCCATGCTTTACCTAACTCTCAAACGTCTCGCGGTACCAATGCACTGTGGTGGAATGGCAGCGATTCGGGGCTCAGAATTACCAACATTTCCGATCCGGCACAAACCATCTCTTTTACCATTGAATCTGAGGCTCAGCCAGATCCGGACACCTATACCGGGACTCTGAGCGATAAGCAAAGTGTGATTGAGCCAAATGGCAGCTGGTTTCAGTATGGCGGCGGTGCCATTGCGCTGACCCTGAGCGGACCGGCAAATGCTGACTTCGATCTGAAAATAGAAAAGTGGCTGAGTGGCAGATGGCAACAGGTGGCCATATCCGAGACACCAACGTCTACTGAGTCCATCAACTACACTGCCTCATCGGGTTATTATCGATTTATTGTTTATTCTTACTCTGGCGCTGGCAGTTATACGTTGCGTGTGAATAAATAAACACAGGTTGTGAGCTTGTCCGGGCTGCTTGTTTGGGCAAGCTGTTAAGCTTTGGCTATAACAGGCAAAAAAAGTAGCCAGTTTTGCCATGGCTTTGAAATCTGCGACTATTATTAAAACAGCAATATTAAATGCTGTTGGAGTTGTACTCCAGGGACACATAGCACTGAGAAGTTTACCGTCAGAGACAATAAGGTGAAATCATGTGCAACTCCTCGCTCAGAGTCCAATCCGTGCTATTGCGGACTCTGCCTATGCTACTCTGTCCAGTGTTGGCTGTCGCTGAAACGCAGACCAACACACCAGTTAAAGACCAAAGTGCCATTGAAACGATTGCAGTAACAGGAACGCGGATCAAGCGTTCTATACAATCTGACAGCGCTTCTCCGATATCGAGCACGGAACTGAGTGACCTGACCGATATCGGCGCGAACAACATCAGAGACCTGATTGAAGTTTTGCCTTTTAATGCCGGGTCTCAGAACAACTCAGATAACTTGTCGCAAAACTTCACGGTGGGGACCTCAAACGTCAACCTTCGGGGCTTGGGGGTCTCTTCAACTTTGGTACTACTCAATGGGATCCGGCAAGTTACGTCAGCGGTGGTGACCGACCAGGGCGCCAGTTTTGTTGATACCGCCTCTTTGGTCCCGACGCTGGCGATTAAACGGGTCGAAATATTAAAAGATGGGGCTTCTGCCATTTACGGTTCGGATGCGGTCGCGGGTGTAGTCAACTTTATTACCCGGGATGATCTTGAAGGCACTGAGCTGCAGTACGAATATCGAACCCGCTGGAGCGATGGCGATCAGGATGACACTAAAATTGATTTTGCCCATGGCGGATATGTCGGTGATACCGGGCATATGTTATTTGCGGTCAGTTTTCTTGAGCGCTCAAGCTTGTTACTTGATGAGGTCGATTGGCTGCAGCCGGCAACCAGTAGCTTTGGTAATCCGGGCAGCTTTGTTATTCCGTCGATGGCAGATGAAAATAACCCCAATGGTTTAACGGTTGCGGATCCAAATTGTGTCGCCAATGGAGGGATCTTTTCCGAAGGGAGCAATGGCAACTCGTTCTGTCTGTTTGATTTCGGTCCGCAAATCACAGCGGTCCCAAATGAAGACCGACTACAGGCTTACGCCCGGGCTACCTGGGACTGGAGCGATACGACACGCTTGTGGGCTGAATTTGGTTATGCCAGAAACAAAATTACCCGCGAGGTTTCACCGAGCTTTCCGGTGTTGAATGCGCCCAGTGTGCTTGCCAGTCATCCGGATAACCCCTATGGCGAAGATATCTTCTTTCGCGGCCGCCCCTATGGCGTAGGCAAACCAACCGAAATTAACTACTACGATCACACGACGTCTCGGTTTGCATTTGGCGGTGATGGCGAGTTAACTGAAGGGGTATATTGGCAGTTCTCGTTTGTTGCAGCAGCGAATGACGCCATACTGAACCCCAGAGATGTCATTACCGATAATTTTCAAGCTGCATTGCATGGCTTCGGTGGAATAAAGTGCAGTGGCACCACCGCCGCTGAGGCTGGACAAGGGGAGTGTTATTACTTCAACCCCTTTGACCCTCAAGACCCTGATAATGAGCTGCTGAGAGACTTCATTATCGGTGACTACCTGGGCGATGCCGAGTCTGAAATGCGCGTTTACGAAGCCGTGATAACCGGAGAGTCGTTGTTTGAAGTCGGTGGGGGAGATGTTGGGTATGCGCTCGGCCTTCAGTACCGGGATGAGTCCATCAATAATGTCTATGATTCCTTTACCCAGCAAGACAGCTTTGCCTTTTTGATTGGTAATCAGAATTTTTACGGTGAGCGTGATGTGAAAGCTCTGTTTGCTGAGGTACTGGTGCCCCTGACCCTGGACTTGGAAATTGGTGCAGCGGTGCGGTATGAGGACTACGGTGAGTTTGGCGGCGATACGACCAATCCAAAAGTGTCTTTCCTCTGGCTTGCTAATGACTTGTTTTCTTTCCGGGGAACCTACAGTACGTCATTCAGAGCGCCTTCTGTTCACCAGTTACAGGGGGTACAGACCAACTTTGCCAACATCACAGATCCGGAGGATGGCTCCACAACTTTTGGTGGTAACCGAACTGTGGGCGACCCGGATCTGGTGCCGGAAACCTCACAAGCCGTAAATCTGGGTTTATCCTTCTCTTTGGACGAGCTTTCTGTTGATTTAGATTACTGGGATTTTTCTTTTGAAGATGTCCTTACTCGTGAGAGCCATCAGGCCGTGGTGAATGCCAACCCGAATGATCCGACTCGGGTGATCCGTACGTCAGCGGGCACTATCTCAATCGTGAATACCAAGTTTATTAATGCAGAAGCGATTGATACCTCCGGGCTGGATATCAGCGCAACGACCATTTACCGCACGGATCTGGGTGATTTCAGGCCACAACTCAAGGCCTCTTATCTGTTGAGCTACGATTTAATGGATGCATCCGGCAACACCAGTGATGGACTGGGTAAACTCAACCGTAATACGGTCGGCAATCCGGCGCCGCGGTTACGTGGCAGCATAGGTATGAACTGGTCGGACGGAGAGCACAGTGCAAATATCTATCTTCGTCATGTTGCCAGCTATGAAAATGATGTAAGTGGTGAATCTATCAGCTCTTTCAACACCATTGATCTGCAATACAGTGTCAATCTTGGTGAAGTGGTCAGAGAGGACTCAGAAACCCGGCTCATTGCAGGCATAGTCAATGCGACCGATGAAGATCCGCCATATGTGGCCATTGCCGGCAGTTATGACCCCAGAACGGGCGATCCGCGTGGGCGCCGGGCCTATATAAAAATCCAGCTGAGCTTTTGATCTATGACTAACTGTGTGCGGGGGCTGCAACGCGTACTGAATGTCAGGTTTGCTTGTCAGGTTATGTGGCATATAGCCTGGCAGAGAGTCGTGCCTCTATGATTGTTCGCAGGCTGTTTCATGTTCTGATAATGCTCTGTTTGCTGGGTGCCAGTGTGCCAGAAGAGCGGGTGATCAAGCTGGTCACACTGGAATATCCACCTTATGAATTCCAGGGAAAGAATGGCCCCAGTGGCATAGCCGTGGAATTAGTGCGCGAGGTTTTCAGGCGCATGGAGCAGCCCTACACAATTGAGATCCTGCCCTGGGGCAGAGCGATTAGAGAAGTCGAGATTGGGCGCTATGATGGCATTTTCACCATTTATAAAACCCCACAGAGACTAACCTTTTTGGATTATGCGGACGAACTCCTGATAGAGCAATCAATTGCCTTGTTTACGTTGAGAAAAAACAACATTCATTTCGATGGCCGGCTTAACTCACTGGCTCCTTATCGGATAGCGGTGATGCACAAAGTGAGCTACGGCTCAGAAATTGACACTGCGCTAAAGAGGGGGGTGTTTGAGAACGTGGTTACAACGGACACGGGCAGAAAGAGTTTTGAGTTGCTCCTTGCGGATCGCGTTGAAGTGGTCGTGATAAACAGGCTGGGGGCACTTGAAATCATCAAACAACTGGGGATTGAAGACTTGGTTGCAGAAGTGCCGAGCTACCGATATGAGATACCCAGCTATATTGCGTTTTCTAAAACCCGCACACTGGACAAAACCAGGCTGGAAGTAGAACAGACATTGCGAGAAATAAAAAAGGACGGTACATACGACAAAATATTGCAAGAGTACCTGAAGCACTACAACAAGGAACAGTCCATATACGATACGTCACCACAAACAGGTAAAGCAGTTGAAGAGCGCTCTTAAACCAGCGCAACAAAGAGGCTCAGTTACATGAAACTCAAAATAAAATCCAGATTGATCTTATTGTCACTGATCCCCGTGATCATCATTTCATCGGTTGTGACCTTAATCACGTATCTGGAAGCCAAAAAGCTCAATGAAGTGCAGGTCGACCTGAGCCGAAAAGAGATGATGCGAATGAAACGCGTTGAGCTAAAAGCCTATCTGGAAATTGCCAAAACAGTCCTGACGCCACTCATGCAGGGAGACCACGCTGAGTCAGAAGCCATTGCACTGCTTAAGAATATTAAGTTCAGCGGGACCGGTTATCTATTTGGCTTTAAGCCCGACGGGACGCGCGTAATGCAGGGCGACAGCGATCAGGGTATTGGTAAAAACTTCATTGACTTACAGGATAAACGAGGTAATTACCTGGTTCGAGACATCATTACATCGGCGCAAACGGGAGATGGTTATTCGGTTTACTATTTTCCAAAGCTGGGTCAGACCGAGCCACTACCTAAGCTGGCCTACAGCATTTATATCGCTAAATGGGATCTGATTGTGGGCACCGGCTTTTACACGGACGATGTAGATGCGCTGGTTAAGTCAATGCGAGACGAAAACGAAGTACGGCTCTATGAGAGTATCGCGAATATACTGGTGTTTACTTTAGTGGTGTCTGTCGGGGTTGCCGGATTAGGGTTGATGATCAGTAAAAGCATCACTGTTCCTTTGTCTAAATTTGAAGACACCATTCACATTTATGCCGCCAGAGATGCCGATTTAACCGTGCGGATCCCGGATTTTACCGTGCCTGAATTTGATAGTCTGAGTCGGGATTTTAATATCTTCCTGGGGCAGCTCCATGAACTCATCAAGAAGGTGGCTAAGCTTACCAATGAAGTTGTAGATGAAACGCGCCAAATCTCCACTGCGTCGGGCGACATCAATTCAATATTACTGCGCCAGCAAACGGAAACCGAGCTGATAGCCACGGCGATGACTCAGCTGACGGCGTCTGCGGAGGAAATCTCCCGCAATGCCAATGAGGCCGCGAACTCGGCTAAAAATGCCGACAGCAGCGCCAATGATACCCGGCATTCTGTCGACGAAGCCATGAACTCAGTGAATACACTGGCCGAAAAACTGGATGAGGCCAGTAGCGTGATCTCAAAGTTGGAAGGGGATGTTCAGGGGATCTCCGGGTCATTATCCATCATTCAGGAAATAGCTGAACAAACCAACCTGTTAGCGCTGAATGCAGCCATAGAGGCGGCACGCGCAGGGGAACAGGGTAGAGGGTTTGCTGTGGTGGCCGACGAAGTCAGAGAGCTGGCTACCCGGACGCAAAAAAGTGCATCTCAGATCCTGGGTGTGATCAACACACTCACTGACGGCTCAAAAGACGCGGTACGCGCAATGGAGTCGAGTAAAAGCTACAGTGCGACCACCGTTGATAAAGCAGCTTCTGCATCCGAGTCGCTCAAACAGATAGTGCAATTTATCAATGAAATCCTCAGCGTCAATGAGCATATCGCTGATGCAACCAAGGAACAAAACATCGTCGACAAGGAAGTATCAGAGCGCACTGACTCTATTTCACAGCACAGTAAAGAGTCGGTGTCGATTGGTACTGAGAATTTAGCTGTCAGTACTAACCTGAGTGAAAAGGCGGGCGAGCTGGCCGCAATCGTCAATCGCTTTAAGATCTGAAATGCAGGAACTTAGCGGATGTCAATGTACCTGTTAGGAAAGTGAAATCATGCTAAAGAAACTTAAAAACCTGGGGCCTGGCGTGATTGTGACCGCTGCCTTTATAGGTCCAGGCACTATTACCGCGTGTACGTTAGCCGGCGCTCAGTTTGGTTATGCTTTGTTATGGGCGTTGGTTTTTGCAACCCTGGCGACCATCATTTTGCAGGAGATGTCAGCCCGTGCAGGGATAGTAACACAGCAGGGGCTGGGGGCCGTGATCCATCAATCGCTGGCCGACTCGATTTGGAAATGGCCATTGTTTATCTTAATCATTGTGGCCATTTGTGTCGGAAATGCAGCGTATGAGGCGGGCAATTTAGTGGGTGCTGCGCTGGGTATTGAGGCTATAACGACGCCGGGCAAGTGGGTCTTTCGTGGCTCTATTATTGCATTGACGGCGGTTGGTGCCGTGATTTTAATTCTCGGCACTTACAAACAGATAGAGCGCATCTTGATCACGCTGGTGGCAATTATGGCGCTGGCTTTTGTTGTTACCTTTTTCCTGGTTGACCCAGATTTAACGGCGTTGCTAAAGGGCATGGTAACCCCTCAATTGCCCGAGGGGTCTTTGCTGACAGTCATTGCGCTGATAGGTACAACTGTGGTGCCTTACAACTTGTTTTTGCATGCATCAGCCGCCAAAGCGCATTGGACAAATCCGGAGGATATTCCACAAGCGCGTGCAGATACCGCCATTTCCATTGGTCTGGGCGGGCTGATAGCCATTCTGGTGACCTCTACGGCAGCGGCGAGTATCTTTACCCTCGGATTGAGTGTTAACAATGCGGTTGATATGGCCAAAGTGTTTGAGCCTCTGTTTGGTAGTTTGTCTAAGTACCTGTTGGGCATTGGCTTGTTTGCAGCGGGATTGAGCAGTGTTATCACGGCACCACTGGCAACCAGTTACGTGGTCACCGAGTTGCTGCAATTGAACACCGAAGTAGACACCCGGGCCTTTCGCTTGATCAGCGTTACTGTGATAGTGATTGGTGCGGTGTTATCTATGGCCAATATTAAACCCATAGAGATCATTCTGTTGGCTCAGTTTGCCAACGGCTTGTTATTGCCTATCATCGCCGGTTTTTTGTTGTATGTTATGAACAACAAACGGATGCTGGGGAAATACGCAAATACTACGGTTTCGAATATTCTGGGCTTTTCTGTGCTGCTCTTTACCGCCATGCTGGGTATTCGTTTGATAGCAAAATCTCTGGGGTGGATTTGACACGGCAAAAGCACCAGGCGGAGAAATGAAAAGCTGAAGCGTTTTAGTCGCCTCAGCTTACTTAATATAGTGTGATATTAACCCGGGTTACCCGTGCCTTTGACTTTTCTTGAATGAAATATCGCCAGACCAATATACACGAAGGTTGCATAGATATTGATAAAAGGGATTAAAGCAACGAGCACTGCAACGGCTTTGCTGTATTGATATTTATAAGCAATCAGTAAGTTTACGCCTAAACACAGGAAAAACTGTAGCGCAAGTACTGTAGGGGCCAACGGAAGATCTCCATTTCTCAGCATTTCTAACATAATTTAAGTCCTTGGAAGTGGGGTAATAATAACTCGTCCAGTAGTTCCGCCAACACGAACCACTGTTACGCGGATACCATACTCAGCCGCTTTCTCTATGAAGCGCTCGAGTTTATGTTGCGAAGAAAACTCATAGGTGCCTGCGATAGATCTGCCAGCATCGGGAATCGTATTTCCGTCTGAATCTGTTGAGCTATCAGGCACGTAAGTCATCCGGAGCCTTGTTGATCGAATGGTTGATGCGCGCTTTGTGATTTTTGAGCCATCATCGAACTCGAATGGCGCCTCTTGTTTGCCTTTTCCATAGCAGCTTAGTCCTTTGAGTTAACTGTAGTGTAATAATGTTAGCACGGCTTTGTGCTTGTAAAACTTATTTGTGACAATAAAAGTCAGAGATTTTAGCCATCAGGGTTAGCTAAAGTATATCGCCTCTGACTTTTGAGGTACTGGCTGATGGTTACCCTTTATCTGCTGACATGTGGCTAAACAGATAAATCATAGCTGAGTTCGCATTGAGTCATCACTTTGTTTTTGTCAAACGAGGTACAAAACTGGTGTTAGTTTGTTCATATGTGAATCGCGTTTCAATGTGCTATTTGTGAAAGCATCAGGTCGCTGTCCGAATTTTGCCAGTGGGAATAATAATAGGTAAGGGCGTTTTGCTCGGTGTAAAAAGCACTGGTAACAAACTGAGCAGACTCGGGTAACGGTCGCTCAGACAATAGGGTTAGATTGCGGTCGAACTCAAGCAGGCGCTGGGCATCCTGTGTTCCTGTCTGCACCAGGATACGCTCACCAACACTGAAGGCGTTGCGTATCTTACCGTTGTTGGGTTGCCAGCTCAGCCCACCGGAAGTACTAAGCGTATTATCCTGCCAGTCAACTCTGTGTGTCTCGCTTGCATAAATAAGGTGTTCGGAGCCTGATAATAACTCTGCCATTTCGGATCCGATGTGATACTTCACTATATTTGTCTGTCCTGCGTGGGCCAGGTAAAGCACGTCTTTCCCTGATAATTCAGATGTTTGCCAGTACTCGACGCGTGCTATTGGCTGAGTTATTGGTAACTCAATCAGCTGGCGGGTCGCGACGTCAAAGCGATACACTTTTTGATCCGCTGCAAAGATCAGGTGTTGTGCAGTATGGTGCCAGATAGCACGTGAAATAAAGTCTTCCCGCCCGGGATTAGTAAAAATAACCTCGGGTTGTTTACCGTGCTCTGACAGATAAAGTTGCGGGTAACCGTTGCGATTGGAAACAAATGTCATACTTCGGCCATTTGGCGAAACAGAGGCAAGATAGTCTTCATACTTACTGTCAATCAACGCTGTGCCAGAGTCTTGGCTGCTGAATACATTAATGGTTTGATGAGCCTGACTGGTGAGGAGCTTGTTTTGAAATAGGTCTGCACTTGTGACACCTGCCGTAAGATCATGTTGAAACGGCACCAGCTGATTATGTGTGTTTAGTGTGAAAACGCCTGGTTTTAAACTGTCCAGCACGATAAGGCGGTCAATGTAATTAGACCAGGCAAGCTTATAGCGTCCGCCGAGTTCGGCGTTGATTATGGTGACTGTTCGTGAATCGGGCTCAATTCTAAGTAGCTTGTTGCTCTTTTTATTTTCAAACAGCGAAACATAAAGGCCATCAGGTGTTGCGGCCAGGTCAATGATATCTTGTGTATCGGGCAGGTTTATCAAGGTTTTATGCTCAAAACTGATTAAGTCCAGCTGCATGATGGCACTGTGCCGAAGGCTGGCTTGGTTCTGAGCCTGACTTGATTGAGATGAAACAAAATAAACAGAGGAGCCCGGCCCTCTGAGCAGGTGCTCAATGTCCCTCAGGTGTTTGGGTGCCGGAAGACTTTGCCGGGCTTGAATCCCCGAACTTGTCAGTTTGTATCGATGTAGCTTAACCCCTGCGGGGTCTTTCAGTGCAACTAATATCTGCTCGTTAGTCAACCATGTAAAGTCGCGGATCTGTGCGTTATCAACACGCAGACTGAGATCCGATTTTCCTTCTTGTCGCACCACTAATTTAGTTTGCTTATCAGCACTGTGACGTAAAAATGCAATCGCCTTCCCATCAGGTGCAAACTGGCCATTAAATTCAGTCAGTGAGGTGAAAGTAAATGGCGCTGTAGATGTGAGTGCTGTACTCGGCCTAAAGTAATTATAAGCAATAAAAACAATAGCTAAAACAATTGCTGCGAGTACTAGCATGACCAGCTTAACGGTTTTTTCCGGGCGTGATTTTGAACGTGAAATAGTTGCTTCTAAGCTGTAGCCCTGCTTGGCATGAGTAAAAATATACTCGGGTGATTTCGCACTATCTTTAAGCGCTTTTCTTAATAGTGCGATCAGTCGTTGCAATGAACTGGGTGAAAAAACGCGACCAGGCCAGATAGCTTCGTAAAGAGCTTCTTGTGTAATTACGGTATTGGGTTGCTGTGCGAGGATACATAGCAGAGTCATTGCTTTTGGTTCTAGTGTGCAAATGCCATCCGGGTGCTGTACCTGATTACGTTGAGGATCGATTACTATGTCATTTACTTGAAAAGCCTGCGTTAATTTTTCCATGTCTAACTTATTGAATTATATAGCCTAAGAAATTCCTAAGGTAAAAATTAGGGCAACTGCATGGCCTAGCAGCTTGCTTCGTGTTGTTTTACTTGGCGCAGTCATTGGGAGTACCTAACCCGAATATGCAACCCATTGGGCACGTTTGTATTCATTAGCGTGCTCACTACTGAACGTCTTTGGATACTCATGGGGAGAGTATTTAAGCGCTTTTTAATAATAAACACAACGGAGTAAACAGAAATGAAGCAAGTTTGGCTGGTGATATTGTTACTAGTATCTGGCACAGGCTGGAGTAATGAAAGAGAAGTTGAGATACAGATCACCTCTACCGTATTCGAAGAAAAGCGTAAGGTGCACATCTCTTTGCCAACAGGCTACTTTGACAGGGCAAACCAAGATCGGCGTTATCCGGTATTGTATCTGACTGATGCACGAGCACAGATGATGCATACCGCAAGCATGGTCCATTATCTGCAAGGGGGCATCTCTGAGATGATTGTTGTTGGGATAGAGACGCCTTCACGAAGCCGGGATTTTAGCCCATATGACGTGGACGGTCAGGTTATCGTTAACCCAGCTGAGCACTCGCTGCTAAATTTTATTCGTACAGAAGTTAAGCCGCTTGTAGCGCGACGTTATCGAACGAACTCTTTCGCGCTGCTCAGCGGTCATTCGCTGGGCGGTTTATTTACTTTGTACAGTATGCTGACAGCTCCCGAACTTTTTGATGTCTATATTGCGTTATCACCGGCAATGGGGTGGGGGAGCAAAAACTTACTGCCTTTTATTGAGCAACACCCTGCGCGACTAAAGCTGGATAAAACACTCATCATAGCGACCGAAGCGGATACGCCATTTGAGCAACAAATACCTAATTTTATTCGTCTCAGAAAGAGCCTGGATGCGCACGCTGGTCCTCAGCTAAATTGGCAAGCCAGTCTTTATGAGGCTGAGGATCATATGACGATAGCGCATATTGGTTTATATGATGCTGTACGTTATGTATTTCGTAATTGGTGGATCACAGGTGAGCGGATAAAGGGAGACAAACTTAAATTTGATGCGCATTACCAGGGGTTGTCCGACCGCCTTGGCTATGAAGTTGTGCCTGAGTTTAATGAAATGTGGGGGCTGACTAATTACCTGGTCGTCAAAGCCTACCTCGAAGAGGCAGAATATATCGTAAATAAGTGGATCCAATATTATCCGCATACGGCAGAGCCTTACGCTATGCTGAGCCGGGTGTTTATGGCCAAGGAGTCATCACAGCGGGCACTGGAAGCGGTGAACGAGGCCATAAAACTGTCAGTGAATGATACGCGTCAGCTGGACAGGCTAAAGAGACAAAAAGATAAGATCCAACACGCACTGTGATTTAAAAAGAGCAGATGGGTATCTACCAGGTTCAGCTATCTGCCAGCGCTGGTGCTGTAAACGCTCTCGGGCAGTAAGCCTGCTCAAGTGAGCCGATAGCTATCAGGCTCAGTGCTTTCATCTTAAGGAGTGATGACTGCACTGAGCGTGTTGAACAAGTTGTTTTACTCAAGCTGCGATTTTAAGTAGTTCACAGCTTCTTCCAGCTGGTTATCTTGATGTTTTCTGACGCTTTCAATCGTCCTGGGTACCCATATATCAATCTCGACGCCCGCGTTAATCAAGGGATCACCATTGAGTCGGTTTGCGAGCATACTGGTAAACACAAAAATACTATTCCGAGACAAGTCATCCGAGAAGTTAAAGAAATCCGCTTCAAAGACTTCTCCGTTGATCCCTGATGTGGCTTCACCCAGGACTTTTATTCCGCCAGCGCGGGCAAACACAAGTGCATGCTCACTCTGACTTTGGCTTTCTCTGGAGGCCAGCGCAATTGCCGGAATATTCAGTGCGTCCTGTGCGAGGCGGATCGTCTGTGGCAGGCTTTGTACCTGCACGTCACTTTGATTGGGTGCACCTTGCCAGTAGTTGGCAAGCGTGTTGTTAACGGCATCCGTTTCAATAAACCAACTGAGTACCCCCTGCCACCCTGGCCAACTGGTTGGGTAATGGCGCATATCCAGCACGACGGCTTTGGCCTCTGCCAGCTGTGACTTGAGTAAGCTGAGGTCTTGCTGCTCGACATTATAAACGTTGATACGATAAATGTTGTCACCTAAAGGTTCCAGCACGTCTGGGCTGTGAGGCACATATCTGAGGCCGCCGAATTTGAGAGCGCCCTCTCTCTTAAGCGGGGTTACGGTTTGCTGGATCACGCGCTCGTCTGACTTTTTTATCTCGTAGCGAACGGGTGTTGAAGAGGTTTTGTAAAAGTGCATGCGTGCAACCCGGTTAACCCCTTGCAGCTGGTTGGAAAATGATTGAGCAGCGCGATTTTGCAGATAAGTCTGCACCGCTTCACCGTCAATGGAGATTATCTCGTCGCCAATCTCGATATCCGACGGATTGTTTTGCTCTGTGCGCGTAACAATGGCTTTCCCTTCAACTATTTCAAAGAAAAAGGGCATGTAATAGCCAAACGGGGACAACTCGGGGTTTGGTAAGGCAATATTGAGGTGGTTGTCATTGAGCTTTGTAAATTCGGTATAAATGCGGGTGTTTCTTTGCGTAAGGTCCGATTCAGTGCAGGCATTCAAGAGCGGCTTAAGGCTTTGCGCCCAGTTGAGTTCGATCTGGTGAAAATAAGGCCAAAAGTGCTGGATCATAGCCCACATGCCAGAGACGGTCGCCATGCATATTTCCGGCTGTTCAAAGTTTTCTGTTAGTTGCCAGCGGCCCACCCGGGAAAACGTATCGCCCGTTAACTGAGTTTGTGCAGGCAGGTACAAAGGGATATAAACTCTTTGCTGGCCATAATCCAATGTCGCATATCGGTTGCTGGGCAAGTACGACTGATTGCTAAGTGAACCGTAGTTACCTGAGCGCAGATCTCTTTCATATAAACGCTGAGAAAAAGGCGCATTTTGTTGCCAGGCCATGACTTGTGTTTGCTGCTCTAGTATGGGCAAGTGGTCCTGTTGTGTTGTGACATAGGGGGCGATTTGTCTTAGCAACTCTATGCCCTTGTCTGCGCGAGCCGCTTCTTCTGTCTGGCTTAACTCGACAATACTCTCGGCAATAAAGAGTGGCCAGTCTGATGCGCTTACTTCTTCAGAGGGATAAAAGTACTGCACTGAATGGGCCAGCGTCACAAAGTGTTCTACGTCATCAATCAGTGCGTCATTAAATGTGACATCGGGACGCGCCTGGGGAGAGTCTGGCAGGCGGTTATTTTCCGGCGGAGACACAGGGCTTGAACCCGGAGGTTGGGTGTTTTCATTGCCATTGTTATCCCCACTGTCGCCACAGGCCGTCAAACACAAGCTTACGCATATAAAAAGCAACTGATTTCGCATCACACATTTCCCTTTTTTATCATTATCAGGTACAAAGCTAGCGTTAATTTGTACAGCTGTAAACCCCACAGGCTGGGGGGAATCTATATGCTTGTTTAAATGGGAAGGGAGTTTTGGACAAGAAGGTTGTGCTAATGACTGACAACCTCCTTCAGCGGAATGGCCTGAAAAGTCAATTAGTTATGAGATATGGACCTGTGCGAAGGCCAATTGCAAAGCCCGGCTACTGACACTGGTTAACCAGCGTTTTGGTTAGAAACTGATTGACCTGGTTTTGGGTCTCACGGTTAAAACTGTAGTGGCCACCGGGTAGTGCTATGTGTTGATATGGATGAGAGAATTGAGCCTGTTCGAGCGACTCGGTGATTTTGTTTGCCATCGCGTGAGACGGCCAAATCTCATCTTGTTCAGCTGAGACCAGGAGAATTGGCCCGTTGGTTGTTTCCACTGGGATCCTGGCTGCTTCCAGGGTAGTGGTGTCGGCTTTCTCCAGAGCGGCGTTAAATGCGGGTGTGTATGTGCCGCTTATCATGCCTTTTTGCATTTGCCAGGAGAGCAGTGGCGCATCTACGTAAGCAAGCGGTGTTTTATTCAGCTGCCAGCCCGGTTGTGAGCTAAAGGTTTTTACTGCGTTCCAGCTGACATGACTGGGCATTATTGCGACAGCATGGTTAATGTGCTCAAAGTGAGCTGCCAGTAACAGGGCCAGCTCAGCCCCTTTGGAAAACCCATACACGGCAATGCAGTTTGAGTTGATTTTTGGGTCATTTGCTACAGCACTAATTCGCTCTGCAATGTCATCAAGTGACAACGCGATTTGTCTGGATGGTGTGCCCGAAGTGCCATAATAGGCGAGGGCCGCAACCGACATGCCGTGGTCATGAAAGCGCTCAAGCAAGGGAGCAAAATGGGACTTCGCCAGTGTGTTACCCCCCTCGCTGCCACCGAGCAAAATGACCAGCGGGTGGGGCTTACCATCATCAATAAAATGGCGTTTAACATCGGGGTCTGAGGATGAAGAGCAGGCACAAAGAAGCCCTGCCAACAGAATCGGCATTGCGTGTTTCATATAAGTTTCCTTTGATTGTTATTGTTTGTCAGGTCGGCTTTGCAGGGGCCGACCTTAGGTTAAATTTGCAGTTTTTTCCTCAGTAGCCTGGCACCACTGCGACTGCTTATCACCTGCAGCCCTGAGTGTGCAAACCCGAGCAGATAACCTCCGGTGACCCAACGCTCTAATGTAATGATCTTTAAACGGTTCACAATGGCGTTGCGATGGACGCGTATAAAGGTATCGGGCAGGGTTGCCATCAATTCTTCCAGGGATGAATCTATGGGATAGGTGCTTTCGGAGGTGTAAGCGATGGCATGCCCATGCTCCAGCTTAATGACCTCAATTCGACCTGCTTCTATCCGTGTCACTTTATCGCCAACTTTGCTGGTAAGCATCAGTTGCTCAGGGTCGGGTGTGCGATGCGCTGCGACACGAGACAATGCCAGAGCAAGTCGTTCATTGGTATAAGGCTTAAGTAAATAGTCTGTTGCGCCAAGAGTAAAGGCATCTACGGCAAATTCACTGTAGGCTGTGGTAAAGACAATCTGACCTTTGAATCCGGCATTCCGGAGTTGTTTACTGAGTTCTACGCCATTGAGCCCCGGCAGATTAATATCAAGAAAGAGCAGATCAACCTGATGTTGCCTGAACGCAGATAAAAAGGCTGCGGGTTCCTCGCTATGGTAAACCAGTTTGTAATGACCCAGTTGCCCAAGTTGCGTTTTGAGCTTTTGTAAGGCTGGCATTTCATCTTCAATAATCGCGATATTCATCTGTACTTCCCTAGAGCAAACTGGGCCCTGGCTCCCCCGTTGGGCAAATTTGAGAGTTCGAGTTGCGCGTTAGCCTCCAGCTTTAGCCTGGAGCGGGTAATCGCTAAGCCGAGGCCACTTTGGGCATCACCATGTAAAATAGCTTCAGCAAAGCCAACCCCGTTATCAGAGACAGAAATCACCGGCCGTCCCTGTTCACTGTGAGCACGTATCTCGATATAAAGAGGCCGTCGCTTAGCGTGTTTGATGGCATTCTCAATCAGTGGCTGGATAACCATGGCTGGCAGAGTGACGCAAAGCAGTGCTTCGTCTACGTCGAACTCAATCTGTAAATTATCGCCAAACCTGCACTGTTCGATTTCGCACCATTTGTGCAACACTAAGAGTTCATCCGACAGGCTGACAGCAGGGGGCGCTGTATTACCAGACACAGCATGCCTGAGTGAATAGCGTAGTATTGCAGACAGGTTGTGAACCAGTGCCTCGGCTTGTGTCGGGCGAGATGAGGTCAGTGCGGCTATGGTATTGAGGCTATTGAACAAAAAGTGCGGGTTTAGCTGGCTGTGGAGTAACTTCAGCTCAGCCTGCTGGCGTAGTGATTGTTCATCCTTGAGGTGTTTTTGGGTCAGATAAAACTTTACCAGCAGAAATATCCCGCTACTCCAGGGTAATGCGATAATCAGTGCTTCGCTCAGTTCAAAAGATCTTATGCCAAGCAAGTGTGCTCTGAGCCAGCCAAATGCCAGGGCACCGGTGGCCATTGCCAGGTAAAGAGTTGAAAAGTGGACGATCCAGTGTGTGACTTTGACGCGCTGTATCAGCACATAACTGACCATCATAGGCAGCCAGTACAGACATAGTACCGCCGCCATAGATGAAAAAAAAATGGGCAGAGAAAGTGGGATTGCGCGTTGTATCCAGTCGGTAAAGCTAATGGATATACTCACCATTGCGATAATAGCCAGTGCTATAACCTGCTCATTACGCTGTAAAGAAATTCCAGTCATCTCAACATATTAGGTAAAAATTTTAGAGATAGTTTACCTTAAATGAAGACTGATGCAGCAAAAAGCACAGCGAGCTGTCATTTTTTCAGGGTGAATGGCTTGATTCTAATTAGCGTACAATAACTCGGGCCCAATATGGGTACCTTTCGTTGCGCCACACAGTAGTATTATCTGAATATCCGACTAGTGCCTACTGCTGTCGTAGCCGTGTCTATGCTATACAACATGTTCACACCTCGAGCAACTGGGGTCCTGGAGAACCTTTGTGGGAGCGCAGCCTGGTGCGCGGCATTGGCTAAGGCCTGACTTGTAGCCATCATAAAATTGCCCGTTGCGACGGCCGGGGTGTCTCCAAGTACCTTGGTATTGGCCTGAGAGACGGAATCTGTGATCTGACTGTTTACTGCGGTAGGAAATGCCATGAGCTCACTCCTTGTCGGGGTTGTAAAGTGCCTTGTTATTATGGGTCAGTCTTAACCTCAGCACGATTACATCCTATTACAGCTAAGCTTATCTGCTAGTTGCGCAAACATCACTATTCCTCATGTGCGTACAATTTACATTTATAGTTTCAGTCCTTATGATAGCCACCTGCAACTGATTATCATTTTTATTCTCGGGGATTTGTGTGGTACATAAAATACTCTTAATCGAAGACGACAGTACGTTAAGCGCCTACCTGGCTGATTTATTGCGTAAGGCGGGCTATCACATAGATCAATGCTTTGACGGGGAGCGGGGACTTGAAGTGGCGAGGACTCAGCAGCACCATTTGATCCTGCTGGATAAAATGTTGCCTAAACTTGATGGGGTGACTTTGCTCCAAAAACTGCGCGCATCGAGCCAGCAGCCAGTGATCATGGTCTCCGCTAAAGGTGCAGAAGAAGAACGAATTGTGGGTCTCAGTCACGGTGCGGATGACTATGTAGCAAAGCCGTTTAATGCAACGGAGTTATTACTGAGAATTGAGCGCCTGTTAAAGCGTAGCCATGGTAATACTGCACCCATCACTCAGTCTGAAATTACTGTGGATGGTCTCAGGCTAGCACTGCAAACGCAGTCTATAACGCTGCATGGCGAACCGCTGGATTTTACGCCGATCCAGTTCAAACTGCTGTGGGCACTCATGTCACAGCCAAATACCATAGTCCCTAAAGCTGATCTCTATCTGTCGGTACTGAACAAAAAGCTTGGCGCATACGATCGTAGCCTGGATATGCATTTGAGCCGGGTACGCAGAAAACTCAATGATGCCAACTGGTTTGGCGAGCGGCTGCAAACGGTACATGGTCAAGGGTACTGTTTTAAATGAAGCGCACATTTCTCTGGAAGTTATGCATTATTGTGGCAACTGGCTTAGTGGCATTTTTCTATCTGTTACATGCACTGACATTAAAAACAGAAGAAAGCATGAGCATGATCGCAAAAGCGGACCGTGCAGAGCTGACGCAGTGGCGCATCAAGTCCGAACAACTCTACATGGCTAATAATACTCAGGCACTGAATGCCTGGTTAGCGCAACTGATGGCGGAAGAGTCGACCTGGGCATCGGTCGCCAGTTTCAGGGCGATCCATCTTGCCGGTGAACCGATAGACAAAGACATTGTCGGCACTTACCATTTTGGGCGCAGTATAGAGTGGAAAATTCATCTCTATTTTTCCGCAAATCCGGTGATGGAATTACCTTTTGAGCACAGCAATGCCAGCTTGCTGATAAAACTACCCAGCAGGATGCGCCCTGGTACTTACTGGGCAACCACCAAGTTTTTGCTTCAGGTCCTGATCCCGATGGGGGTGTTAGCTGTGCTGTCAGTATTACTTTATCAGCACATTATAACTCCGTTGCGCAAGCTGGACAGTGCCACATCGGCGTTTAGTCGGGGTAACTTTAAGGTCAGACTGGGCAGATATTTGGGAAAACGTAACGATGAGTTTGCCCACCTGGCTGCCACCTTTGACCAGATGGCGGCCAAAATTGGTGAGTTGATCGCCAGTCAGCGACAGCTCATTGCCGATCTGTCTCATGAGTTACGCACGCCGCTTACTCGTCTCGACATTGCGGTCGAGAGTTTTGACGTGGATGATGCTCAGACACACCTTGCACGGATCGCGCGCGAGTCTGCTCAGATCCGAAAGCTCGTTGAAGATTCATTGACACTGGCCTGGTTGGAAAATGAAAAACCAGTGCTAAAAAGAGAAAACGTCGACCTAGTGGACTTGCTCGATGTGCTGGTGGAGGATGCCAGGTTCGAGTTTCCCGACAGGCGTATTATTTTCGATCCTCCTGCTAACGCTATTGTACAAAACAGCTGCCACCGTGCTTTGTGTCCTGCCGTAGAAAACGTGATTCGCAATGCGCTGCGTTACACGCCGGTGGGCCAGCATGTGCAGATCACGCTGACACAGCAGTCTGAGCAGTATTGCATTCAAATTCAGGATCAGGGGCCGGGGATCCCGGAGGTGTTTCTTGAGAAAGTGTTTGAACCATTTTTTCGCGTTGATAATGCCCGTCTTGCAGAAAATGACAGTTTTGGTCTGGGTCTGGCGCTGGCAAAGCGCCATCTGGCGAGTGTGGGGGCCAGTATCTCGGCACATAACCCCAGCACTGGTGGTCTTTTGGTTACGATAATGATTCCCATTTCCCAAATGTAACAGTTGTAAAAGTGATTGCCTGAAAAGTCTAAATGACAATAATTCCGATTTAGACTTTTAACTTGTTGTTTGACTGAGATGTACATCATGCCATTTGCCCCACATAAAAATCATTTGTTTAAGAAAAGTTTATTAGCCTGTTCGGTTGCTCTGAGCGGTTTTGGAACCAACGTTTATGCTGCGCAGACTAGCGCTGACACTGACGAGCAGAAAATAGAGCGGATCGCGGTCGTTGGTGCCACAACCAATTCAGAGATCACGCCTGAGGTGTTAGAAAATTATCAGGCGAACGACCTGGAAGACGTTTTTCGCCATACTCCGTCGGTTACGGTCGGCGGATCCTTGGGGATTGCACAAAAGATTTTTGTCCGTGGCCTGGAAGATTCCATGGTGAATGTCACAGTGGATGGTGCGCCGCAAACCAGTACCTTGTTCCACCATATTGGCCGTGTTGCAATAGAGCCTGAGTTGCTGCGTAGCGTTGAAGTGCAAGCGGGTGCTGGTGAGGCAACGGCAGGTTCAGGCGCCGTAGGCGGTGCGATTCGTTTTAAAACCAAAAGTGCTGATGATTTACTCAAAGCCAGCGAACGATTTGGCGGTACAGTTAAAGCGAGTTATTTCACCAATGATGGCCACAAAGAAAGCGTATCTTTATACGGTAAAGTCACCGATTCGATAGGTGTGCTGGCGTCGTATGTCACTGTTAGCCGGGAGAACATGGAAGATGGTGATGGCCAGGAAATTCCGGGAACTGCCGCTGATCAGACCCTGGGGTTTGTGAAAGTTAATACGCAACTGACTGACAATCAGGAGTTGGTTGTTAGTTTTGAGCGCCGCAAAGAAGAGGGTAAATTTGGTAAGCAAACCAACTGGGCACCACTACAAACCGATCCACTGTTCTCATCCTGGGGGGAGCGCGAAACTTTGGTTCTCAACCATACCTGGTATCACAGCGCTTTGGTTAATTTAGAAACCACGGTTTATCAGACCGAGTCATCATTTAAACGTGAGTTATATACCTGGGATGCGTCGATTGAAACGACCGGCTTTGATATTCGCAATACCAGTGATATTGGTACGCACACCGTGACATATGGTATCGAGCGCAAAAATGACAAAGTAGACTCTGAGTCTTATGGCGATTTTGGCGGCATTTATGATGAAGATGGCACAGTGACTGGGCTCTATGTGCAGGATCACTGGCAAATGCGCGACGATTTACTGCTGAGTTTTGGCTTGCGTCATGACAGTTATGAACTCGATCACAGCGGTATTGATGCAAACTGGGTGAAAGTGGATGGTGTCTGGGTTATCGAAAAAGATGCCAATGGCAATCCAGTGACAACCAGCAACGCATTTTCAACGGAAAAACAGGATGGGATCAGTAAAAACGTCGGCCTTGTGTACGAGCTTGCTGACAATCTCAAGCTGTCGTTGGGCTACGCCGAAGCGCTGCGTGGCAGGCAGGTGGCTGATGCCTTCACTGTCGGTGAGTTAACACCCAATGAAAACCTGAACCCTGAAGAGGTTGAAAATACTGAACTGGGTCTGCAATACAACGATGGCACCTGGGTGCTGGAAGCGTCGTTGTATGTCAGTACCATAGATGATGTGGTGTTTGACAAGTTTAAAGGCCGAGAAGGTGTTTTCTATGAAAACATTGGTGAGTTAGAAAGCAAAGGATTTGAGCTGGTTGCCGGATATCAGGCGGATGATTTTGATGTGATTATCAGCTACAACAACAATGATGTTGAACTGAATAATGCCGTATTTAACTTGCCAGATCCGGCAGCCCCGGATTCGACTAAACCCGTTACAATCAATGGTATCGATATGGCCGCCTATGAATATGGCGGGCTGGGGAATGCGGTTGGCGACTCGGTCAATGTTAATTTTAACTATCGCCTGAATGAACAGATCAAACTGGGCTGGAATTATAACTATGTCGCAAGCCTCAATGATATCGAGGTTTTCCACCGCTCTATGGAGCTGGGCTGGGTCACTGAACTGGAAACCATCAGTAAGCCAAGTTATCAACTGGTTGATGCTTATATCAGCTACGCGCCGTTTGAGGCATTCAAAGTGGATTTGTCTGTTCAGAATCTGCTCGATGAATCATATCGCAGTCATGGCAGTGTCGCCGACTATGGTCATATCCCGGGCTATGAAAACGTGGTTGGTATCAAAGAAGCCGGTCGTGATATTCGTTTGACACTGACCTATCAGTTCTAACCTCTAATCATCTCAGCCATAGTGCTCGTTTAGACTGTGGCTGATATGGCGTCTGTTTCTTCATATTATGGTTTTAATATCATGAGCTTATCAGCAAAGCCTGTTCAAGCCTTTGCGCTTGGCTGGCGGGTATTACTTGCCCTGGTTGGCGGATTTGCGATTGCTAACCTCGCCGCCATAGCCATTTCTCAATTACCCGGGGATAACAAAGTGGATGGCATCGTTGCCGGTATGATGTGGAGTTTTGTTGTTTATACGTTGGTTGTGATCAGTGTATTTACAGTCAGAACTGCATGGCGTGCAACTTTGCTGATATCGACCCTAATAGCCTTGCTGTATGGCCTAATCCACTTACTTTCTGTATCGGAGGCCCTATGAAAGCAAGGTTTCGACAGTCCATGGGCTGGCTGCACACCTGGAGCGGCGTGGTGTTTGCCTGGTTATTATATTTTATCTTTGTGACTGGCAGTGTCGGTTATTTCGAAAACGAGATTGACCGCTGGATGAAGCCTGAAATTGTCACAAGCAATGATATTTCGGACAAACAAGCCATTGATTTGGCGATGGCACAGCTTGGCGAACACGCTGATGATGCATCTCAGTGGTATGTGAGCCTGCCTACCTCGCGGGATCCTTACATCGAAATCTCCTGGTTACAGCCCGGCGACCCAGAGAAACAGGTCCGCCGTCAGTGGTATGAGAAGCCGCTTGAGCCAAATACGGGAGACATTACGTCTATCCGCGATACCAGTGGCGGAGAAACCCTGTATCGGCTGCACTATAACTTGCATTACGTGCCGCCGTTGGTGGGTTATATCCTGACCAGTCTGGCAGGCATGCTCATGTTAATTGGCTTGGTGACTGGGGTGATCATTCACAGGAAGATTTTTGCTGAGTTTTTTACTTTTCGAAGCGCTAAAGGCCTGCGTTCCTGGCTGGATATTCATAATGTTTTCAGTGTATTGCCATTGCCGTTTCATTTAATGATTACCTACAGCGGCGTTATGTTGCTTATGGGGGTGACCATGTCCAAGGTTATTGACAGTCAGTATGGTGAAGGCAGGCAGATGCATCGTCAGTTTTATGATGCTTCTCAGCTGGAGGATTACACCACTGCGGCCACTGAGATTTTGCCAGCGCAGTTAAATGTAGATACGGCACTGTCTGATGCTAAACAGCGAGTGACCGATCAGGCGGTCAACTTTGTCGGTGTCATTGACAGGGGCACTGACACTGAACACATAGAGATCTGGTTTGAAACCAGTGAAGGGGTTGAGTTTGCCTCATTGCTCAAGTACCACGCCCGTACAGAGCGGGTTGAGGTTGAGATAGCAACTGGCAAAGCAGGACGGGCTGCAGCAATGTATGATCTGCTTGAGCATCTTCACGAAGGCCTGTTTGCCGATATTTATCTGCGCTGGGTGTATTTCCTCTGCGGGTTGTTTGGTGCTGCGATGATTGCCTCCGGGATGATCATCTGGCTTAAAAAGCAAGTGATGAAAGAGGCCACACCTTCATTACTCATTACTTTAATTGTCAGGCTAAACAGAGGCGCTTTGCTGGGTCTGCCAATTGCGATTGGCTGTTATTTTTTAAGCAATCGACTGCTTGCGCCTGATATGCCAGACCGGGCTGCCTGGGAGATGCATGTGTTGTTTGCAGCATGGGTGCTGTGCTGTCTGTATTGTTTAATCAATCGAAGTCGGGAACAGTGGTCAACTTTGCTTTGGAGCGCAGCACTGGTTTACTTTGCTATTCCTCTGGTCAATATGCTCACCACACACCACAGTGTCATAAACAGTCTGTTGAACGCAGACTGGCTGATGCTCGGTTTTGATCTCAGTATGTGGTTGTTTGCGGGCTGCTTTGGATTGGCGGCGACGGTCGTTTCTCGAAAACATAGAAGTTCCACTGTGGCTAAAAAGGAGCCGTTAGTATGCTGATCACTTCGATACTGATGATATTGTTGCTCGGTTTTGCGCTGCTCTGCGTGGCAATGCAGCGTAACTTTAGTCGGGTTGCCGCTCCATCTGTACACCTGTCTAAGCAGCGGTTGTGGTTATTGCGTATCAGTGGCACGGGTTTGAACCTGCTCGCTTTGTTTGTCTGTATTTTTGTCTGGGGCATGTCACGGGGGCTTGTATACTGGTTTGGGAGTGCAACTATGGTCGTGTTTACGCTGGTTGTTATTTTGACATATCGTCCCAGACTACTTAGATGGCTTTGTAGATAAGTGGCAGGATGCGACTGCAACATTCTTTTTATTAGAACAAACCTATCACTTTTTACGTAATTACGTTCTTAATCAGCTATGTAATCATGTCATTGGTCTAAAGGCATGCATGCCTATACTTAACGAAAGAAGTAATCAAACATGTTTAGTTGGTTAAAACAATGGTTGTTGGAGAGCCCTTCAACAGCACATGGAGAAATGAAGATGACAAAAGTACTGGTTTTATATTATTCAAGCTATGGCCACATCGAAACCATGGCAAATGCCGTTGCAGAGGGAGCTGGTTCGGTTGATGGTGTTGAGGTAACCGTTAAACGTGTTGCTGAGTTAATGCCGGAAGAGGTTGCAAAAAATGCCGGGGTTAAGTTGGATCAGGTGGCTGAGATCGCCACACCGGCAGAGCTCGAAGGTTATGATGCCATTATTTTTGGCACCCCCACGCGATTTGGCAATATGGCGTCGCAAATGAGAAACTTTTTAGACCAAACTGGTGGTTTGTGGGCAGCAGGCAAACTGATTGGAAAAGTGGGCAGTGTATTTACTTCAACGGGTACAGGTGGCGGTAACGAAACTACCATACAGTCATTCCATACGACCTTGTTCCATCACGGTATGGTGGTGGTTGGGTTACCTTATGCAGCGGCTGAGTTAACGGATATCTCAGAAGTCAGAGGCGGCTCACCATTGGGGGCTGCCTGTATTGCGGGGGCTGATGGCAGTCGTCAACCTTCAGATAAAGAAATCGCCCTGGCTAAGTTCCAGGGGCAGCATGTAGCGGGTATTGCTGCCAAATTAGCCTAATGGCACAAAATACGGCGCAGCGTAAAACCGCTGCGCATTTTGCTGAGAGTTCGGTGCGAGCAGGCTGTCGTTATTAGGCCGAAACACCAGCGGTTTTGCCCTAAAGCGCGGAAGAGAACCAGTCTCATTGTTGCACGCTTTCCAGTCACTTGATTTATCATGTTGTATTCAATTTGCGTCACTGGGCAAGTATTGCTCCCAGGATGACACCATAAACGGATATTCTCCGGTGACATCAACTCTGCTGCGCCAGAATTGCATTGCACCTGTGTTAATACCCTGATAGGTAAAAATCACGTCCGCAACCAGTCTGTCGCCACTTTGGCTGGTTTCGACATTCACATTGACCAACTGGTAACCATTGGGATTTGGGCCGTCCCGGCGGCTTTGATAGCATAAATGGTAAGATTGCTGATAAATGGTCGGGTTGTTGTATAGCGTATAATTGAGCGCGCGTGTTGCGTCGGTATCGCCGGCGGATATATCGAGAGACGTAATTTCTGTTACCAGATTTTGAAATTGTTCTTTGCCATGGTTCTCTCCATGCGACAGCTCACCAAATGGGAGTGCACTGACTGGCACTATGCTCTGTACCTGTATGGTATTGAGGGGTTGCACTTGCCCAATAACCACTACTTGTGCCGCTTCATCGTTTTGTGTCCGCCCAAGTGCCGTAATGCACTGTGTAAGTAGTTCATCGGTCGGGATGAGCAGGGTATACATTTGTTCATTGTAACGATTGTCTAACACCCACTCCATGCCAGAGGCAATATAACGGTTTTTTGCCAGGCTCAATCCTTTAAATAGCGTTTGGTACAGCTGGCTATTTCGGTTTAATCGTTGTAATGCGATGTCATCATTGATGTTCTCGAGCATAGGTAACTGGGTTTCGTTATTGCCCATCAGGCTATTCTGATACAGTTCTTTTTCCAGGTTTAGATTAGGAAATTTGGCGTTTATAAACCCAACAGCATAGGCAAACTGGGTGCTTTGTAGTGGCGTATGTATATTGGGATCTGCTGCAAACATACGCTGAGCTGTTTGAGTGTGAAGCAATGATGTATTTTGCTGGTCGGCAATAGTGAGAGTCATAAGGCCTCCTTAATTACTTTTTGCAAACGGCGAAAGCCGTGATGAGACAAAAGGATATTGATTGGTGACGTCAATGTTACAGGCGTAACGCATGCGCTCTGAATTGGTCAGGATAAACTCAAAACTCTGTCGCGCAGGTTCTGCATTTGAAGGCTGAACATGGATAGCTTGCACATCCCGCAGTAGTAAAGTCTGTTCGTTAGTGACCACAATCTGATAGAAATGACTCAAAAAATAATTGCTGGCCCTGTCTTTGGCACTTAAACCCACATTGGGTTTCAGGGCGGGTAATGGTAATTGGCTGCTAGCCAGTTGGCCGTCAGTTAATGTCGGCGCTGTGATATCTGCACTGTTAATCAGGTGCTTGACACAGACCATAGGCAAGGCGGTGCCATCGCTGTAATAAGGAACATCGAGCCCGGTCATTTGGCCATTTACAATGTAGGCTGTTTGCGCCTGGCTGGTGGTATTGATGAGGGCATCCAGCTGGGTTGGCGTATCGGGGATGAGGACATAAGTATCGACCAGGTTAATTGTCAGTACCCAGGTTGCCTGTTGTGCCAGGTACAAAAATGGCCGATAGGTCAGTTGTGGCTGATTGTCTGTCTTTACCTGGTAATTAAATACGGTGTGAAAGTCGTCCGGGTTGGCTTTGATTGATTGTGCCGCGGCTTCATATTGTTTTTCGAGGTTTAAGGTTGGGAAGCTGGGCTGTATTTTGCCGATTGCGTAGACAAGTTCACCGCTATCATACTCTGCGATGCGCTGCACAGGGGCTAAATGGTTAGTAGGCGTATTCATTATGGGTTTCCTTAGCCGAAAATCTGTCGCTATATAGTTTGAAGCGGCAGGAATGACTGTATTTCTGTATTGATAAATGGATACAGGCCACTGACATCGACCCGACAGAAATAATAATGGTGTTTGGTTGAGGTGTTTTCTTTGTAAGTCAGTGTGATATCTACTATCCGGTGATCAGAGAGCGCATCAAACCGGCTAAATGTGATACTGACCAGAGATGCACTGGGGAGCGAATTGGACCCTGCGTGCATTTTATGCGTTTGTGCATAGATATCGGGGTATCGAAAGGCAATGAAGTTTTTGGCCCTGTCGAAATCGTTACGGCCCGGATTTGGCTCAACTTCCAGCTCTCTGATGACGTCCTGAATGGCGTTGGTCTCAGCCCTCGATATTTTTTGAATGGTGTGGTGTAGCTCAGATAAGGTGTGATGATAGACCTGCTGGCAGACAACTTCAGGTAAGTCTAACGCGCTATGGCTGCTGGTGATATGGCCAATCACACAGGTATAAACTGGTTCCAGCGTATTTTTTGGGGGCTGTAATGCCTCAATCAGCGCTTGTAGCTCGGCGGGCGCGGCCGGGTTTAACACATAGCTGTGCACTTGCTTGACTGACAATACCCAGTCTACCTGCTCTGCCAGATATAAATACTTGTTTCTTGAGGGGCTATCAATCGGCTGCGAAAGATTGGTAAATACCGCGTAGTAGGCTTTCTCGTCAACACCTAACTCCATCGCTGCACTGAGAAATTGTCGCTTTATCCCTTCGTTGGGAAATACTATGTCTACCTGGCCCAGTGCATAAATGTAGTCATAGGAGTTACCTTGCCGTGCTTGTTCTGCCTGATGTTCATCTGGCTGGCGCTGAACAGGCAGTTCGTTGGTTTGTGGTGGCTCGCTGATTGTGTCATGCGTTTGCGCTGCGTCTAATTGAGTGTCTACCTCAGCCTCTGGATTGCTTTGCTGCACAACGGAATTATTTTCAGGCTGGGAAGGTGGGTCAACAGCAGCGCCGTCAGTATTCAATTCATTCATAATCTTCTCTCAGGGGGTGAAGAAGTGCTGATGGAGCTCAGCACTTCATTGAGTGATAATGTTTCTACATTCAATAGGTTAAATACAGGTTTTGAGAATGATTAACTACCCAGGACCTTTGTCGTCGCAATCCCTGTAGTTGCGGTGTCAATTGAATACAGCGTGGTGACGCCCATGGTTGTCGCGGCCTGTGCGGTTACAGCCATTTGTTGCTGTGCAGTGGTTGCGTTATGTGCTGCGTTGGCGAGTGCCTGAGAGGTGGCCTGAAACAGGTTACCCATTGACATTGCTGGCGCATCACCAAGCACTTTTACATTGGCCTGAGTAACTGAATCTGTGATTTGGTCGTTAACTGAAGTTGGAAATGCCATTGATTTATTCCTTAATGGTTAGTTGCTGTTTTGCGTTAATAAGTAAGGAATAATTTAGCCTGTTGTGATGCGCTTGTTTTGGTTTAACTTATTGAGCTGATGGTATATTTCATGGCATTTCAGGCGCTCAGTTTTAACAGTGTATCGTCGGTTTTTAATACCAGGCTTGTCTGGGGTGAGTATTTATGAATATCGACAGAGAAGTAAAGTAGCCCTGATACGGGGCTCCATATTTCCACGCAACAGGGCTAGCAACTCAATTGACATTTCCAACAGGTGTTGGCGTTTCTAACTATACCTCTGAGTGCTTTTACCAACTTGGTAGAAGTTACGATTAGTGCAAAAGAGGTGTTGTGTATTGAGATCACCGTGCACATCTCTAAATGTGGACCTTGCTCACATTCTTACCACCTTAACTGGGTTTGATGATCTGACAGGCGGGCCATCCCGTCTTTGATATCTTCAAGCTGTATCTCGTTACGGTTCTGTGCTAGCAGTCTGAGTGAGACAAAGCGCAGCACATTAATGATGTCGGCGCCACTGAGCGGATATTGCTGCGAGAGCCTTAAGAGGCATACATCTGGTGACAAACGAGATTTGGCGCACAGTCCGCTTTGCCATATTTCTAAGCGTTGCTCTGCTTTTGGAGCTTGAAACTCCACAATGGATTCAAAGCGACGGAAAAACGCATCGTCTATGTTGTCTTTGTAATTGGAAGCAAGGATCACAACACCGTTAAAGTGTTCGATACGTTGCAATAAGTAAGCAACGTTCTGGTTGGCAAACTGGTCGTTTGATGAGCTGGTCTGCAGGCGTTTACCAAATAATGCATCGGCTTCGTCGAAAAACAGGACCCAGTCCCGGTGCTCTGCCAGACTGAATAACTGTTCGAGGTTTTTTTCCGTTTCGCCTATGTATTTTGAGGTAATAAGCGACAGATCTACTTTATAAACTGTTTTATTCAGTGCCTTACCCAGTACACTGGCGGTGAGAGTCTTCCCCGTGCCTGGTGGACCATAGAAGAGAGCCCGATAGCCGGGTCTGATCTGTCGGCCAATTTTCCAGTGTGAGCGCAGCGTCTCGCCATGTTGCACCCAATCTACGATTTCATTGAGCTGTGCCCTGGTGGTCTCGGGGAGTTTTAAATCGGCCCATTCAAGCACAGTATTTACAAGACTGGCTGGAAAGTGATGACTGGTTTCTGGTTGGTAAGGCTCACCTGTGGTAAACAGTTGCACATATTCGGGCCTCAGTGTGAGTGTGGTATGTAACACAGGGCGTTCAGCCTGATCTGGCTCTGGGCGCAATATGCTTTTGAGTAGTGTGCTGGTATTTAGCTGTTCCAGAACCTCTAATTGTGTGCTTAGTTGGGCCCCGTTGAGCAAAAAAGCAGCGGTAGCCCCTGTAGCCAATAGTTGCCCCTGAGATTCTACAACACCAAATTCAGTAAAGGGCCGATTAGTTTGCTCATTCACTGACATGAATACATCAAACAGCAGAGGTTTCACTATCGGAACCAGCGCCAGAATGATTAACAGTCGTTCAGTGGTGTTAGGGTGTTTTGAATGCATATAGCCTGAGAAAGGCGTCTCTGTGTTGCTCAATGAGGGCGGTGCTGGCAGTGTCTCGTGTGTGGCATTGGGCAATATGGTACGTGCTGTCTCTGCATTTTTTTCCTGGGGGCCAAAATATTGAGTAATCCGATACTGAATCATGCGTTCCAGCCAGTTACATTCCTGTTCTAAGGCCATGGCATTGAGCTGTGCAGGAGACATAGTGTTTTCTGAATCATTGATCGCGGGTTGCCACATAGCATATTCCTCATAAGTATCACAAAGCGTGTCATACTTTAGCGGTGATTACTGATTCCGGGCTCAGTAGCTATCAGGCTTTTTTTGGTAAAACTGACTGAATCGATAATGACTTTTGCGTTACATTGGCTGGATTTGCCCAATTTGTATCGCGAGGGATGGATGGGACCAGGACCACACAACCGGGCAATAATGGGTAAAGCCCGAGATGTTGATTGTGTTCAATTAAGTCCATAGGTTGCACACCAGCGCCCAGTATCAGTCCGTCACAAATGCGCTGCAATGTAACGCCCTTTGTAATTTTCATCGGATAACTCCCCCTCGTTCTAAAAAAAGGGATTCTGATAGTGATGTCTGACACCAATGGTCGAGTTGAGAGGGCAGGGTTAAGTTGTGTTATGTCGGCGGGGGTTATGCCTGCGCTGCCCCGAATTGACATACAGATGGTGGCCACCGAATCACCTGGTTGAACAATATATTTTAAAGCTATATTCACGCCGTATCGCCTGCGCTAAGAGTGGGAACGACGACTACTTCCCACTCAGCGTTGTAGAGAAAGAATTACTGTATGGCCCAGTAAATAGGGTTGGCACCCGTATTGTCCCCTATCGAAATAGAGCGAACAGACGTACCATTGCTGGCATCTTCAAAGGGGGTATAAGTGGATTCCAGCACGCGTCCGTTGGTTTGCTGTTGCTGTTGAACTTCATCTCCCAGAATGCCGACAGAATAGCCAGACTGAAAAATTTGATGCTCGATATTGCGGATTTGATCCGATTTAGCGCCACTCTCACTACTGAGCAATTGCAACCACACTGTGGTGCCGATTGGGATCAAGGCTGCACTGAGTTTATCGAGTACTTGTGTGGCGATGACGGATGCGGCATCGTTAGAGGCAGGAATTTTGGATACATCCAGGTTGTACACAGGCATTAACGCCAAGCCGTATCCATGCTTGCTACTGGGTCCGGTAATTCGATTGGTTTCTTGTGCACTCAGTGGTACATCCCAATCACTGTCTCCTGCATTCAGGTTTCGCATGCAAAAGCTGCTACCTTCACTTTTGTACTTTTCTGCGATACCTGGCGTGATGGTACCATTATAGATAAAGCCTTTGGCGTGGGCCGTCGCCTGCATCGAAAACGCCAGGTCTGGATCGGGTAAGTTGGTCACTCTGACATAGCTGGGATCGTCTTTGGACCCCGTGGGTTTATTCGTGCTCATATTGAATTCTCTTTATTAAGTTGGTTGGGAATAACGATGAAAAACCAAGTAACCTGATTGGTTGTTTTAACTATACGAGAGGCTGGTTTTACCAACTTGGTAAAAGCCGCTTTTCGATTGGTAGAAAGCCTCATTCGACCCCAAAATAAAAAGGGCCTCCAAAGACACGGGAGGCCCATTACATACTCGACTATCGAATAAGTTTAGCTATTCAGGGTTTTATTCATTGCGTTACCCCATTGACCATTGATATCGCTGTCAATCTTCCAGCCCATTACGCCACCGAATGAAATCCCTTGTTTCTGAGCCTCAAACAGAATGGCGGCCAGTTTATCTTCGCTGATATAGCCGGTAGCACCAGCGCTACCTACATCGGCGCTGGTGATTGGTTTTCCAACCATGAGTTTTTCGCCAGGAATGCCGTTGGCCGAGATACTTTCGATGGCGGTATTATTGGCAGCACCATCGTAGGTTTTCGGGAAAATTTTGTTAAATGTATCATAGGCCTGATAAGCGTCCGTGCCCTGGTTGTAGTACTGAATATTATAAAAGTTAATACAACCCTGAGTCATAGCCTCCAGCTGACCATAGCCAGCTTGGCCCTGTGCATGGAAGTAAGGTGCCTGAGGTGCGTGACTAATAATCAGTGATTTTTGATTTTCACTGGCGTATTGACTGGCTGCATTGGTAGCAGCTGCGAGCCAGGGTAAGCTGGTAGCAAAGTCGTAGATGTTTTCGATATCAAAGTCGACGCCGTCATAGCCATGATCCAGTGCATATTTAGCCAATGCAAGTCCATATTCCCGGGCGTTATCTGTATTACCGAAATCCGGTGTATAGGTACCGCCGCCTGCAGCAAGCATGCACTTCTTGCCCTGAGACTGAACATACTTGATGAGTGCGTTGTTGTTCGCTACTGCGGCTTCGGCAGCGCCGGCGACACCTTGTTCTGGGTCAACCCAGAATGAAAATATAACGTGGGTGTACCCTTCAATTCTGCTACTCAGTTCATCCTGAGTGACCCAGCCATTAAAATATCCGACAACTTGTTTTGTGCTCATGATAAGCTCCTTTTGGCCTAAGTTATGTACTTTTAATAAATGGTGATGAGTGATGTCCAGCGTGGCTGAACGCGTTTATTGAACCTGAATTGGCGTCGATATCGTTTTATGCGCGCCGCTTGGCAGGTCGCTTTATATCCTCCAAAGGCCCCGATTTTATTAACATTACGAACAGGGCACGTGGCGTCTGTCGCTGCAGACCGAGCAGCAGCCAATGTGGTATGAACAGTGTGATTTTGTCTGGATAAAACACGGGCCTCATCTGGCTAGGCTCCTTAACGTGTACAGGGTTGATGATAAATGACCCCAAAAGGCTAGAGGAATTTGTCGCTGTGAGTTATTACACCTTAATTACAAAGGGCCCTGATTGCTTTTGAGCCCTTGTTCTATCGCATTTTTTTTATGCTGCGGCAGCATATAACTTATCTTCTGTAGTACCCCAGCTCGCCGCCATGTTGTTCTCGTTCAGCGTTCACTGAGCCATCAATCGTGTCTAAGTACTCGTTGACGACGCGGTATGCCAGCGCATCGCCTGGCTCCTCGCCCCCGAGGGCTAATTCGGCTTCAATTGCATTCCAGGCACCTCTTGCATTGCCACTGAGTTGATACCTCATCTGAGCAAACGCGTTTTCGGCTGCTGTTCGTCTTGCTGCTTGTCTTTGCAATTCTGCAAGGCGCAATGCCTCAATCCTCTGTCGCTCAGCGGCGCGTTGCGCTTCAAGCTGTCTCTGTTCTTCACGCATGTCATCCAGGTTAGACTGCCCGAGACGATCTGCGCCCGTGTCTGGCCCCAGTGAAAATCCGTTTAGCATCCTTTGTGCTGTTTCTTGCAAGGACATATTGGTATTGTTGCCTCTGGCCTTTGCGGATATCGCTGTGAGAGACGGGTTGTTTAAAAGCCTGGTTTTTCTTTTATTTTTAAGCGCGTTTTGAGCAACAGAGTTAATAATCACGCTGTTTTGTTTCATTACATGTTTATACATGTCTCTAATCCTGTTTAAAGTAGATACAAGTGATTGTTGTGACTGCCTGTGAGCTATCTAGTCAGCTCATATTTTGTCAGCCCTCGTTTTCTAACACTTTGATACCAGCCGGTTTCATGTTGAACTGCGGTGTCAGGCCTGGCTGTGGTTAATTCAGGGGTAGATAAAGCGCTACCATGTAAGTTGATTTCGTGTCTGTTTGGTGTTTTTTACTGTAGGCAAAAGGTAAGAACCGGGCTTGGTATTAGTTCGGGCTTCTTTGGTATATTTTATTGTGGTTTATATAGACGGGTATGCTGATATAGGAATGCACTAAAGTCTGCTTATATAGATTTTTTATTCGATTAATTGAGATAGTGGTTGTAGCGCTGCAATTCCGTTGTAATAGTTTCATTTATTCCTTGATTGTAACCTTCAGGCTATGGTTTTTATGGCAACTTAATGACCAGAAACCAGTTAGTAACCTTATTAATTATTCAGAAGGAATACGAGCATGGCAGATTTCGCAACTTACGGTTGGATCAAGAATTCAACTAACTCCACCATAGTTATTACTGGTACTCACGCTGTTCACGGCACATGGTCACAGCAACCGACCCCAACCAAAATTAAACCTGGGGAAACATCACAATTTACGCAAAAAGATCCTACCGGTGCAGCTTATGGCTCTGAGGGGACGATAAGTATGTTAGTGGTTGATGAAAGTGCTACCACTATCGGTCTGAAATTCCAATGTGGATATGCGCAAGATAATTACGCCAAGTCTTCTGTGGATGGTTCCGGCATTAAGGTCCGGATCAAAGCTGGCTCTGGTGATGATGGCCAAAGTGAAATGCTTGCGGCTTCATGGGATGAAGGAGTGCCTGGCAAAGGTCATCCGTTGTACGTTACCTGGGAAGTTTTAGAAGCTTGACTTAATTAGTTACAGTGAAATAAACAGGGCGAATATGTATGTTACATCTCAACTGCCATTTCTCGACTGGCAAATTTCGCCCTTTTTCCTATCAACCCAAATAGGTCTGATATGTCTAATCAATTTAATGTGTTGTCGATGAATACTCATCTGTTTGTAGATAGTTCACCTGGATTTTTCGACACTAGTCTAATCTATTTAGATAAGCAGCGAGCTGAGAAAATTATTGAGTTAAGCAACGGTAATTTCAATGTCATTGGTTTGACCGAGGTGTGGGGTGACAAAATGCGGCGCCAAATGGCGACGGCTTTTGACGGGTACAATACGTTTATTCCTCAGGCTGACTCAAAAACAGCCTTTGTTGCAGGCAGCCCGGGCATGACGTTAAGCGTGAAAGGTCAATGGGCAGGCGGCTATCAACCGAGCTTTGTATTTTATCAAGATATGGTTGGTGCCGACAAGCTCGCGTTTAAAGGTGTTTCCACAGCAATCACCCGAGTTAATGGACAAGTGCTTGGTTTGGTACAAACTCATGCACAAGCTAGTTATACTGAAACTGAAAAAAGGGATACCAAAGCCAGAGATCGTCAATTTAGACAAACATTATTCCCAGCTATCGTGCATCTACAAAACTTGCTTGAAAGCCTGTCAATCAAGGCTCCAATTATACTATTGGGTGATTTAAATGTGGTTGCCGATACGAATGAATATAAGTGGTTTTTGAACGAACTTGAGCAGCTTGGTTTTTATGATTGCTGGACTAAAGTGAATGGCAGCCAACCGGGGTACACTTATGAACCCAGAAAAAACGCTTTGGTTAAACGTTGGGACAAAACCCAAGTAGCCCCCCAGCGGCTTGATTACATTTTTTTAAATCCTAATAACAGCGGTTATCGTTGTACTCAAATGTCAGTACTTTCGCAGTGGAAACTCACCACAGCGACTTCTGACTCAGATTTGTCAGATCATTATCCGGTCAGTGCATGTTTTGAAAAAGCCCCGGCTTAAGAAGCTTTGAAGAGTCAGAGGCTTCGGGGCCAGGCTCTTATCCAGGCGAGTAATCTTGAGCGTTTATACTATTGGAGTGGAAATTGCGCACGGCGTGCATAGCAATAAGCGAGTACGATATTCGCATACTTCTCTCCTTCAAACTCACCGGTATAAATTGCTGTATCCAGCTCTTCCTGAGTAAGATCTTCAGCAGCGACAACAATCACTTTTCTTCTTTTTAGCGCTTTAACTATTGCCATGTCTTCTTTGTAGAAATCTATTTCCTTTAACTCTTTGTTGGATGCTGCTGAGATACCCTGTTTGTCACCATGAGTGCCACTAATTATTAACGTCCACTCCTTATCACTGATAGTATTTAATAATTTTACAGTGCCTGCTTGAGTTGTCGGTTGTGTCGCCGAATACACCATATGATCACCGTAAAGAATACCTGTATAGTTGTTATCGTTTCTACCACCGCATTGTATTGTTCCTGCTGGTAATACTGTATTATTTATACGGTTATTGTAGCGAGTGTTTACTTTAATGTTAGAAGAGCTAAACTTGCCATTTATATTGCCACGATAATGCTCTTTTGGTTTTGTTAATCGTTCATACATATTTAAATCCTTTCTGAATTTTCATTGTGTGCTGGATAAAAAGTAATACCTATCTTTTTCCCGTATATCTATCTTAATCTACCTTAGCCCCCCCAGTTTTAGCGCCATATTTCCCCAGTCTGTGGCCTGTTGCTCAAGCTTTGGATCGTCATTCACCGCCACACCATTGACCTCTGTGGTAGGCTGCACCATACCGAGTGCCTGCTGAGCAACATGGCCCAGTTCATGGGGCAGATGTTTCTCCTGACCGGGCGACAGATAGATATCACGTCCTTGTGCATATGCGTGAGCTTGAACCAGAGCCGGTTTGGGTGAGTTGTAGTGCACCCGCACATCAGCCAGATTCACACCAGTAAGTTTTTCCATGCCTCGTCTCAGACGTGGCGGTAGGGCACAGCTATGTGGACTTCTCAGATACTTGCCCGATGCAGGTATTTGACGAAGTTGCACTAAAGCAGGTCTTTGCAGGACCAAATGACGGTGTTTGGTCAAATATTGATAATGCGCCATAGTGTGTTGAACCATCTCAGTTACCTGCTTTTACTATAGGACGACAGAGGAGTAGGGGATTGGTATTAAGTCGGGTCTGATTGGTATTTACTATGGAGTATCATACAGAAAAATGGTTTTGAGCTAGTAAAAAGACCCGAACGGGTCGGGTACTTTGCTTGCCATTACTACATATTTTATTCTGTTGCAGCGACTGCCTGTGTGGCTTCTCGCTCTGCCTCTTCTGGTGTTACTGCAGAAGGAGGAGTGAAAGCTTGCTGGGCTACGCTCTGATCAGCGGCGATTACTGCGTTAGTCGCAACCTGCTCTGCTTGTTCAGGGGTTGAAGTGGTATAGCCTGTAGATTGTGCTGCTGTGTCGGCATCGGCCTGGGCAACAGCCTGCATGGCTTGTTGCTCAGCGTTTGATACTTCTTGTTCTGTCGTATTGGTCATGATGGTTTTTCCTTACTAATGGTAGAGTTATGCACTTTGGAGTGCGTCAAATGGCCCTTCAACCCAGACCTGATTATGGGTAAACAGGTTAAGTAACTCCATGGGTCTGGAACTGGCGAGCTCGGAAAAAGAGGTTTCCCAGATATTTCGATGGGAGCGTACCTTAATCAGTTTGTGCTTGTCTTGTTGCCAGTCAAGTGGCAGGAAGACGCACTTTTCCTTGGCTTTTTGTCCATATAGTTTGTCTTTAGCAGACAGAAATACCAGGTTACGTCGTTGGGTTTGCGCGAGCTGGGATTCTTCAACACAATAGCGTAATGACGCTCTAAACCAGTTAGGAAAGGCGTCGCCTGCGGCTGTACTACTTTGATGAGTGATTGATTTTGTTTTGTTTTCACCAGCTGTCAGTGTGCTGGTTTGATGATGCCAGGTGTGCAGGGCATCTATGCTCATACTTTTATATTGCAAGATGGGCAATGTATCGATAAACACAGGTAAATCTTTGTGGTCACTGCGTTTAAATTGGGTATAGGCCCGGTGCAGTTGGCCAAGCGTCGCGAGCCGTGCAACGACCAATTCTGGCCGATTTAGCCCAAGCATCTCAATGCTGGTATAGCCCTTACTGAGCTGTGCGACTTTTTCCTGACCTAAAGACTGAAACCACTCAGCAAAGCCCGGTAATTGCGATAAGTCAGAGGTGTGCTGCAAAATTTCAGGGTGAGACCAGATCTTTTTTTCAGCCTCAGCAAAGCTCATCGCACCTGTATCCATCAGATAGGCACAGAGTAAATCGAAGGGGTAGGCGCGAGCTGTAACGGGGTCGAAGCGAATGTAGTGTCTGGGCTCATCCGTATAAGGGTTGACGAGCAGTGGTTGCTCCTGGTCAATGCTCACTGCAGGGAGGCGTTGGCCAATCAGTGGAAATTGGCCACCTTTGTATTTGTCATTGCAAGCATCGCAGACATAGATCAGGTTTTCCTGTTGATAGGCCAGCAGGTAGTAGGGCGAGCATGTGACAACCCGAGCTTGTTGTGGGGGGGCGTTTTTTTCCAGTAGTTCAACAGGCCTGATATGGCCGATTTTGCCGGCATTGGTTGCCGACAAGTAGCTCTCACAGTAGCCACAGCACCCCTGGTTTAAATGCTGAAAATGTGACTTGAGGTGCTCTGCTGAGAACAACGCCGTATCAAATGCGCCATAATTAAATCCGGTCTGAATCGTATCACTGGGTTGGTCACCCGCTCTAAGCGTGATTAACACCAGGTTGTCTACTAAGTCAGGGGCGTAACCTTCTTCAATGAGTTGCTGGCGGTCCTCTGTCGTCAGGGTATGGTACATAGGTGCATCAACCAGGCGAGTGATTAGCTCTTTCATTTGCCGGGTTGCGGCAGCGGTTTTGACTTTCTCATCAGGTAACAAGGCCACGGGTTTAAAGTTGATTTTGATCATCGCATGCTATTCCTGTTGCGAAGGGCTATTCGCCCCCGGACTCAGCGGCTGGTTGTGCTACCTCATGCTCAAAGGCTTGGTTTTGCTGCATTAATTGTTGTTCCATGTTTTTCAGGGTTGCTTCCATGGCTTGTTGTGCGGCTTCTGCACTTTTTTTTGCGGCCAGCTCCTGCTCAGTAAAGACCTGTTTCATATGTGCATTTTGCGCCTCCAGGTGTTCAGCTTGCTGTTGTAACTGCGATTGTATCTGGTCGTCCTGATATGTATTTACAGTGCCCTCAGCCAGATTTTGGTCTTCGCTCTCAGCAGTGTGTGTATGTGAAGCCGTGTTTTCGAGCGCCTGGCTAATCAGGGACAGGTGTTGACGCGATTGATCAACAAGCTGTGATGATTGTTGCAATGACTGATCTATTGTTTGTCTGGCACTGGCCAGCATGGTATCTATGTCTGATAAAATGGTGTTTAGTTGCGTTGGCATCACTGCCTGAGACAGCTGTTGAAATGCGGCTTTCTTTGGTTGCGTCGAGTTCATGGTAGTTCCTTTAATTAAGCAGCCACTGGCCAATGGTTAAACAGGCTTAAACACCCCTGACTATCCACATTGAGTACGGCTTCACTGTGGTGCAGGTTAAACAGGTAATGCCGACATTCCCCTGCCTGACAGACATAGCTGTCATTGGCAAGCGTATTTATCAATGCACTTTGCAATGCCGTGAGGTAGTCGTTTGCTGCCTGTACTACATCGGCTTTATCCAGGTCAATATTGAGCACAATGTTGAGTAAACCAGCGCTAAAACTGCTAAACCCAAGGTTTTTACCGCCTTCATGCCATTGCTTGATTGCATTGTGTAAATCTATGGCTTGCAGTTCATACGTGACAACCGGTGAATCCAGGTTATTGATAACAACCGGGGCGAGCATTGCGACCAGATCATCAGGGGAGCCTGTATGCCCATGTCGACTGTTTTTCCAGGCAAGGTAGATACAAAAGTAGTGGGCAAACTCGCTGAGGTTCTGCGCTTGTTTGGTTGCCCATTGACAGGCTGGGATCACGAGCTGATTAGACAATTCGTAGGTTTCTTCGCTAAAACATATTACGCTGTACAGTGTTAGCTGATCTTTAAAAGAGGCACCCCAGCCAAGCGCGTGGTAATTCAGGTTGTAGCGTCGGTAAAATAACGCAATCTTGTTTAGATTAGCGCTGTCTACTAAACGATATTTGGATAGGATCCCCGTCAATCTTGCTTTGTCTGTATCTGACTCATGACTACTGAATACAGCTAAATCCCTCAGGTCATTGGTGCTTAGTTCGTGCAACTTTTTAACATCTACAGACAAGGGGATTTTATCCAGATATATCAAAGTTGAATTCATCAGCCCCAGATAGAGCTGCTCAACAAACTGTGCCTCAGAAGAAAATGACAGGGTATCACTTTGCTGAATTAATGCGTTGACGCTTTGCTCTCCCTGACTGAGAAATTGGATCAGTGTCTGAATCTTGTCCGAAAACTGTTCTAATTGCTCGATCTCTTTATTATTTACTATGATCGTCATAATTGCCTCTTTAGCCGACACTGTACTGTCGGCGTCTATCTAGCTACCGCCACTTGGAAACTTTTCCAGCAAATCGCTTGCTGAGCTACCTACTTCGCCAAAGTTTTTGGTGCCATTTTCAACCATTTTATTTGCGGCTTCAATAATGCCAGTGAACTCTTGTACATTCCCGGTCGCGAGCATCTGGGAAATGGCTACACCCATAGCCGTAGTTGCCATTGTATTGATATTCCTTAGATTATCTGTGGCGTCCTGGATAGCTATGGCCGTCGATTGTGAGACCGACTGATAGGCTTTCCCGGCACCCGAGAGCTTGTTTAGCTCACCGCTCAGACTGGCATTCTTAATTATATCCAGTGATGCCTGTGTCGATGGCCCGACATTGGTTAACTCGTTCATATGCTGTGCCTCTTTGGGTTAATCTTGTGCTGTTAGTGCCCCTAAGATTGTGAATTATCTTTCGCATCTGTGTGCTGTTTAAGCAGCTCCTGAACGAGTGCTTCTATTTGACTCAGATCCGCCTTTTCATCGGGCGCCGGTTTTTTCTCGGGCATGGGTGGTGATTGTTGCAGCATTTTTGCGCAACTGGCCGCCACTGCTGCTGAGGCAGATGTTTGCGCATTTTGCTGCGTTGAAATGGCGTTGAACATCGACATACCTATGGTTTCGGTTGCGGCGACATTAAGCATACCCATTGACTGCACAGGGGCAGAGCCCATCATCAGGGTATTTACTTGGTTTACCGAGTCGGTAATTTGGTCATTGACTGTACTCATAAAGACTTTCCTCGTTATCCTGGTTTAATTGCAGCAGTGCCCACAGCTATCATGAGTGCACAGCATTGCGCGACAGCCGCGCTGGATGTAACCTGGCTTCTTGCTTCGTTTTGAACTGCATTTTCCATCAGCAACGAAATTGAATGGCCCATTGAAGTAGACGCCGCCGCCAGCGAAAAGGCTTGTGCATTAAAGGTATTTAGCACTATATTTTCTCCTTATATGTAGCGGGTGTGAACCAGACGAAAGAGGTACTGATAGCCAGTATCAGTACCCTGAGCGACTTAACGGAATACGCGTGAAATGCCTTCCGCCGTCGTCGCTGTGTTAAGGCCCAGCAAGGTATCTACGCCTTGCACAAGCGCAGCCTGAGCAGTTACGCTGTTGTTTTGCTGGCCAGATGTCGCATTGTGTGCAGCATTTGATAACGCCTGGCTGGTTGCAATCATAAAGTTACCTGTGGCGACAGCAGGTGCGTCTCCCAGTACTTTAGTGTTCACTTGTGAGACTGAATCGGTAATTTGACTGTTTACAGCGGTTGGAAATGCCATAACTATTTTCCTTTTAGAGTTTTATATAATGGGCAATACAGCCCGGTTGTTGTTGACTGAGCCGACTTTGTTACGCAAAGATCTTGCTGGTGGCGACGCCAGTCGTTGCAGTGTCAATGGAGTAAAGAATATTCACACCCATTGTTGTTACCGCTTGCGCGGTAATATTTGCCTGTTGTTGTGCAGCGGTTGCGTTGTGTGCTGCATTAGCCAGCGCTTGCGAGGTTGCCTGGAACAAGTTGCCCATCGCAATGGATGGGGCATCGCCCAGCACCTGTACATTGGCTTGTGTAACAGAGTCTGTTATTTGACTGTTTACCGCGGTTGGAAAAGCCATAGTGTCGTCCTTATTAATGTTTACAAATTCAGCCTGTGTTCCGGCTGTCATAATCAGTGTAGGTGAACTGTTATCCGGTATTTACCCGTATGCCAACGTGTTTAATGGTTGTGAGCAAGCCCGGACATAGGATCTTAGTTACCTAAGCCAGCTACGGGTTGTCTTTGCGGTTGCAAAATACGTTTGGTGGCGCTTCCGGTTACTGCTGTATCGATAGAGTAAAGCGTTGTCACGCCCATCGTAGTTGCTGCCTGGGCTGTCATTGCTGCTTGTTGCTGCGCAGAAGTTGCGTTGTGCGCTGCGTTGGCTAATGCCTGAGATGTTGCCTGAAACAGGTTGCCCATAGACATAGCGGGCGCATCGCCCAGTACTTTGACATTGGCTTGAGTGACGGAGTCCGTAATTTGGTCGTTAACTGCGGTTGGAAATGCCATAATTTCACCTATTTGCTTTGAGTTTTTGATTGAAAATACGATTCTTGTGTTCGGCTCATCAGGTCTTCATGGAGTCGTCCAAACACTGCAATCAGTATAATCAAAGCCCATTAGTGGGAATTGGCAGTAACGCTTAACCTGATTGGTATATCTGAGTGATAAGTTGGTAGATTTGTCGGTGCTTGTCAGTGCTGACAAGAGATATCATCAGCACCAGGCTCCTTGGGTGTTAGTGTTTAGTCCTCTGGTCACGGTAAACACCGGGGCTGACACCCACCACTGATTTAAATTTTCTGACAAAAAAGCTGAGATCAGAAAAGCCAACATCATCACACACCTCAGTTACCTGACTGTATGGATCTTCCCGCAACAGTGCCATTGCCGTTTTGATTCTGATCCGCAACAAAGTTTGTTTGAATGACTGACCTACGTAGCGTTTGAATAAAAATGACAGGTGAGAAGGGCTGACACACGCATAGCTGGCAACCTCGCTTAGGCTAAGTGGCTTTTTGAAATTTTCATCTATATATTCCAGCGCCCGGGCGAGCGCCGGGTGGGGTTTACTGGCCGCTTGCAATTGAATGACCGGGGCGGGATACAGATCTGAGTCTCGATGCTGAGACTCAAACACATGCGGGTCTTCGCAGGCCGTCAGAGATTGAATTAATGCGCTGAATTCATCATTTACTTGCTTTGCTGAGACGGGTTCCAGTGTCTCTGAGTATTGATTGTGTGCATCATTCATAGCGGGAAAGATCTTAACCAATGTTGGTTTGGTGATTTCCTGCTGATGACTCAAAAAAGACAGCTTATCCAGGCAACGCTTGAGTTGTTTTGCATTATGTGGCCAACAGTAGTTTGTCAGCAGCGCCATGGCTTGTTCATCTATTTGAAGCTTTGCGATGTGCTGACAGGTTGATTTGTAGTGGTTGAATAACGCCGGTATGTCTTCCCGTCGCTGCGCCAGCGTGGGGACACTCAGTTCAAGGCAGTGATAATGTAGCCAGTTTAAAAATGAACTTTGCTGTGTCTGTGTTAATGCTTGTTGATGCTTTTGTATTGTGGTTGACGTTATCAGCCTCGGTGCCTGGGCATTGGTGTTGAGGTTAAGCCAGTAGTCTTTGATAGCTTCTGCCTGGTCATTATTTAGCGCATCTATGTTTTTCAGGTATAGCGTGCCCCTCAGTGATTGTGAAATAAGCGCATCCAGTTGTGTGGCTGCACACTTGTCATCCCAATGGTTCACACATGAAATTATCAGTGGCTGTGATTCGGTCTTGCCTATTTGATGCAGGTGACTGACTGCTAAATGTTTACCGCTGCCCGGCTGGCCAATGATATGGACTGGCAGATTACATTGAGCGAGCAGACTGATTTGCTGTTTTAAACTAAAAAGAGCGTCACTACTGCCAATCCAGGGCTGTGTTTCGGGTGTTACCTTTAAAAGTGTGGACATGGTATTTCCTTGTTTTCAGAGTGTATGAAAAACAGGCGCTTCCAGCGGGGGCAGGAAGCGCATGCCGTGTGGTCAAGGAAAATGTATTTTTTTATGTGCCCCGATATTGGGTCAGTTACTGGTCACTTGATTCGGGCATTGATTGGGGTGGTGATGCCTGGGGTAGGTGTACCAGCTGAATTCACTGCGTGTTGTCTGGCTTTTCAGTGCTTCCTGAACAAGCGGGTGCACAAAGCAAAAGTGATCATCACTTTGTTTAACCAGCCCGCTGCAGAGCATTTTGTGTAATACACATAACGGCGCACGGATTTTCTCATTGTCATTGAATTGTTGTAGTTGGTGCGTGTTGAAACACAGCCCGAGACTGGCTGCAAACTTAAGTGTACTGGCTACTTCACAGGGCATTGAGTTTAAGCAAGTACGGGCAAAGTGTTGTAATGTATCAGGCAGAGTGACAACGGGATCCAGATCAGATAAAAGTTGTTTCAGGAAATAGGGGTTTCCTTGCGCACGCGTTATGGCATCGGCTGTCTGTTCTCTGTGTTTATCAGGCACTCTGCCCTGACAGAGTAACGTGTGATTGGCAATCTGCATCATGGTGTCCGGGTCTAACGGTTTAAGGATGATGGTGTGGGCATGGCTGAGCCATTTTGGTGGATGGATAAAGGCGTGTTTTTGCTGTGCCGAAATAATAAATGCGATAGCTTGTTGAGCGTCACACGAGATGAATAAATGAATGAACTGGAGTGCATTGGCCGGTAAGTTGTGCGCACCGTCAATCATAACCGCTGAAACTCCTTTGTGGCGTGCATAAGCGAGCAGGTTCCGCGCAACCTGTTTATCTAATTGTTTAACTCGAGTACTGGATAACAGAGTAAGCGTATCCGTTTCGCTCTGAGTTAAACTGTTGCCTAGCCATTGACGTAAGCGCAATGTGCAAAGTGCACTGCTGGCTATCAGGTCTATTTTTTGACGAATGTCATGGCTGGGGGTCGTATCATTGACAGACATGAGTGCTCTGATAAAAGACGGCACAGAGAAAGGGGATGGCGCGTTTTCAGTCGAAGCATCACATGAAAAAATAAGGCTGCATTTACCCGCTGTGGTCAGTTGTGTGGCAAAAGTAGTCAGTAAGCTGGTTTTCCCGGCGCCTGTCATCCCCTGTAAATAAAGCGTTTGCAACGCACCGCGGTTTAGCGCCAGGTTGAGCACAGAATGGAGGTGATTGAGCTCCCATTCTCTGCCGAAACAGGGATTGGGCATATCTTTTACTAAATGACGATAAATCCAGGGAGGCGCATCGGTATCGTTAATGAGTGTGTCAATACTGACCTGAAAGTAGTTGGCAAGGCTCTGTATAGTGCGACCGAGTACTTGTTTTCCCGCTTCAGCACGCTTTATTGTGGAAACCGAAACAGGCAGTCGTCTGTTACTGCACTCCTGGGCGAGTTTCTCCCGGCTAAGTGCTTTTTTTTCTCAGCAAACGCAGAGTTGTTTTATTTACTGCAATTCTTCCGTGGCTGGAAGTGTTCATAGTTAGCTCCTTTGGCATGTACTTAATTATTACGACATTATTACTATCAAATTATTTACTACCCATGTCTTTAATTTTATTTTTATGTTAATGGCTTTGGTATTACAAGTTATTACACCTATTTTTAGACCAACTATAGGTGGTTTGGCATTTTTGCATGCTGGTGCGTGCTCGCTAGGGCAATTTAATTTGGGACCTTTGCCTGTTTTATGTGTTTTTTGCACGCGCTTTAACCGCAAATAAAAACGACATGTTTAAAGATTTTTAAATTTTCTTGATCTTTGTTTCACAAGGGTGCGTATTGCTCGATTGTTGACCACCTTTGATGGAGAAGAACGTGAAAGCACTGATAAAAATAATGTTTATAAGTACCCTGGCCTTGCTCGCGGCTTGTTCCGACGACGATAATGAAGTTGTCATTACGCCACCAGAAGAGAACTCTGTTTATGATGCTGCGAAGGCAGCAGGTAGTTTTAATACACTGGTAGCGGCGATTGACGCTGCGGGTCTGACGTCAACGCTAGACAATACCTCGAATACCTTCACTGTATTTGCACCGACTGATGCAGCCTTTGCTGTATTAGGCGAAGAGACCATCAATGGCCTGCTCGCAGACCCGGAAACCCTGAGCAAAATACTGACTTATCATGTCCTTGCGTCTGAAGTGAAAGCGGAAACAGCGCTTTCCTTAGCCGGGCAGACAACTGAAACTGTGAACGGCGCTAAGCTAGCCTTGTCGCTGTCGGGTGATAACCTGCTCATTAACACGGCAACGGTCACACAAACTGACATCATGACAGACAATGGCGTGATCCATGTCATTGATGCCGTCTTAATGCCGCCCAGTGACGCAACATCAACAGCCAACATTGCACAGGTAGCGACGCAGGCCGGCAATTTTACAACCCTTCTGAAAGCGGTCGAAACAGCAGGGTTGACCAGCGCACTCACTGGCAGTGACGAGCTGACCGTCTTTGCTCCAACCGATGCCGCTTTTGCTGCATTGGGCACGGCAACCATAAACACCTTACTGGCCACCCCTGATGTGTTGGGCAGCATCCTCAAGCAGCATATTGTGGCGGGCAAAGTGGACTCTGTGACCGCTATGTCACTGAACGGCAAAAATGCCACTACGCTGGAGCAAAATCAGCAAAGCGTCGCGATTGATGCTGCAACTGATATGCTGAAATTTGCTGGTGTAACGGTAACGCAAACCGACATTCCGGCTTCTAACGGGGTGATTCATGTGCTGGATGCCGTGGTTGTTGGCGATATTAGCGTACCTGAATCTTTGGGCCTTATTCCTGAAGTAGCAGCGGGCGCTGGTTCATTTAACACTTTATTGAGTTTGGTAACCGCGACAGGGCTGGATGCAACCTTAGGCGATCCGACGACTAAGTTTACTGTCTTTGCACCCACTGATGCTGCCTTCGCAGCACTGGGTCAGGAAACGTTAGATGCGCTGGCCGCAGACACCGACAAGCTAAAAGACATTCTTCTTTATCATGTTGTTGCAGGGCAGAGTGTGATGTCAGATGCGGCAGCTGGTATTGCCTCATCTGCAGATAATATGGTGGCTATGGCAAATGCTGACAAAAGCGCTTTGAGCATAGTCGATAGCATGCTGTTTATTGATGATGCCGTTATTCGCACTGCTAATGTAAAAGCAGATAATGGCGTGATCCATGTGCTCGACAAAGTGATTATGCCACCTATGGATAAAATGGCTAGCGAAAAAACCATCGTGGATGTCGCGGTTGAAACGGATGACCTGTCAACCTTAGTTACGGCACTTCAGACGGCAAATCTGGTTGAAGCGCTATCCGATACCACTAAGCAGTTCACCGTTTTTGCGCCGACTAATCGCGCATTCCAGAAAATCCCGGCGGCAGATCTGACTGCCTTGTTGGCCAACCAGGCAGGTTTAACACAAGTGCTGACTCAGCATGTATTACCGCTGGAAGCATCGTCTTCACTGGCTTACAGCCTGAACGGTAAGCAGGTCGAAACACTGGCGACCAATATGCTGGATCTCAAGGTGGTTGATTTTGTTGCAACGGCTAACACTGAGAACGACATGGTAGCTTATGATGCAACCAACCAAAGACTGGTATCTGGTGCCGGTGCAGCTATGGCAGGTAAAACATTGTACGTGTTCGACGATGATCTGACTTTCGCTAATAGCCAATGTGTTGATGCGTGCGCGACCAACTGGCCACCTGTGATTGCAACGCAGGAGCAGGTTGCGAATATTCCTGGTTTGTCATTGATCGCCAGATTGGATGGCAGCATGCAGGCTGCCTATTTAGGTCGCCCACTGTATATGTTCGCACAAGACGCTAACCCGGGTGATGCAACAGGCCAGGGTGTTGGTGGCAAATGGTGGCAGTTGAGCTTACCCACGTCTGGTTTACAGGTTGAAGGTAGCAATATTACCCAGGTTGATATTTACACTGCGAATGGCGTGGTACACCTGATTGATACCGTGATCACTGCGGTTGATTAATTCCCTTCCTCACCTTTCCTATGAGGCTTTGGCGCAACGACCTTAATGTTGCGCCTTTTTTATGTGGTGATTATTCATCAAGCGTCAGAACAATTCTGCCAGTGATGTCATTATTAAGCATGTTATCAAAGACTTCATTGATGGCTTCGAGTGGTTTGGTCTCAACAATGGCTTTTACTTTACCTTCTGCTGCAAATTGCAGGCATTCAACCAGATCCTGGCGGGTACCGACGATACTGCCCACGACACTGACGCCTTTGAGCACAGTATCAAAAATGGGAATTGGCATTTCCTCTGGTGGCAGGCCAACCAGCACACACACTCCACCACGTTTAACGCTATGAAAAGAAGCCGTAAAAGCTGATTTAGAAACTGCTGTACATACTACCGCCTGAACGCCGCCAAGCTGTTCTTGTATCGTAGTAGCAGGATCTTGCTGTGTATAATCCACAACCATATCGGCACCCAGAGAGCGAGCCAGAGCAAGTTTATCGTCGCCACTGTCCACTGCCACGACATTGAGGCCCATAGCTTTGGCATATTGAATCGCCAGATGACCTAAACCGCCCGCACCAACAATCGATACCCAGTCACCCGGTTTTGCTCCTGAAACTTTAAGTGCTTTGTAGGTTGTTACGCCTGCGCAGAACAAGGGAGCAGCTTCGACAAAGGGCACATTTTCGGGGATTTTAACCACATAATTGGCGTCAGCTTTAGTAAATTGTGCATAACCGCCATCGACCGAATAGCCACTGTTTTGCTGCTGTGGACAGAGGTTTTCTTCTCCTTTTAAGCAGTGTTCGCAATGGCCACAGGCACTGTGCAGCCAGGGCACGCCAACTCTGTCTCCGAGGGACAAATGGGTCACATCGTCGGCCTTTGCCACGACAGTGCCCACGCCTTCATGACCTGGGATCAGGGGGAGTTTAGGCTTAACGGGCCAGTCCCCGTGACAGGCATGCAGATCTGTATGGCATACACCACATGCAGCAATTTCAACCAGTACTGAACCTGGGGTCAATGATGGCTTGGGTACTGTCTGAATTTCTAAAGGTTGTTTAAATGCATGAACGAGCGCGGCTTTCATAAGAGTCTCTCCTGAAGGTGTTAGCCACGAGTATAGAGATTTAAAACTGACATATTTTGATCCGGCGCAAACTCGCCAGCGACTGTGTATTCATTTTAGGTTCGTCACTGCGTCGCTAACTTTTGGTCAGAATGTAACGATTGTCATACACCCGGCTCAAGATATCTGTGCGTTTTCAAAAATAGCAACTAAACTTCATGCAAAATAGCAGCTTGTATTAACTTCCTGTGATTGATTGCTGGTTGCACAGAGGTTTGGGTGGTCCCTTTATGTGTACGTAAGCAACTGTAATTTACCAAAGTAACCAGCTGCGTTAAATTTGTCATATAGCCTGCTTTGTCATTCATCGCTAATTATGTGGCGTTCAACGCAGGCAACACAAGGGGTGAGCGCTTACCCCGATTTAACACTCAATGTGCCGGTGGTTGCATATTTGTTAAATTTGTATTCTATTTTGCTTTATTTTTTAGTGCTTTGTGATAGCATCAGTATGAAAACCACCGAACAGGAAACGTTTTAGCTGTTTATAAAATAGCTACATGCAGATAAAAACAACGTTAGGGAATGGTATTTTTAGTTCAGTAGTCGTCCCGCCAGATTAACACTAACAAAGAATTTGAACCTGATTTAATGCAGTGTGCTTTGGTTTATTTTATTACTAATCAAAGGCTTGCACTCTTCGGGTGTTAAAGGTGTAGTTGATTAGCAAGGCTTGCGGTTTTAAGCGGTTAGTTAACCTTTAAACCACAATGGCAGGGTGATACGACTTTGCGGTTATTAGTAACCACAGAGATCGTACTTTGTTATTGTGCTTATGTAATTAATTGGTTTTTTCCAATTTTACGGTTCAGACAACTGTGCTTAATACCAATCGTGGCGCTAGCTAATATCGCCCATGCTGGGCTATTGAGTCAGATGTTCTGATCAAAGGAACTTACTCAATAAACCTTGTATGGGTATGGCATGAATAACGACTTAGTGGCTACATTAGTGACATTGGCCCGGACACGTGGCGATGACATTGCATATCAGTATTTCTTCGAAGATAACCAACCGGCAGTTTCCCTGAGCTACGCGGAGCTCGACTTAAAATCCAGAAAAATCGCAGCACGTTTGCTTACTTATTTTGACAGAGGCGACAGAGCTTTGCTCCTGTACAACTCAGGGTTTGAGTTTGTTGAAGCTTTTTTTGCCTGCCTCTACGCCGGTATTGTTGCGGTGCCTGTATACCCGCCAAAAAAGAATCAAAATACCGATAGACTGAGGAGCATCATAGAAGATGCCGGCGCAACGGGTGCGCTGACCAGCAGCAAGATTTACGAAATCGCTCAGCCGCTATTTGAGGCTGAAACCAGCCTCAGCAATGTGTCTATCATTGCCACCGACAGTGACGGGGTCGAGCAGGTTGAGCCCATGGCCTGGCAGGACATTCGCATAGCACCGCAAGATTTGGCCTTTTTGCAATATACCTCAGGTTCGACGGGTAGCCCCAAAGGGGTGATGGTGAGCCACGCGAACATCATGGACAACGAAGAAATGATGAAGCTGGCCTTCGGTCACAGTGCCCAAACCCCAATCGTCAGCTGGCTGCCGCATTTCCATGATATGGGGCTCATCTTTGGGATCTTGCATCCTATTTACATTGGTGCCCCTGCGGCGCTGATGAACCCGACATCGTTTTTGCAAAAGCCTTTGCGATGGCTGAAGTTACTGAGCGAGACTAAAGCCGTGACTTCCAGTGCCCCAAATTTTGCCTATGACCTGTGTGTCGATACGATAAAAGAAGAAGAGCTGGCAAACTTAGACTTATCGCATTGGCAAAGTGCACTGAATGGCGCTGAGCCTGTTCGGGCCAGTACACTTGAGCGTTTTTATCAGAAATTTAAACGCTGCGGTTTTCGTCGTGAGGCCACGGCCCCCTGTTATGGCATGGCTGAAACCACCTTATTTGCCACGGGCGGACGTTTAATGAAAACGCCGACGGTGCTGCAGCTGGATAGTAAAGAGATGCATCAGGGAAAAGCATCGTTACTGAATGAACCTGCGGCGTACTCAGAGTCGTTTTATGATTTGCATGTTGCCGATAACACGCCAACAGATAATCAGCCCTATTATGCGGTGTCTTGCGGCAGCACCTGGCATGGTCATACTCTGGCGATTGTGGACCCGGAAACTAAACAGCGCTGTGCGGATGGACATACCGGTGAGATCTGGGTGAAAGGCGCCAGTGTTGCTCAGGGCTACTGGCGTAAGGCTGAGCAGACCAAAGAGATTTTTCAGGCGCGTATTGCTGATGATAATGACGGCCCTTATTTGCGCACTGGCGACCTGGGTTTTGTTCATCAAAACGAGCTGTATGTCACGGGGCGCGCCAAGGACGTGATGATTTTCCGCGGTAAAAACTACTACCCTCAGGATATTGAGCTCACTGTGGTGGAGGCGCATGCTGCCATGGACAATAATGGCGGCGCGGCGTTTTCCTATTTGTCTGAACAAGGCGAAGAGCGTTTGGTTATCGTGCAGCAGGTCAAGCGCACGGCGGTGCGCAAACTGAATGAGCAAGAGATCTTTGCCGCCATTACGTCAGCGATTACCGAACAACATGGCATTACACCGTATGAGGTTGTGTTGATTAAGCCCGGGCGGATCCTGAAAACCTCCAGCGGCAAAATTCAGCGTCAGGAAAACAAACGCCATTATCTGGCAAATACGTTTGACGTGTTAGCCCGTTCACGAGCTCAGCAGAGCGTGTCAGACAAAGCATCACACCCAGCAAAAAACACGCCTTATACAGACATTGAAGCGACGTTACGCACTGTCTTACAGGAAGTGGTGGGGCTCGAAGTCGACCGCCAGCCGAACAGTCTGGATGTTGACGCCACCTTTTTATCTCTGGGTGTCGACTCGATGAAAGCCGTACGGATCTCGGGTGAGTTGATGGAGCTGCATGATATTGAGCTCGAAGCCACGGTGCTTTACGAGTATCCATCGATTGCCCAGCTTGCTAATCATCTGAGTCAGTTTGACTCAGTACGCGAACGATTGAGTGCACAAGTGCCTGAACACTCAGCGCAGCAAGCGACAAATTCGACGGCCACGCAATACCAGTGTGAAGCGCGTGCGCTCACGGATAATATGGATGTGGCTGTGATTGGCATGGCATGCCGTTATCCGCAAGCCACAGATCTCACTGGATACTGGCAATTGTTGATGGATAAACGCGATGCCATTAGTGTGCCAAACGCAGTGCGACAGGCGTTGTGTCCTGAACTCGGCCAGACGCGTCTGGGAGGGTATCTGGATAATATTGAGCAGTTTGATGCCGGGTTATTCGGTATTTCACCGGCAGAAGCCAGATACATCGACCCACAGCATCGTTTGCTGCTTGAAACCAGCTTCCATGCCATTCAGTCAGCCGGCATGATGCCCGCTGAATTGGCCGGTCAGCCCGTCGGCGTATATGTGGGTATTTCTCAGAATGACTACTTCAATATGTCGAACAAGGCACAGCAGGGTAATGCGTACCTCGGTACCGGCACCGCACTGAGCATTGCGGCCAACCGTCTGTCCTACACCTATAATTTTACGGGCCCGAGTCTGTCGGTAGATACGGCTTGCTCTTCCTCTTTGGTTGCTTTGCACCATGCGCTGACCGGGATCCGTGCGGGTGATATGCCTATGGCGCTGGTGAGTGGTGTGAACCTGATCCTCAGTAATGAGGTCACTGACGCCTGTGAGAATGCGCAAATGCTGGCACAGGATGGTCGCTGCAAGACATTCTCGCGCGCTGCCGATGGCTATGTGCGCAGCGAGGGCGTGGGTTGTGTGTTATTAAAACCCCTGACTCAGGCAATGGCCGACAAAGACCCGATCTACGGAGTACTGAAAGGGAGTGCGGTGAATCAGGACGGGCGCAGCAATGGGATTACGGCACCGAATGGTGCATCGCAACAAAGGGTGATCAAGTCGGCTTTGCACAATGCGGCTTTAGCACCTGCGGATGTGCAATATATTGAAACCCATGGCACGGGCACTGAACTGGGTGATCCAATCGAAGTATCGGCACTGGCTAAAGTGTATGGCGAAGGACGCGCGCCCAACCAGCCTTTACTGCTGGGCTCTGCAAAAGCCAACATTGGTCACCTGGAGTCCGGTGCGGGCCTTGCAGGGCTGATTAAAACGCTGTTGTGCCTGGATAAAGGGCAAGTACCCGCGCAGTTACATACCGCGCAGCTCAACACCCATATTCCATGGCAAAAGCTGCCGGTGCGGGTTGCGACACAAGCCCAGAGCTGGCCTGCTCAGACGGGACAGGACAGGCTGGCAGCGGTCAGTTCGTTTGGGTTTGGTGGCACCAATGCCCATGTGATCTGTGCCCAGGCACCAACTTATACGGCTCAGGATAGCAAAACCTCATCGCAAAACTCGGGGTATGTGCTGCCATTGTCGGCAAAATCTGCCAAATCACTGACTGAGCTTGTTAGTCGTTATGCCGATACACTGAGCACGGCAACGCCACAAGCGTTCGATGCCCTGATCAGTCAGACCGCGAGCATGCCGCATTTCAAGGAAGCTCGTTGTGCTTTTGTCGGTGAAACCCGAGAGGCGCTCGTTGCGGCGCTAAAAGATCATGCTCAGTTAACTGGTTCTGCTGATGACGCGCAGGCGTCAACGCGGGATTTGGTGTTCCTGTTCACCGGGCAAGGGGCACAATATCCGGATATGGGCAAAGCTCTGTATGAGTCGCAGCCGGTGTTTCGTGATGCCATCAATGAATGTGATCGTTTGCTTGGCGATAAGCTGGGACCAAGACTAACCACTGTTTTGTACAGCGATCCGAGCGAGCAGTATTTGGCGCAGACCCAATGGACTCAGGTGTGTTTATTTGCCATCGAATATGCCCAGGCGCAGCTATGGCTCAGCCGGGGTCTCAAGCCGGAACGCCTGGTGAGCCACAGTGTTGGAGAATATGCTGCGGCCTGTATAGCAGGCGTGTTTTCGCTTGCCGATGCAATCAAGTTGATTGCAGAGCGTGGCCGGCTAATGCATGCACTGGCGGATAATGGTCGTATGGTGACTGCGCGCTGTGAGCGTGCGCAGGCTGATGCGTTGGTGGCTGATATAGCCGGTCAGCTCTCGGTATCGGCTTACCATGGTGAGTCGGGTGTGGTGTTTTCTGGTCACAATAGTGCCATGGATACTTTGTGCAAGGCGCTTGATGATGCAAGTATACGCCACAAAGCTATCAATACAGCGCGGGCATTCCATTCTCCGCTGATGCAACCTATGCTCAGTGAATTCGCTGAGGTAGCCGCACAAGTTACCTATCACCAGCCAACAATCCCTTTTATTTCGTCAGTTACGGGTCAGCAAGAAGCACTGCGGCTGTGCGATCCCGGTTATTGGGTTGAGCAGATCTGTGCGCCGGTACAGTTTGAATCTTGCATGGCTCAGCTGTCTCTATCAGATGCTTATTGTGCCCTTGAGCTGGGGCCTAAACCGGTGTTATGTGGCCTGTTGCAGGAAAATCGCCCTGCTGAACGGTGTGAGTTTTTACATGTATTGCATGCCAAAGGCGCGGATTTACCACGCTTGTTATCAGTGCAAGGGCGTTTGTTTGAGTTGGGCGTAACGCTTGACTGGAGTCAGCTATACGCGGATGACACTCAGCCCCATGTTCCATTGCCTTTGTATCCGTTTGATCACAGCCCTTACTGGATAGCGGAATTACCAACTGCATTAAGCGCGCAGCCCGATACTGAGGGAGCGCAGTTGCAGGCAGGTCAAGCGAGCATCACCCGGGAAGTGGCGATCCGTCATTTTGTGCTTAGTACCTTGTCGCGCTTGTTATCTATGCCAGTCAGTGACATTCAGACTCATGTGCCGCTATTGGAAATGGGTGTGGATTCGTTGATGATCATGAATGCTGTACGCACTTACGAGCGGGAATTTGGATTGGAGTTTAGTGTACGCCAGTTCTATGAAACGCTTAGTACGGTTGATTTATTGGTGGCATACATCATTGAACACAGTGATTATCAATGCCAGGAAGCAACGCCGACGCTACCATCAGGACAAGACAGCAGTGACACCGTACTTGCATTACCGGCCGAGTCAACGTCAGTTTCTGCACCCTCTGAGTTGGTTGCGACTATTTGTCGTGAACAATTGCAGGCTGCCGCGTCAGTCACCAATACCAGTGCAGCAACCAGTGTTGAAGCGGTCGCAGCGCGTCAATTAGCCATGCTTCAGGGTATGAGTGGCCAGACTGGCACACAGCCAGTTAGCACAGCATTTGCTGCGGTATCAACTCCGCAAGCTGTAACCACGCAAGTTCTGTCTGAACAGTCAGTGGCGCAGCAAAATGAAGCCGCTCAGGTTTTACCCGGGTTCGCTCAAAAGCAAATAACCACGGCTGCCAGCAGTCAATCTGTACAAAAGCATCTGGCTTCACTGATTGAACGTTATTGTGCCAAAACACCTTTGTCGAAAGCCATGGTGTCTGAACATCGCCCACATCTGGCGGACTGTCGCGCATCGGCAGGTTTCCGTATGTCCAGCAAAGAACTCCTGTATCCGGTCTTTGGACAACGCTGTGAGGGCAGTCGGATCTGGGATATTGACGGCAATGAATATATTGATATTACCATGGACTTTGGGGTTAACTTGTTTGGCCACAAGCCTGACTTTGTCACCAAGGCGCTGAATCAGCAAATAGAGAATGGTCTGCAATTGGGGCTGGCAAGTGCACAAGCATGTGATGTGGCAGAACTTATCAGTGAGTTAACCGCACTGGAGCGCGTTACCTTTTGCAACTCCGGCACAGAGGCGGTGATGACTGCGGTACGTCTGGCACGCAACAAAACCCGGCGTAACAAAATCGTGCAGTTTGAAGGGGCTTATCATGGCCATTATGACGGCACGCTGGCGCAAAATGCACCGGGCGGGGAGTCGGTTGAACCTATGTGCAGCGGCGTCAGAGCGGGGGCGATCAGCGATAATCTGGTGCTTGAATATGGTGCAGAGTCCGCGCTGGATGCTATCCGAGCGCAGGGCCGCGATATTGCCGCTGTGCTGGTTGAGCCGGTGCAAAGTCGTCATCCTGGGCATCAGCCCTGGGCATTTTTGCAGTCACTCAGAGCGCTGACTGCCGAGCTGGGGATCGCGCTTATCTTTGATGAGATGATCACCGGGTTCAGAGCGCATCCAGGTGGTGTGCAGGCGATGCTGGGGATCCAGGCGGATATGGCCACCTATGGCAAGATTGTCGGTGGCGGTTTGCCTGTGGGTGTTGTTGCAGGCAGTCATGAATATATGGATGGCATTGATGGGGGCGTCTGGCAGTATGGTGATACCTCTTATCCGCAAGCGGACACCACTTTTTTTGCCGGCACTTTCTGTAAACACCCGTTGGTGATGGCCAGCGCTAAAGCCGTTCTGAGTGAAATTAAAGCGCAAGGCGCGCAGCTACAAGAAGCGATTAGCGATAAAACTCAATATCTTGCACAAACACTGAATACGTTCTTTGCGCAGCAGCAAATTCCAATGCAGATAGAGCATTTTGCCTCTCTGTTTCGCTTCCGCTTTAGTCAGAATCTGGACGTGTTCTTTTATGAAATGCTCAATCGTGGCGTGTTTATCTGGGAGGGGCGTAATTGTTTTCTGTCGGCCGCACATACAGAAACAGACGTTAATGCCATTATCCAGACTGTCAAAGACAGTGTGCTGGCGCTAAAAGCGGCCGGGTACTTTGGAGAACCGGACCCGACAGATACACAGCCTGAGCGTTTCCCGTTAACGGGGGCGCAGCAGCAGCTACTGGCGCTGGCGCTCAAATCTGAGCAGGGCGCTCAAGCGTATCACTTACAGGCGGTATTGCGTCTCAACGGGCCTTTAGACAAAACCCGTCTCACGCAGGCGATTGCTCAGCTGCTAAGCGATTATCCTTTGCTGAGTTACACCGTTGATCCGCTCACTTTGTCGCATGTGCAGCTTACACGACAGGCTTTGGCTTTAACTGAGCATGAGTGCAGCGACAAATCACAACCACTTCAGACCAGGCTTACTGAATTGCGTTATCGGCCCTTTGAGTTTGGTGTCCAGCCTCTGTGCCGCTTTGATTTATTGTCAGGCGGTAGCCATGAGCATGTGCTGAGCATTAGTGCGCATCACGTGCTGTACGATGGGCTAAGCCTGCAACAGTTGATGAGTCGCATTGCGGACAATTATAGCCGAGCGGATAGTCAATCAACTCCACCTGCTATGGTGCACTTTAGTGCCTATGTTGAGGGCGTGGATCATTACCTGAATAGTGAAGGGTATCAGCAGGATAAAGCTTACTGGCTGGGTAAACTGACCCCGTGCGAAGCGCTGACTCTGCCAATGCGTTCCGGTGCAGGCAGTCAGGAAAGCTTTGCCGTTGAAAAGCGGGTGTTTACACTGGATGCGTTACCTCAAATTAAGGTGCTGAGTCAGTCTCAGGGATGTGGTCAGTTTGCCACCTTACTGGCTGTCTATACTTTATGGTTACACAAACTGACGGGGCAAAAACACATAGCAGTTGGCATACCGGTCTCTGATCGGGGCTTACTCAGTGGCAGCTACGACCCGGATGATTTGGATCAGCACTTACCTGGTTATTGCACCAATATCTTACCCATCGTCGCTGAATTCACCGACCCGCTGACTGTGGGTGAATTAATTAAGCAAGTGCAGTCCAGCCTGCTCGAGGCCTTTGAGCATCAGCACCTGCCATACAGCGAACTAACGCATGAGCCAGTGTGTCTGCCACAGACACTCTTTAACCTGGATAAAGTGCAACACTTACCTGAATTTTCCGGGCTGAATGTGTCGACTTGCTCAACGGATACCTGCTTTGGCCAGTATGAATTAAGCTGCAACCTGTTGTCTGTGGATGGTCACTGGACGCTGGAGTTGGAGTATCTGAGTGCACGCTACGACAGCGATATGATGAACAGCTATACGCAGTCGCTGATCACTCTGTTTGCGAGTCTTGAACCTGAGCAGGCGTGCAGCCATGCAAGTTTGCTGGACAGCGAGACTCGGGCACAGTTGCTGGCGCCGGTTGCTGACAGCCCAGCTTTGCCGTTGCTGCTGGATGCATTAACAGAGCAAGTGGTGCGCTCTGCACAAGAGACTGCATTGATTTGCGCAGGACAGTCGCTCAGTTATGAGCAATTGCAAGCGCGCGCCAACCAGCTTGCAAATTACCTGGCTGCACAGGGCGTGGGCCGTGACTCTTTGGTAGCCATTGCGCTGCCACGGCGGACCGAGCTATTGGTGGCTTTACTGGCCGTGTTGAAAACCGGTGCCGCGTTTTTACCTCTTGATTTGAGCTTTCCGCAGGCCAGATTGCAGGACATGCTAAACGACAGCCAGGCTGCTTTCTTGTTGTGTGATGAGCTGAGTGAAGCGGCAATCGCTATTGCTAATACTCATATTGATGTTGTCGACCTGGATGCCCGACAAACTGAGATTGCTTCATGCCCGAGTACATTTGAAGCCCAGGCAATCTCACCTCAGCAACGTGCTTATGTGATTTACACATCAGGCTCCACAGGCAAGCCAAAAGGGGTTGAGATCAGTCATGGCGCGCTGGCAAATCTGTTACATACAATGGTGAGGGAACCGGGCCTGTGCCGGACTGATTGCCTGTTGAGCGTGACCACCATTTCCTTCGACATTGCATTGCTGGAATTGTTCGGTCCCCTGATGGTTGGCGCAACAGTGCTGCTGGCCAGCGATCAGGCCTGTAGCGACCCAAATGCGCTGCTTGAGCTCATTGGTCAACAGTCGGTGACTGTCATGCAGGCCACGCCAACCTTGTGGCAATTACTGCTCTCGGCCCGCCCAGATTGTGTTGCCGGGTTAACCGTTTGGAGCGGCGGAGAGCCCTTGTCTGAGGTACTTGCTGCGCAACTGCTTTCGCAGGCAAAGGCGCTGTGGAATATGTACGGACCCACCGAAACCACCATTTGGTCTGCAACCACTCAGATCCTTGACCCTGACGATATCACCATCGGCAAGCCTGTCGCCAATACTCGCCTGATTGTGTTGAGTGAAGATGCGACATCGAGTGCTGACATGCAGCCTGATGGCGTATGGGGGGAGCTATGGATAGGCGGGGCTGGCCTGGCCAATGGCTATTTGGCACGACCTGAGCTAACCGACGCACGTTTTGTTACCTATGAGCTTGATGGTGAACACGGTGAAAGACTTTATCGAACCGGTGACAGAGCCCGCAGGCTGGCTGATGGCCGCTTTGAACTCGACGGCCGCCTCGATCATCAAGTCAAATTGCACGGTCACCGGATTGAACTGGGCGAGATAGAAGCGCAATTACGTAAGGTGCTGAGTGATGTGGATGTGCGTGTATTTATTAAAACCACAGCGCAAGATCAGAGGGCGTTGTGTGCTTATGCCATTGAACAGGGCGAACTGGCACAGCGCTGGAATATCAGTGCGCTGCGCAGTGCCTTGGCTAATCACCTACCAGCTTATATGTTGCCGGAGTATTTGTGCTGGCTCTCGCAGTGGCCAACCACGGCCAATGGCAAGCTGGATCGTAACGCGCTGACGGTACCCGACACCAGCAATGCGACACAAACCACTTTATGCGCGCCGAGCAACCCGGTTGAAACTCAGATCCTGACCTTCTATTTCGAGTTGCTAAACACGGAGCAGCTGGGTACCCGACACAACTTCTTTGAGTGTGGTGGCAATTCGGTGCTGGCCATGCAGCTGGTCTCTCGGTTAAACCAGCACTTTGCCATCAGAGCGACAGTGGGAGACATCTTTGATAACCCCAGTGTCATGCAATTGGCAGTGCGTGTGGAAGAGCTGGTGAGTGCAGGGCCAGTGACAGACTCACAAGGCGTTGAACGCCTCAGTAATATTGTCAGTGGTCGCGATATCAGTGTGGCATTAGATGATCAATCCATGACGGAGATGGACTTGTAAGTATGGAAAATTCAGCGATTGAAGCGTTATTGGCCGAACTGGATGGTCAGGGTATTTATGTTTATCTGCAAGAGGGTCGCCTGAAACTGCGTACCCACCTTGCAACTGTGCCAGCTGCACAGCTCAATAAAATTAAAGCGCACAAGCCGGCGCTGATTGAGTATATGCAGGCGCACCATCAAAAACAGGGGTTGCTGTCCGCCTCTCAGCAGGGGATCTGGCTTATCGACCAGTATCATGGCGGTGATGTTGCCTACACTATGTCTGGACTACTCAGGCTATCACAGCCTGTCGGTAAAGCGCAGCTTGAAGCCGCCCTGAATACCTTGCTGGCCCGTCATGATATTTTGCGCAGCCAATTTTTCGCCACAGATCAAGGCGGGTGTCAGCGTGTGAATACCGAGTTGTCCCTGACCTTAACCCAGTTGTTTGTGTCTGAGCCTGCAAGCCGGGGGCAGATTGAAACTGAGTTACAACCTGTGTTGCAGCAAGGGTTTGATCTGCAAAAAGCGTTACCGATACGCGCCACCTTGATTAGCACAGCGGATGAAAATCAGGGGCAGTGGGTCTATCTGATGCTGCATCATCTGGTAGCCGATGGTTGGTCGGTTCAGTTACTGGTAAATGAATTGCTGGATATATTGCAGGCAAAGGAGGTGCCACAGACGGTACCGTTACAATATCTGGATTATGTACATTGGGAAAAGCGCTTTTTACAGTCTGATGACTACCTGCAACAGCATGCCTACTGGCAACAACAGCTTATGGACTTTTCGCCTTTTGCTATGCCCACCAGCTTTGCCAGGCAAGCTGAGGCTTCGTTTCGCGGAGCCAGCCACCAATTTACATTGAATGAGGCACTGTGCCAGCGTTTTGAACAAAGTTGTCAGCAGCTGGGCGTCACCCCATTTGCTGCGCTACTGAGCGTGTTTTATGTGTTGCTCCATCGCTACAGCCAGCAACAGGACATCACGGTTGGCGTGCCCGTTCTGGGTCGTGAGCAGAGTGAGTTTGAGTCCATGGTCGGCTGTTTTATCCACACACTGCCACTACGTCAACAGCTGGATGGCGATATGCTGTTTAACGAGCTGGCTCGTAGCACTCAGTCAAAGGTGACACAGGCGCTGGAAAATCAAAGTGTCTCTCAGGACGCACTTGCCAGGCTGGCGGATACCTCTCAGTTGTTTAGTGTGCTGTTTAATTATGATGCGCTGCCACCAACGCCATTACGATCCGGCGCACTGGAAGCACAACTGTTCACGCTGAATAATCACACTGCCAAATTTGACCTGACGTTAAATTTGGCGACGCATGACAACGGCATGCAGGCTGAACTTGAATATAATGTTGGCTTGTTTTCATCCGAGTTGATTGCTCAGATTGCCTGTGATTTCGAGGCGTTAGTGCGCACGTTAAATGACGATCTGGCTCAGTCACTTGGCGGGGTTAAATTGCCGTCAGTGGAAGCTGCGCAACAACAACTGAACAAAGCGACTGACACGACATCAGCGCCTTTGGTGTTACCTCAGATCCTGGCACACGCTCAGGCAACATCGAAACACATGGCAATTGTGGATGCTGATAATCCATCTCAGTCAGTGAGTTACGCTGAACTCGGTGGACAAAGCGCCAGTCTGGCTGGTGCGCTCCATGACGTTGCAAAGGGTGAAGAAGTGGTTGCCGTACTGGTCAATCGCCAGGTTCACAGCCTAGTTGCGCTGATAGGCGTGATGCGCGCCGGGGCCGCTTATTTGCCCATAGAGCAGGATACCCCTGTACTGCGGATCATAGAAATTATGGCGCAGGCTGGCTGTCGTACCTTGTTGGTGTGTGATACTGAAAAGATGACACAGCAGATGCAGGCTACACTGAATGAACACGAAATTGTCGCCTGGGATTACCATCAGCTGTTAAAACGAAACGGCACATTATCAGAAGAGTCAGAAGTTGCGCTGAGGCGCGATGAACAGGACCTGGCTTATGTGATCTTTACCTCCGGATCGACGGGTAAACCAAAAGGTGTGGCTATGAGCCATGGTGCCCTGGCCAGTTATTGTGAGTCGATTACGCATCGTATTGAGTTTTCGTCGCATACACGTGCCGGGATTGTCACTGGGCTCGCGACCGATCTGTGCCTGACTGGTATCTACCCGGTACTTGCGCAGGGTGGCACAGTTGTTATGCCTGGGAGCCTCACACTCCCTGAACCTCAGCAGTTGGCAGAGATGCTGACGGTACAGCAGGTCAATTTGCTAAAAATAACGCCGTCATTTGCTCGAGAGTTAATACCTCACATTGCAGCCCTGGGTGAGAACCAGCCCGCCATAGAGCAGTGGATACTCGGTGGTGAAGCACTGGACGTGGCTCTGGTGAGCGATCTACAGGATCATTATCCGGCAGCACATATCGTTAATCACTATGGTCCCAGTGAAACCTGTATTGGGGTGACAACGCATACCGTTACTGCCCAGAGACATGCCAACAGTGAACATTACCCCATTGGAAAGCCGCTGGCACATACCCGGGTATTGGTACTGGATGAACAGGCTCAGCCGGTGCCATTGGGTATGCCGGGTGAGCTATACATTGGTGGTTCGTCCCTGGCCGATGGGTATCTGCGTGCACCACAGTTGACAGATCGTTACTTTGTTCACTGTGATACGCAAAGCGGAAAATTAGCGCGTTTTTATCGATCCGGTGACAGAGTCCGGTTAACCCATCGGGGGGAGCTGGAATACCTGGGTCGACTAGATAACCAACCCAAGATCCGTGGCTATCGCGTTGATATCAGTGAAATTGAAGCAAAACTGACGGCCCTACCACAGGTAAAAAGTGCGGTTGTAACAGCCCGCAAACAGGCCGGTATTGATACCTTAGTGGCCTACTATGTTGCTGCCAGCGAGGCGGAAGCGGTTACCTCCGGCGCGTTGCGAGATGCACTCAGTGCACTGTTACCTCAGGCCATGATCCCCAGCCATTTTAAAGCACTGGCAAAATTGCCGGTGCTTGGTAATGGCAAGGTTGACCGCAAGCAGTTGGCAACTTTATCGCTTAGCGAGGCGCGTAATTACACGCCACCTAAAACAGAGCTACAGCAACAGCTGGCTACCTTATTCAGTGACTTGACAGGTGTGTCTCAGGTCTCTGCAGACGATGACTTTTTCGCAATCGGTGGTCATTCTTTACTGGCCATGCGACTTGCCAATCATATTCGCGCCAGATTTGAACGAGTGTTGTCATTGCAAGCCATTTTTGCCAACCCCACGGTGGAGAAACTGGAACGTTGCCTGCTTGGACAGGACATTCATGTAGGCCATAACTTGGTGACGGTTGACCAATCTGGCGCACATCCACTGTCTTTTGCACAGCAGCGGATCTGGTTTGTTGATCAGATGCAGGGCCACAGCAAGCAATATAATTTGCAGGGCGCTTTCACGATTAAAGGTGCGCTGAATATCGCGGCCTTGTCTCAGGCATTTGAACAGGTGGTTCAGCAGCACGCCATTCTAAGATTTAATTATGACCAAAACGAGCAGGGCGAAGCGGTCCAGTCTTTCAATGACACCCTGAACTTTGTGTTACAGCAACGGGATTTAAGTGGCTTTGATGATGAACGGCAGGCAGACACCCTGCGTCGGCTGCTGGCTGAGGATTATCATTCCGGATTCGACCTGAAGCAGGAGCTGCTGTTACGAGGTCAGCTGCTGCAGCTCGATGCACAACTGTATGTGCTTATTGTGACTATGCACCATATCGTCTCGGATGGTTGGTCAATCGGGGTGCTGTGTCGCGCACTGGAAGCCGCTTATCGCCAGGCTTGTGAGGGCACTCAAACAGGGTTGCCAAAGCTCACGCACAGTTACATTGACTATGTGCACTGGCAACGCAACCTGGCGACTCAGCCTCAGTGGCAAACGAGTTTGACGTACTGGCAAAATCAGCTGGCCGACTTGCCCCGGGTCCATGAATTACCCCAGGATAACGCCCGGGAAAACCGAGTGATTAGTGGGGGGTCTTTACATTGTTACGAGCTGCCGGCTGAGTTAACCCAGGTACTGCGCCGCTTTGTTACAACAAGCGGACAAACCTTGTTTGGTGTGCTGGAGAGTGCCTTTGCGTTATGGATGAGCCGCCTGTCGGGTCAATCAGACGTGGCGTTGGGTACGCCGGTTGCCGGGCGTGAGTTCAGTGAACTTGAGCCTGTTATTGGCAACTTCATCAATACTCTGGTGCTTCGTCATCATATTGAGTCCAATATGACGTTCAGTGATGTGTTGACGACAAGCAGTGAGACACTGCAAAGTGCGTTGACTCATCAGCATATTCCATTCGATACACTGGTTGAAGCGCTCAACAACGAGCGGAGTTTGGGTATTCACCCGTTAATTCAGGTGGTCTTTCGGGTCAACAATCAGATCAACGAAGCACTGCAACTGGAAGGCCTGGATGTCACCGTGAATGACACCGGCGTGCGCAGCGCTAAATTGGATCTGGAAGTGTCAGTGATTGATTGTGGCGATACCTTGCAGGTTGAATGGCTCTACGATAGTGCCTTGTGGCAGGAGCACAGCATTGAGTCTTTCGCCCGTCAGTACACCCAGTTGCTGAGCGCCTGTCTGGAAACACCACGGCGCCGTGTGAGCGAGCTGAGTTTGATAGACTCTGAGCAGCTAACACAAATACTGGCCTATAGCGCCCCCCAGAACGAACAAGACAGCAGTGATATTGGTTGGCACCATCACTTCAGCGCGATTGCTGAAATCCAGCCTCATAGCATTGCGCTGCGATGTAATGGTGAATCATACAGTTACCTGGAAGTGGAGCAGCGTGCCAATCAGCTGGCGCATTGCCTGCTTGAAATGGGATTTGATGAGCAAAGCCGGATTGCTTTATTACTCCCGTCCGGTCCCGCTATGGTTATTGCGGTGCTGGCTATTCTTAAAACACGTCACGTCTATGTGCCTCTGCATTACGATACACCAGAGAAATCTCTGTCTTATATCGTAGAAGATGCCGATATCGTGATGATTTTGGCACTCAGCGAAGATACCGAAAAACTCATCGACAGCGGCACCGACTTTCTGTTTCTTGACGATTTATTTGACGTTGAGTCTAATTTTGCCGGTTACCCAGTGTCTGTGCCTGGCCTGGAAGAGTTAGGGGAATCGCAGATCTCAGATGCCCAGCGCTTGTGTTACATCATTTATACATCGGGCTCTACCGGGCGGCCAAAAGGGGTGATGATCAGCCATGGAAATCTGAATGTTTACTTATCTCATGCCATGGATACTTATCTCGATGCCGACGCGACCTTACCGCTTGCGGTGGTAAGTACACCTTTGGCATTTGATGCCACGATCACCGCACTGGTTCCTCCCTTACTGTGTGGCGGTGAGGTTGAAATCGTGACTCAGGGCCCTCATCAGCTCGCAGCCATTACTGAGCTCCTGTTCAATGCCATCCGACCGCGTTTATTCAAACTGACACCGGCACATTTGCGGGCTGTACAGGCGCTGATGGATGAACTGGGCAGCAATAGCGCACCTCACACCATAGTGATTGGGGGCGAGGCATTGGACAGCGATTTACTGATAGCGCTGCGTGCTAAGTTGCCTGCGTGTACCTGGGTTAACGAATATGGTCCGACTGAGGCAACCGTAGGTTGTAGCGTCTTTTCGCTGACCCCGGATCTGAATCCGCAGGCCGCACTGCGTTATCCGGATGTACCTATCGGTCTGCCCAACCCCGGTGTTGCAATGCTGGTCGTTGATCAGTGTGATCAGCCGGTGCCTGCTAATACACCAGGTGAGCTATTGATTGGAGGGGCAGTAGTCAGCCCGGGTTACGTCAATCTGGACGAGCTGAATCAAACCAAGTTTGTCACTTTGAGTGTGGCTGATCAGCCGCCAATGCGCTTCTACCGCAGTGGCGATTTGGTACAGTGGCAGAGCGACGAGCAGGGCAGGCTGAGTTATCTAAGATACTGTGGTCGCACCGACGAGCAAATCAAACTTCGCGGTTATCGCATCGACCTTAACGCGATTTGTCATTATCTTCGCGAACTGGATGGTGTGCGTGACTGTGCGGTGACAGTTGATGAAGGGCAGCAGTTGTTGCAGGCCCATCTTCTCTACCTTAACGGCAATGTGCCGCCGGACAGCCATTTGCGTACTCATCTGGCGCAATACCTGCCGCCGTATATGATCCCCGGACAGTTCAATCGTGTTGAAGCTATCCCGCTTACCGCCAATGGTAAAGTAGATAGCAAAGCCCTCAAAGCTCTGGCACAACAGGGGGAAGGCAGAGCCAGCAGAAGTATAGATCTGACAGCGCTGACAGCCATGCAATCTTATTTGTATCAGCTCTATCGCGACACTTTGCTGACAGAGCATATCGATCTGCACGACAGCTTTTTTGACCTCGGTGGTCATTCCTTACTGGCCATCAAGTTGATCAGTCAAATTCGTCAACAGAAACACCTTGAGGTGACGTTACCTCAGCTGTTTAAAACACCGACCATAGCGTCATTGGCGCAGGCACTGGAGCACTGTGAGCCTATCGCAGCTGTGCATGCTATTCAGCCCGTATCACGGGAACAGGCACTGCCTCTGTCGTTTGCCCAGCAGCGGCTGTGGCTGATTGAACAGCTTCAGGAGTCGAGCACGCAGTACCATATGCCAGCCGGATTTAAATTCAGTGGCACGCTCGATAAGGCCGCTTTCAGTGCAGCGCTGAAGGCGCTCATCGCACGTCATGAGGTGCTTAGGTCACGGATAGTTAAAGCGGCGGGGGCGGCTGAACCTGTGCAGCAGGTGCGCGATCAATTCGAGTTGCCGTTAACTCAGTTAGATCTGACGAAAATGAGCGAACGTGCCCGGCAACAGCGCTGGCAGCAGGGAGCACATGACAACGCGACGGCGCGATTTGACCTGACTCAGGATCTGCTGGTGCGGGTACTGTTGGTTGAGTTTGCCAAAGACGATTATCGGGTGCACTTCAATATGCATCATATTGCCAGCGACGGCTGGTCGATGGCTATTCTGGTGCGAGAGTTTATCGCATTCTATCGCCATTTTGCCCAAGAGTCCGGCTATCAGTTACCGGCTGAGCTGACTCAGCCATTGGCTGTGCAATATGGCGACTTTGCACACTGGCAGCGCAACATTTGGGCGAAAGAGGCCAATCAGGCAGATTTACAGCACTGGCAGACAACCTTAGAAGGCCATCCGCCGCTGCACCAGTTACCACTTGATTATCCGCGTCCTGCCATGGCACAGCTAAGTGGTTCGCGACACACACAACGTCTGAGTGCTGCACTCACCCGAGCCATTCATGAACACTGTAAAGCACAAGGCGTGACTTTGTTTATGTGGCTGCATACGGTATTTTCATTGCTGGTACAGCGCTACAGCCAGACAAACGATGTGGTGATTGGCTCACCGGTTGCGGGTCGTGAACACAATGAAGTGGCTAATTTGATTGGCTTTTTTGTTAATACCTTGGTGATTCGCACGCGCACCCAGTCTGGGCAAAACTTCAATCAGTTACTGGAGCAGCAAAAACAGGTGATCCTGGATGCGTTTAAGCATCAGGCGCTGCCTTTTGAGCAGTTGGTGGAAGCGCTTAAGCCTGAGCGTAACCTGGGGCATCAGCCCATTTTCCAGATTTTATTTGCACTGCAAAATAACGAAACCACCGACCTGGTGCTGCCACAGTTGCACATTGAAGTCGAAGCGCCGAGTGAGCCCATGATGAAGTTTGACCTGGAGGTCAACGCAATTGAAAAGGGCGATGGCATTGAGCTGGAATGGAACTTTAGCTCAGCGTTGTTTAAAGGGGCGACAATCGCGGCACTGGCTGATTCTTTTGAGGTGTTGATCAGTGCCATTCTTAAATCTCCCGAGCACCAGGTGGAACGTTTAGCCCTGCTGAGTCAGTCGCGTCAGCAGCAACTGGTGAGCATCAAAGGCGCAGACACGGCCATATCATCACAGTGTATTCACAGTCAGGTTACTGCCCGGGTACAAAGTGCCGCAAACCAACTGGCCGTGCGTGATGCGGATGCATGCATGCTCAGCTATCTGGCGTTAGAGCAAAAAGCCAATACCCTGGCCAGTTACTTGCTGGAGCAGGGCGTTAAGTCGGGAGCACGCATTGCGCTGTGTCTCGGAGCTGGGTGTGACCAACTGGTTGCTATGCTGGCGGCCTTTAAAGTGCGAGCCGCCTATGTGCCGATTGATCCGACACTGCCTGCGTCGCGCTGTCAGTTTATTGTGCGAGACAGTGGCGCAAGCTGGTTGCTGACCAATAACAAACTCCTGTCACAGTTAGAGCCTGTAATTGATGCGGTGCAGCAGCCGCCGTTGTCAGTGCTGGTTATGGATAGTCCACTGAGCTGGCAGCCCGGACAGCTGCGCGAGCGTTTTGCCAGCACTGAATCCTCAGATCTGGCCTATGTGATTTATACCTCAGGCACCACAGGTCAGCCCAAAGGTGTGGCGATATCCCATGGCAACCTGGCGCTTTATCTTGACCATGCTTGTCATGCTTACCTGGACGAGCAACCCAGTTTTAGCGTCGTCAGTACCCCTTTGGCGTTTGATGCCACAGTAACCGCCATCTGGCCTGCGTTATTGCGGGGAATAAGCATCGATATGCTGGCTGATGATGAGCGAATGTTAAAAGAGCTGGCTAACCGCCTGTGCGGCAATATTGCCGGGGTCTTTAAAGTAACACCGGCGCATTTGCAAGGGGTTGTTGCAGTACTGAAACAGTGTGGCTTGTCAGAAGAGCGCTGTTTTAACGCTGCACATAAGGTGGTAGTGGGCGGTGAGGCGTTACCCGTTGCGCTGTTGGCCGAACTCAGCGAGCGATTGCCAAATGTCCGCTGGATTAACGAATACGGTCCAACTGAAGCCACCGTGGGCACCAGCACTTACCTGTGCGATAAGCAGGAAA